>JAPDKE010000004.1 GCA_029258725.1 bacterium | reverse complement strand
GGCTAACCCCTGATACTCTCATATACGTTACACCCTATGGAGAGGATACTCTCTGGCTGCCTGAGGATTCAAATGTCTTCTACTTAGAGGTTGCATGTCTTGCTGATGAGGATATAGACAACAATGTCATGGTAATCCAGGGAGCCCAGGGCGTCGAAAGAGAAAAGAAAGGATGCATGTGGGTGTGCAGGAGGAATGTGGTTTCTCGAGACCTTACAGGAAGGCTTGCTCTTTCCAGAGATGGCGATGTTGCCGTTACCATTTACGATGTTGCCGGCAGAGAAGTTTACAGACGCGATATGAGAATGAAGATGGGGATGAATGAGGTGAGAGTGGATGTAAGCAGGTTCACTCCAGGAGTTTACTTCTACATGATAAAGACACCCGATGGAAAGGCCGGTGGAAAGTTCGTGCTGGTGAGGTGATGGTTATAAAAAGGAAAAAAGAAAGGGGGGCTTAAGCCCCCCTTAAATTTTTAACTCACTTTTATTTTATCTCCAGTTCACCACGCAGATATTTGATGGAGTTCTGCACCACCGTTCTTACAGGTTCGCAGGTTTCAAAGTCTTCCATCTTCATCCAGTACAGCGGGAAGGTATAGAATACCACACCGTAAGTGTCGTCCTTGTATCTGAATCCACATCCTCTTTCCTCGAAAAGATCCAAATCCGTGCGGGAATCAAAGAGGTAGATGATGTAGGAGTTAATGGGAACTGCCGCTCCAACCTGTGAGATGGCACCATTCTGCTCTCCCCGTACTATTCTGGCTGAGTCCACTTCAAGGCTGGGGAAGAGTTCCTCATTCACAGATACAGCACGGAGAAGTTCAAAAGCATTGGGATCTAGAACCCTCAGGTCAAATATGGAGAAACGATATACAAAGAGGGGTTTCCCATACTTCTGTGTTCCTGAAACGAGCTGGTAAGGCAACGTGCAACCCCACATCAGAAGGTTTCCACCTGTATTCAGATAATCCATAAGAAGTCTCGCGGTCTGGTCGTTGAGTCCCTGGTTTGCCATCATATCATCGCTTACATAGATGATAAGATCGTACCTTGCAATTGAGTCGTAATATTCATACGAAAGTGGATTGCCTCCAATGTCTATCTGTCTTACGTAAAAGTCGGGATTTTCCAGAACTTTCATATAGAAGCAGTCTGTTAGAGAGTCCATGACTTCCGGGATGCGTGTCGGTGGGATATGTCTGATGAGCGAATCCGGAACAAACTGATCGTTTGTCTCATCCACTAAGAGGATGGTGTCAGTTTTCCATTCCCTTTTTACAGTTTTTATCCTTATTCTCAGGGTTTCCCTTGAAACTGCCCATGCGTCATCTCTCACGAGCATTTCAAATGTGTGATATCCCGTAGTCATGAGTGTTTCAACGTCTCCACCGGTGAAGTAAAAGATACTCTCAGAGGTCCACTCTGACCACTCCCCACCATCCCATCTGTATGAGTATTCAGGTGTGAATACCCTGTCAGAATCAACAGAACTCACATAAAAGGCTATTCCCTTCCAGTAAAGAGTGGTATCTTCTCTCACGAAAAA
>JAPDKE010000049.1 GCA_029258725.1 bacterium | reverse complement strand
TCTATTTCCATTGCCAGCACTGCAATGACGCCAAGCTCCTCAACATTCAGGAGGGGTTTGAGCTTTATTTTACCATCTTCGAGCTTGTCAAGCCTCTTCTTGACTCCCATTGCAGACATTCCCACCTGCTTTGCTATTTCCGCAAGCGTGGCCTTGCCATTTTTCTGCAGAATTGATACAATCGTCCTGTCCTTCTCGTCCATGCATTTTTAATTTTCAAGGCTTTATAGAATTTACTATATAAATCAAAATGTTATATATTACTGTATATCTTCAAAATAAAAAAAGACATTAATTATAGTAACTGCCCATCAGGGAGGTCCTTAGAGGGAGTTGAAAAATTTGGATAGTCACATTTTCCTCAAGGCATCCTCAGCGGCAATTATCAGCGGTGGCATTGTGGGGGCTGAGGTTAAGAGCGGGTGCGTGCCTATCTGCAGGGTGTCCATCTCCGACGCTGTCAGGTAGTTCTGGATAGCCATCGCAATCAGATTGACCATCTCTCCAACCTCAGCACCTCCTGCAACCTGTCCACCAAGAATCGTTCCGCTCTCCTTTGCGAAGACCAGCTTTACCCTTGTTTTGGCAGCGCCGGGAATGTTTGCAGGATGCCTGTTGAAGTTCTCGCCGTAACCGACAACGACTTCAAAACCCTCCTTCTTCGCCGCTTCCTCAGTAAGGCCAGCGGCACCGAGGGCGACGTCTCCAACAACTGTTGAGAAAACACCTATGGTTCCCTTGTTCACCCTCACGACCTTGAGGGAGAAGAGGTTTGCCCCAACTATCCTCGCCTCGAAGGTTGCGGTTGATGCGAGCATGACTCTGCTCGTCTCCCTCGTGAAGAAGTCCTTCTCCTCAGAGCAGTCACCGACAGCAAAAACGTCCTTCTCGCTCGTCCTGCCATACTCATCCGTCCATATCCTGTTTCCTATGCTTATCCTCAATCCTGCCTTTTCTGCAAGCTCTATGTTCGGTCTGTAACCAACTGATACCACAACAACGTCAGCGTCAATTTTCCTTCCATCCTCCAGTTCAACCGCCTCAACCTTGGAGCCGCCGGCTATCCTTTTAACGGTCGATCCAAGGTAAAGCTCAACCCCAAGCTTCTTCAGTTCTTCTTCGGCAATTTCTGCAAACTCCTTGTCGAAAGCAGCAGGTAACAGTTGGTCCATCATCTCCACTATCGCCACCTTCTTTCCCAGTCTGGCTATCTGCTCTCCCACCTCAACTCCTATGAAGCCTCCGCCCACTATGACAACCCTCTCAGCCTCTTTAACAGCTTCGTGAAGCTTCTTGAGATCATCAATGTTCTTAGACACCGCATAAACTCCCTCCTTTTCGACACCCTCAATTCTCGGCATCACGGGTGTTGAGCCAGTGGCAAAAACAAGCTTCTCGTATGAGATGCTCTCGCCACTCTTCGTTTTTACAACCTTCGCCTTGACATCAACCTCCACGACCTCATCAATTATGAACTCGATTCCGAGGTTCTCTGCTGGCTTTGTCGGCATTATGTTCTTCTCAACCGATCCAAGCGTGCTGAAGACGTAGGGTATTCCGCATGGAACCAGACCCTTCTCCTCCTTCTTGATTATCGCAACGCTCTT
Source organism: bacterium (assembly GCA_029258725.1). Lineage (GTDB taxonomy): Bacteria > Hydrothermota > UBA3072 > JAPDKE01 > JAPDKE01 > JAPDKE01. The sequence goes on along the minus strand of JAPDKE010000049.1, from coordinate 282 downwards.
GTCAGGGTAAAACTTTTTTGCAGTCGTTGCAGTCACCATCCCTGCAGGCCCACCACCGATTATCAAAACATCGTATTTCATACTATAACTACTCCCGGCGAAATTTAACACTTGTTAATAAAAATTTATAAATACAGTTGATTTTAATTATATACATTAAATGTGGAGTATCACCATGTTTTCGTTCAGCCGTTCCTCAACCTCCAAAGTTGTGCGTAACCTTCGCTGTCAAGCTACTGATCGCATATTTTATCTTAAAGGGTTGATAAGTCCCAATCCCTA
>JAPDKE010000043.1 GCA_029258725.1 bacterium | reverse complement strand
GGGGAGATCTGTGTATAAGTTTGCAGCTCTGAATGTCCTTTTGGTGGGGGTGGTTGTTGCTCTGGGTTTCAGGGAGAAGAAGGTGTTGCAGAGGTTGGCTGAGATGTGATTTGGTAAGAACCCTAATTATTTTATAGCAAACCTTTAATGTCTCAAAATAAACCCCATCCTTGAACTGGATAAATCCCGTGTCTGTTTCTCCTTTACCGCCAAAGAAAGCAAATGGTTCTCCATTTCTGTAGATCACAGCATATCCACTTCCAACCTTGTATTCCAGAAACATTAATTTCTTGTTAACCACGATCTCTTTCTCGTAATCCCATTCCTTTCCCTCGGAAGGCTCTGTTCCGAGCACGTATTCCTCGAGTTCATCTGGAAACTGCAAGTATAAGTCCTCATCTCCCTGCAGCTTGTAGCTTATCTCTTTCAGCAGCTGTTTTTCTTCGTAAATCTCCTGAAACAATCTTTCAATCAGCTCTTCGTCCACCATTATTACCACCTTTTCTTTTTTCGTAAATCAGGTATAGCAGGAGCAGAATGAGCAGGAGTAAAAGCAACAGGTTAAGCCACCTGCATTTTTCAAGCTCCTCCGCAAGATGCGGACACTGTTCAGCCTCCTCTTCAAGATACGGATATTCCTCTCCAAGTAGTCCCAAACCAGCTTTCACAGCTATCATATCTCACCTCTTTCGTGCAGCCTGCGAAGCTTCGCCATGACCTTCTCCACCCGTTTGGCCAGCCTCGGATTCCTGTTCTTGTTCCAGATTCTGACGAGGTTCAGCCTTCTGATAACGGTAGCATAACCGTCTTTCTTCACTATCCTCTTCGCAGCCTTCAGCAGCTTCTCGTAGCTGTCGAAAGCCCCATCCGGCCATACGTCGGACTTGATCTTTATCTCTCTGCAGACCATGCGTTTTCCCTTCCGCTGGCAAATCTTGGCCTTCTTGACTTGGGCCATTTCAACCACCGTTGTTGTTGAAAATAAGGCGATGCTGCGGACAGGCTTTGAACTCTGCCTTAATCTTCGTCAGAGCCGAGTAAATTTTGGCAAGAAGCAGGTACTGCCCTGTTATCGCCGTGAAGATTGCTGCAACTTTGCGTCGTTCATATCAACCCCTTGCCTTCTCCACTTCTGCTTTCGTTGCCTTGCCGATAATCTTCAGCCTGCCGTTCTTCAGCCGCTTCGCCTTCATCCAGCATTTGGCTTTGGGGTTCCAGAAGTAGACGTACTTCCTGCCTACGACCTTCCTGCTCATTTCCTCTTCCTCCTGAACCTTTCATATACAAACAGACCGCCGAGCAGCAGGATGAGCAGCATGGCAACTCCGCTAAGGGTCTGCGTTGCCTTCTTTACGTCGCTGAAGCCGAATCCCTTTCTTATCCCTTCTCCGACTTGCTTCGTACCTTCTGCAATACCTTTAGTTGCAAAGTAAATCCCTGCTCCTACCCCTCCACCCAAGGCAGTAGGATAAGCGAAATACTTGGCAAGTCTGCTTCCTGCTATTTTGTTGCCCGTCTGAATTGTCACCCTTGTTGCCTCTGATCCAGTCTGTCCTACCCTCCTGAGAAATCCTTTTACGTCCTTAATAGGCTCTACAGCCTTCGCCTCTTTTATCGTCTTAACAGCAGAGACGAGGCCGCTGTAGAGGCTCATATTCTCACCTTCTTAGCCAGCTTTCTGTGCACCTTCTTCTTTGCAAAGAGATAGTAGCCTCCTGCTACAGTCAGGCCAGCAAAGCCGAGAACGGCAGGGAAAGCTAAGCCGTGCTTCCTCGCTTCCTTGAAAATTCCCCCGATTCCTGGAATGTCATCTAAAACCCTAGTTAAGTCTTGGGCTGCATATTCAACCGGAGCAAAGAATTCTCCATAGGCAGGCTCGAAGTATCCTTCTCCTGCATACTGCTCGTAGCCAGCCGGATATTCACCGTACTGGGCATAGTACTCATTTAGGGCATCCTGCAGCTCCTTCA
>JAPDKE010000026.1 GCA_029258725.1 bacterium | reverse complement strand
TGTATTGCTATGTGGGCCTTGATAAGGTTGCTGATCGCCTCTCCAAACTTCTGAAAAAATTGGTAATCATTGCGGAAGTGTTTGGCTGGTGTCCATTCAAACCACCCTGAGAACGGGCTTAAGATTAGAAACGTTGAATATCCTTCCAATCCCCAGATTTGCGATGTTTTCACTGTAAAAATTGAGCATTGGATGAACTTTCTGCCATTCCAACTCCTTAATTCCCGTGAGCCATATTTCGCCGTTCTGAATCGTGTAGACGACGAAGAGGTAGTGGGGATTCGGTTTAAGACCGAGTTTGGTATGATTCTCACGGTAAAAAAAGAATCTTCCGGATCTCTTTTTACCGGATTCGAGCACGTACCTTGAGGCAGCTTTTATCTCGATGGTTTTAGCGAATTTTGCATCTTCGGCATCGTAGAACCCATTAACTCTCCTTAAATTGAACAGATCACAGATTACGTACTCTATCAGCTCAGAAACCTCTTTCTGCCATGTCATCCTCGTCACCCTAAGATATACTGGCCTTCCGTAGCGTTGAATTCCTCTGCAATCTTCAGGAACTCCTTAGCTTTCTCTTCGAGCACCTTCATCATTGCTTCAGTAGTCTTCATCCCTAGATTCTTTTCGAGCAGTTCTGCCACGGCCTTATCAGTCCACGAGACGCTGAACATGGTGGTGTACTCGACGATGTGAACCATTGGTCTGTCACCAACAGCATAGGGCTTTGAAATTCCCTGGAGCTTGAAAAAGACGGTCATTTTCCCGTTATCCATGCTGTTGAGAAACTCAATCGTGTAGTGGATCCTGTAATGCTGGTCCACTATCCGCCTGAACTCTTCCAGGTTGTGGACCTGTTCAATCATCGCCGTCGGCCTCCTGCTTGAACTCAACCCATTTCTTAGCCGACGGATTGAACGGGCAGACTGGCTGTGCTTTAAGGTCAGTTTCCGGAACTATCAGAACGCATGGAGCTTCTGGATCGCAGTCGTAGCATGCAAAAAAATTCGAGTTGGAAACTCGGGCATCACGCATCACCCAGAACCTTCCTAAGCCTCTCGATCTTCCCTTCAATCTCCTCCTTGTGTTTCTGCAATACCTTGATCTCCTCCTCGTGCCTCCTGATCTCGTTCTCAACGAAATCAATGAGTTCTCTTCCCTCCTCAATCAGCTCCTCGAAGATGCCGAGAATCCTGTCAACGCTGTCGAAGAATCCAAAAACTCTGTCCAGAATACCCTTCTTCTTACCAAAAAGCATCTACTCCTCACCTCCTACCAGCAAATCAGCCCTTACAAAATCCCCCAACCTCTTGTTCTCATCCAGCTCCGGATAGTACTGCCTCAGAAGCAGATCAATGGCTTCCTCGATAGCTTTGCTGCGGCTCTTGAATTCCCCCTGCTCGACAAGTTCGTTGAGGAGGTAAAGCCTGTCCATAGTCGCCTTGAAAGATACCATCATCTTCTGCTTCCGCAGCCACTTCAGAACAGAGCCGTTCAAGCCGAATCGGCTCCTTCAAAAACCTCACAATCTGATTCGGCATCCACAAAACTGCCGTTGCGGCGGTTTTCTGCGATTTTTGGTTTTCTTATTTCCAAAATTTTATCTCTGACGACATCTCTAACAAAATCTGGAACAGAAAGGTACCCTAAGTTTCTGTTCTCTTTTACAAGTCTATCGATTTCACTGTACAGCTCTGTAGGCAGTGGAATGTATTTCATTTTCTTACCTTCTACCACTTCTATATGGTATGTATATGGTAGATAAGTTTAAAAGGTTTGTGGTTTGAGTATGGTATAGGTATGGTCAAAACGAAAACTTTATCATCTACCATATGCGTATAGTATATATGCCAGTAGGAAAGTACAAAGGCATTAGCATACCGAGAGAAATGTTCGATGAGATCGAGAGAATAATCGAAGAGCATCCAGAACTTGGCTACTCGTCGATTACTGATTTCATTAAAGATGCAGTCCGTGAAAAAATAACGGAAATCAGAAAGCTACATTTAAAACCACAAAAACCAGCAGAAGAAATCGTCGCCGAATTCGAAAGCTGGGACGAAGAGGAGAAGAAAAAGCGACTCATCAGAGAAGCCGACGCAGGTGAAGAGGACCTGATATGACCGAGATCCAGTTCACCGACCACGCCAGAATGAGACTCCGAGAAAGAGAAATCCCTGAGCAGGATGTTATTGAAACCGTAAAGAACCCGGATGAGGTTCTGTTT
>JAPDKE010000011.1 GCA_029258725.1 bacterium | reverse complement strand
TCAACCATACAGGATGCGGTCAACGCTGCAATTGATGGTGACACCATTATTGTTTGCCCTGGAACATACACGGAAAACGTGGATGTAAATGTGTCTGTTGAAATACGCTCTTACTCCCAGAACCCCAAAGACACGATAGTGAACGCTTCCAATTATCAAGACCATGTTTTTAACGTAACGGCAGACAATGTAAGGATTTCTGGTCTCACGGTGACGGGGGCTTCTTATTCTGATATGGCTGGTATATACGTCCAAAGATCAGATTATTGCAGGATAGAAAACATAATATCTATAAACAATTCTAACGGAGTTTACTTGTTTTATTCCGACAATAGCATTGTTTCTGATAGTAATATAAGCTCCAGCAACCAACATGGTGTCCAGGCAGAATATTCCAACAATGTTACTATCGTCAATAATACTTTTTTAGAAGATGGTGCCGCTATATACTTCTCATATTCTTCTGCCTCGAAAGCAATAAACAACACGGTAGAAGGAGGGATTTTCGGGATCGGGATTTTATATTCCAACTATACAATTCTATCGGGCAATATTATACACCAAACTGTGTTGGCAGGAGTGTATATATATTACTCAAACAATAACACAGTTTCCGGCAACATGATGAGATCTTACACTTGTGTAGAGGAAAAAAATGAAACTGTATGTTTTTCAACATACGGAGTGGCGATTGAAGAGAGCACCAATAACACAGTAGCAAACAATATTTTTATTCAGAGTGGTGTAGGAGTATTTTCAGCTTTCAACAACACAGTCATAAACAACACCGTAAACGGCAAGCCCCTCGTTTATCTGGAAGGTGTGGAGGATTATGTTGTGGAAGATGCGGGCCAAGTTATTGCTATCAATTCAAACAACATAACGGTTCAAAACCTGAACCTGTCTTACACAACTGTTGGTGTCGAGTTCTGGAACACCAACAACAGCAAGATAATAAATAATATTATGGAACACAATTCTTTTGGAATGCTGATATATTCCTCAAACAATAACACCGTGTCTAATAACCTTGTAAGAGTTATCCTGCAAAATGGCATTCGAATGCAAGATTCCACCAATAACCTCATTTATGATAACACAGTAGCATATAGTGGAGCAGAAGGAGTTTATATAGAAAATTCCAACAACAACGCGATATATTACAATGTGTTCAACAACTCAGATAACTATTACATCTATTCATCGAAAAATTACTGGAATAATGCTTTTGGCGGCAACTACTGGGCAACACCCGATAGGACAGGATACAGCGAAACCTGTGTGGATAGCGATGGAGATTACATATGTGATTCTCCCTACACCCTTAATTCGGACAACGTTGACTATTTACCGCTGGCAACTCCTATTTTCCTACTCATAATAGGTGGTAATAATACCTTGGTAGTAAACCAGACCTCTCCAGCATGCCAACCCTCTTCTCCGGAAGGTCTGTACTTCCCAACCATACAAGCGGCTATCAATGCAGCAATTGATAGTGACACCATCATTGTCTGCCCGGGAACATACACCGAAAATGTGGACATAACTAAATCTGTTGAAATAAGATCGTATTCTCAAAACCCCACAGATACTGTTGTGAACCCTCTAAATCCTGATGAACCTGTTTTTTGGATAAGAGCTAACAATGTCAGAATTTCTGGTCTTACCATAGCTGGGAAACCAAGCTCATACTCCGTTGGATTATATGTTACTGCCAACAATACCGTTATAACTAACAATACCTTCATTTCAACAGGGCTGCTAATGGATGAATCTTTCAACAACACGGTCATCAACAACACGGTTAACGGCAAGCCCCTCGTTTATCTGGAAGGCGTGGAAGATTATGTTGTGGAAGATGCGGGACAGGTAATTGCTATCAATTCAAACAATATAACCGTACAGAACTCAAATCTTTCTTTTACAATCATAAGTATTGAATTCGTTAATACGAACAACAGTAGGATAACCAACAACATTATATCGAACAATGCTTACGGAATTGCTTTACTTTTTTCTCATAACAATACTATCTTCAAAAATAACATAACTAGGAACTATCTGGGCGCTGTTCTCTACTTATCTTCTAACAACACAATCTACCTCAACAACTTCGTCAACAACCCCACCCAAGTAGACTCTGAAAGCTCCACAAACTTCTGGAACTCAACGGAAAAAATAGAATATACATACAACGAAACAAACTACACAAACTATCTGGGCAATTACTGGAGCGATTACAACGGCAACGACACAAACGGAGATGGAATAGGAGACACTCCCTATTCAATCGATGAGAATAACGTGGATAACCACCCGTTAATGCATCCTTGGCAAACATACTTTCCAACTCCGTCCGAGCCAGCTTCAGCACCATCTTCATCACCAGAAAAATCATCCAGCGGAGGAACAACCAGTACATCCATCAGCATGACGAATTCTTACACAAGCATATCTGTAGAAATTAACGCAGGACAGACCCACGAATTCAAAATACCTTCCTACATTTCAAAGCAGATAGAAATACAATCAGTAACCGTAACACCCTCAAACGATGTGAAGTTAAAACTGAAAGTTGAAAAGGTAAAGGAACTCCTACCAGAAATACCAGATCCCGATGACCTAATCTCAGCATGGAAAATAGAAGTAACTCTTGACAGAGAAACTAATGTGAGCGGAAAGATAAAGTTCAGGATGAGTCTGGACGAGCTGAGATCTAAAGGTGTTGATCCAAACTCAACCCAAATAGTTATCATGAAATGGAACGGGAGCGATTGGATTGAGATTCCAACAAAACAGACAGGTATGGATGAATCATATTGTTATTATGAAACAAATACTGATGACCTCAACAATGTCTATGTTGCGGTCAAACAGACACAGCTAGCATCTCCTCCTAAAGAAGAAGTTCCTCAGGAAGAAACAACAGAGCAAACACCAGAGCTCAACAAGACGAAAATTACGGAACAGCAGAAAAATGAAACTCAACCACTGCCCGGTGTGCAGGAAGGAATGGAGGAGAAGAAAAAAGGCCTTACAAAATCCCTTTTGGTTTTAACAATATTAGCGGTGGTTCTTCTGATAGTGGGGCTTCTCTAAAAACCATCAGCTAATTTAAAAAT
>JAPDKE010000028.1 GCA_029258725.1 bacterium | reverse complement strand
TTTAGATGGTGAGTTCCATGAGGAACGTAATACTTGACATCGAGAAGGTCTTGGAAAAGCTGAGGTTCAAGCCGTCAGATGCAAAGATATACTCCCTGCTTTTGGAAAAGGGAGAGATGAGGGTTAGCGAGATAGCAAAGGAGCTGGATTTATCCGCAAGATTCGTGAGAGACAGGCTGAAGGATTTGAGTCAGAAAGGGATTGTAAAGAGGGAGATGGTAAAAAAGGGATGGATCGGTTACGTTTACAGGGCCGAAAATCCGATAAAGGTTTTGAGGAAATTAAAGTCCAGGATGATAGAGGAGATCGAAAATTTGGAGAAGATGCTTGAATGAAAAAATCGACGGTTCTGATAGCCTACAGGGAGCCCGGTTTTATCGAAGAGAATGTGAGAAAACTGACAGATAGGGGTTTCGAGATAATTATTGCAGCGGACGAGCCGAACGACGAAATCCTGAGGATTATAAGAGAATACGGATTAAAAACTACGATAAGCGATAAGAGGAGGAAGTGGAGGGCTTTGAACGATGCTGTTGCCATAGCTGAGGGAGATTACATAATTTTCGTGGATTCCGACACCAGAATAGCAGAATTGGAAGGTTTCGAGGAGTTCGATGCCGTGGAAATTAGGAAGGAAATTAACGCTTCTTCGCTTATTGAAAGGCTTGCAAACATAGAATACTTCAACATGTTTCTAACTGCAAAGATCGCATCCAAGCTTGGATCTTGCCTAAGTCTGAACGGAGCTGCTTTCGGAATAAAGAAGGACATCCTTTTAAAATTGGGCGGATTCAGGAGATGTATAAACGAAGATACGGAGTTGGGCGTAAGGTTAGGACTTAACGGATACAGAGTTGGAGTCTATGGGAGAGCGATAACGAAGTCACCATCGAGCTTTAAAGACTGGCTCGTTCAGAGGGAAAGGTGGAGCTTGGGCGGAGCAGAAGTTCGTGATAGAAAACCTCTGGGGTATTTTGAAAAAGCCGAAACTCTGGGTTCCCTACCTGTTTTTGTTCTGTCCCTCAGTTGTTGGGCTTGTATTTGGCTTTACACTTCCGGATAGCATCATTCTAAAGGCTTTGAGCTTAATTTTTCCCTTCATGTTCTTTGTGAATTTCAAATTCGTGTCCTTACTCCTCTTATCCATTTTTGAACTCCGTGATAAGGAATCTAATTGCAATGCTCACTTCCTTCATAATCTGGGCTTTAACTGTGATTGCACTTTCAAAGAAGACTAATTACAGTATTGAACTCAAACTCTTGCCCTACTACTTCTTTTACAACCTTTTGTGGACAATGCTCTGCATAGCTGCTCTTGCCAAAGCTTCAGTTTTTCGTTTGATTGTAGGTATTTACAAACAGCGAAGAGTAATTTCACTCATGAAAAAATTAATGGTAAGGGCGGGCGGGGTTGTATGTCTTAATCCTGCTCCTATCCACCACCCTCGGGGAATGTGTTCAAGAAAGGATGTCTAACACTCTAGAAAAAACACCGATAGTCGAGACCACTCCATTTTCGAGTGAAAAAACCGCTGAAATAGTAGACTACAAAATTACCGGTTCTATTGCACCCTACGTCGTTGTAAATGTATCGTTCAAAAAGCTGCCCATAACAGTTTACCTGCTCGACCAGTATGGTGGTATCTTAAGTTCAAAGACTGTTGAAAACATTCGAGAGCTACCCATCAGACTACCCTTATCGAAAAGTAGCATGAATATCTTCAATGAGACCGACGTTATTCGTGTTGTGTACAATGGACAAGTAGTCGACGAGAGGAAAATATTCATTCGCGGACCGAAAGTCGAAATTTTGAAAGTATATGGCTGCCACTCTCAAAAATTTGGAGATTCTTGTTTGTTAGAAGACGTAAGAGTAACTGTCAAAAATAGTGGCGATGCTCCTGCGTATGTAAAGTTAATTTATGGTCTTCTCCATCTCACCACTCCGACAACTCTGAATAACCTTCTTTTCCCTGAAACCGAACTCAAAAGTCATCCCTGTCAAGAGGACAGAAAGAGAACACCTCTTTTTCACAGACTCGAAAGAATAGCAGTGCAAATCCCTCATACCGTAAGCCTCTTTCCCCAGCTTGATAACGTCCTCTATTATCGCTCTCAATTTCTTCAGATTCGTCTTCAGTCCTTCAACCAACTTCTTTACGAGCCTCCTATATCTCTTCTTCTCCTTCTCAACGTTCTTCGAGTTAAATATGAAGAGAGGATAGCTTATTAACCCTTCAAGCCTGTTAAACCTGAATTTCTCCCTTGGAATTATCAAAGGAACAACACCGTATCTTATCCCGATCAGATAGTTCTTGTAGGCGTAGAAACCTCTATCCATGATTATTGCATCTCCAAACCTGATCAGCTTTCTTCTCTTAAGCATTTCTAAAATTAAAGGATATATACGGCTTTCATGGATATTGGCTGGATAAACATGGAAGAATAGGGGTGTCAGAGTCTTGTAGTCAATTAAAATCATCATCTTCATACCAAGGAAGAACCCTTTTGTTGAATAACCCCACTTGTAGGGTTTATTCTTCAAATCCCTCCTTCTGAAAGGATTTAGATCGAGCGATATATCAGTCCAATCTAATATTAAAATAGATGGTTTCTTTCTCCTTCTCTTTGAATTTACGTTAAGAATTGAGAAAACTAAGTTTATGAACTGCTCCGATTCAAATTTTGACATGAAGTTGTAGACTGATCTCAATTTAACCTCGTCATCTATCCTTAAAAATTTTCTGAGTTCATAACGCTTATTTAGTTCGCTAACAGCGTAGGATATCTCTAATTCAAAGAACATTGCCAGAATGATAATTTTAAGGAATTTTATGGTGTTATTTACAGGTGTTATTCCATTCCTCGCTAAAGCTTTCTTTGTTTCCCTCGTTTCGAGCTTATCCATGACTTTCGATAGAAGCTCCCATCTTTCGTCTCCTTTCACTGGAATGACCGGTAATCTCATTTAAATCACCGAGAAAATGTATAATCGCTGAGATTTATTAATTTTACGGTTTATAGTGGTTTTATTTTCGGTTTTAGGTAATATGGTTGTGTCCCGTTAGAATAGGAGATGATTTAGCTATTTGTTTTGAGTATGGAGTTGTCTGAATGGAGATTAAATGGTGTGTTGATGGAACACCATATAATTATATGAAATTGAACTTGAAAAAATTTTCGAAATCGTTTACAACTTCCTCACTCACTCTTTAAAATCAAAATCATGCAATCCAACCACATATCATTCCCTAACCAAACTCAGCAGCTCCCTCACACTCCTGTCCTCTCTCGCAGTCTTGTAGAGCTTTGTTACAAGCTCAAGCATCTTGACAACATCCAGATCTCCAAGCAATGCAAAAGCTTCCATAACCTTGCTCTCAGCCTCCTCAACATCCTTGGCAACTCTCGCATCGAGAGGAGCACCACATCTTGGGCAGAAGTTGCTCTCAGCAGGTATCTTTTCAAGCTCGCATCTTGGGCACTTCTTTGGAACAAATTTGGGTTTCCTCTCGCTCTCGCTCTCAAGTCCGTGCATTGTTGCATAGGCAACATCAATATCTCTGCCGGAAAGGTGAATGTACCTTGAGGGCATCCTGCTTGCGGGAACCCAGCCGAACCACTGGTTCATCTGCGCCTCAGTTAAATAGTTTGCAAGAAATGTTGCTCTTGAATGCCTGAAGTTGTGAGGGTTTACGGGCTTGTTTATTCCAGCCTTCTTTGCAGCCCTCCTTATGTCCTTAACAAGTGAGGCGTAGTCAGCCTTCTCTCCCCTGATCTTTCCCCTTCCGTGGTTCTGCTCGCTGATGTGAACCCAGAGCCATACGTTGGGCCAGCTGTCAGAATCTCTGAGCGGGTGCTCCTCAAGCCACTGGTTTATGTAGGGCTCCGAGATTATGAGGGGAATTCTCCTGCTGCCGGTTTTACCTTTCAGGATAACCTGATAGCCATACCTCCACGGCTTGATGTCCTTAACCTTCAAGTCGATTATCTCACCCATCCTCGCCCCAGTTTCCCAGAGAAGGGCTATGAGGCATCTCGCTCTGGAATTCGTTGCGTTCTTTATCAGGTTTTTAACATCGTCCTCTGTGAGCATGTCCTCAGGCAGCCTTTGCTCCCTCCTGCTGATCGAGACGTTTATGTCCGACATTACAGATGGTGCTCTTTTGTCTCTGACACTCCCATATTCGAGCCACTTGTAAAAGACTCTTAGAGCGATCTTGTAGTCCCTTTTTGTTTCAGGCGAGATGTTCCTCCTCTGGACCCAGGCTATTACATCTTTGAGGTCTTCAGAAGTGGCTTTCTCAAAGTCGAGTTCGGGAAAGTTTTTTGCCACCACAATGAGGTGTGATAAAAGCTTCTGGATTCTTGCGTAGGAGTAGTTGTTTACAATCAGCTCCTTCTGGAACTTTTTAAGCAGTACTTTGTTTAAGGTCTTCTCCACATCACCACTCTGATAACCTCTGAATAACCCTCTTTTCCCTGAAACCAAGATTAATCGTCATCCCTGTTAACAGGACAGAAAGAGAGCACTTCTTTCTCACAGGTTCGAAATCATAGCAGTGCAAATCCCTCATACCGTAAGCTTCTTTCCCCAATT
>JAPDKE010000021.1 GCA_029258725.1 bacterium | reverse complement strand
CCCATCCCGAGAGGGAGGTAAAGGAGGAAGGGGTTTTTGTTTTAAAAAAGCAAGAAAGGGGGCACCATGTTTAAGAAGGCAATTATTCCTCTTTTTATACTTTTCTTTCTGGGATGCCCAAAAAATGAAGAATGCATATCTCTTAAAGAGGCAGAAGAAATAGTTCTTTATGAGATAGTGGGTGCAGATACAATGGAATGGGATTCAACAAAGATAAGAGTTTACGAGTTACCGTATATGCTGGAAAAAGGGGATACGATTTTTACTTATTGGGACACACTCCTTATTAAGGATAGATGCTGGTATTTTTTAATAGATACAAACCCAATGGGACTTTGGTGGCATCCATACTTGCACGTATTTGTCTATTGTGGTAGTTGCTATGATACAACAGAGACTATGAGTCCTCGCGTTAGGTATTGGGAGGATATGATAGAGATTAAATGGTAGGGGGGGACTATGAGAAGATATCTTTCCTTTTTAGGAATGCTATTGACTGTATTGAGGTTGTCAGCAGGTGTAATCGAAAGGACATTCTATTTTTCTAAGAACGATATAATGTTTAATAAAGAACAAGGTTATGATGTTATAGAAATGCGTGGTGCAATTCTCAGAGGAGAAATTGGTGAGCCGTGTTACCCAGTATATCATTATAGGATAGCGCTACCACCAGGCGCTGAAATAGAAAAGATCGAAATTGCAGAAATTGAGAAAACAGATATACCAGGTGAATACGAATTATATCCAAAGCAACCGCCTATACCACTCATAAAAAATTACTCCGATCCAGAATTTGTCCCTCTGAAACCAGAGATACTTGAAAAGGAAACACCTTATCCTAGTGAGATCGTACAAAATATAAGAACAGGTACAAAGGGAGGCTTCCAAATAGGTGCATTTTATATATGTCCGATAAGATATATACCTGCGAAAGGAAAACTGGAATTAGTTGAGTATATTAAACTGCGAATATATTATAAAGAAGGCGAGGCGCTCGGTTTTCATGAAAGAATAATAAAGAATATGGCTAAAGTTGTTAAATGTATGGTCGTAAATCCTGAAGATGTTGAGGCATATAAAGAGTTATTGAAGTCTGCGCCGAGAAAAACCTCTAAAATACTTCCTCCCGGTGATTACGAATATGTAATAATTTCTCGAGAAGATTGGAAATCTGCATGGGAGCCATTAATTCGGTGGAAGCATAAAAAGGGTGTTCCTGCAAAGTTTTATTCTATTGAGGATATCCTTACCAGTTACTCTGGTGACAACAATCAGGAAAAAGTTAAAAAATTCATAGCTGATGCATATAATACATGGGGAACATTGTGGTTCCTTTTAGGAGCAGATATTGACATCATAAAACATGCGCCATGCTATGGAAAAGTAGGGAGTATAATAGATAATAATCCTAAATTGAGCGATTTTTGTGGAAGGGGTGTATGAGGGTTGGTGGGTGAAAGAATCTCTAATTTCCCGGGAAAATCCCTGAACTGCCCCTCACCTTCCCCTGGGAAGGAAAATTTCCTCCGGAGTTTTATCCCTGCAGGGAGTCTTTTATGCATTTAAACTCACAGGTGGGCTTCTCTGCACCTTCTTCCAGAGTGCCTCAAGATTTAACCTTTTATATACCCAAAACGGAACCTTGAGAATTATCCTTCTCCCCTTCCTCACTATCCTAACAGGAATATCAATAAAAAGTCTCCTTAAAACAGACGGGTATCTTTTTGCTCCAATAACATCCCTCCGGAAGCACTCCCATAAAAAGAAACCAAGCAACATGAAGTAAAAGAAAGCCCAGTTACTCTCAAATGACTTAAAAGGCATACGCTCAGTCCCAAAATCCTTAATAGCCCTGTTAAAAAGTTCATCCTCCCCCCTCTTATGATAAAGACCTATAACCACCTTCCCGGAAAATTTATCCTCTGGTAAATTTGTATAAATAACTGACCTCTCCCTGGCAAACTCCAGTTTCAATTGCCCATCCTCCGAGACCTTCCAGAGAAAAATAACCCTGCTCTCATAAGCCCAGTTTCTCCTCCTGTCCCTGAACTCCACCCACTCCCAGGAAGCCCTGGGAGAAGAATAAAATTTTACACCCCTCTCCTTCTCTGTCTCTCCAAGCCTTATAACCCTCTCATCAAGCCTGCCACCACATACATAGTAAACCCCAAGTTCCTCAAAAAACTCAAAATTGCTCCCGTCAAAAAAGCCAGCATCCATACGCACAAGAACAGAAACCTCAGGGTCATAATACTTCCTTATAAGCCTCACAAGCCCATGAATCATGGACTTGACAGTATCACCATAATTGCAATGCCTGCTCCCTCCCCTGAAAATGGCATCCACAGGCAGACCGTTCCAGGAAATAACAAGAGGCTGAAACCCATAAAAACCTTTATAGGTATAAGAAACACCCTCCCTTTTCTTAGCGCCTGAATTGTCAAGAGGTATGGTATCAACACCGAGAACAATAAATGAAGGTCTCTCAACCCTTAACCTCCAGATAAAGAGCCTGTGAAAAATAAACCTGAAATTCCTCAGAAGAAAGATGTTGAACTTTCTAAAAAACCTTTTTACCGTATGAGAGGATACAAGTTCTGGCTCCTCTATAACCCCTGCATACCCGGGGTCTTCCCTCAACTCATCAAACCTCACAAGAGAAAAAGCGGTACCATCAATGAAGAAGCACAGTATCTGCTTTATAATGCTTAAAAGAGGTAAGCCCTTTGAGGTGCGCTTGAGTTTTCCAAAATACCTTTCAAGTAACTCATATATCCCTGTCTGCTCAATATACCTCACGACCCATGCAAGCCCTCCCCTGGCACTCAGCCTCTCACCCGTAGGCTCAACCCTGGAAATTTTACACTTGACATTCCCGGAAAAAAGAGATACATTCTTTTTGTATTTCATTTTGATCTCCTTTGTTTTTTGGTTTTTCACCCGCCGTTCACCCGGCGGGTGATTTTTTATTTTTCCCTTACCCATGCCTGAATTATAGCAGAGAACAATAATCCCGTCAACCCCCTACACAAAATTACCCACAAAAATCGCTCAGATTAGGTTTACAGCCTCACTCTCTATTACTTTCTGGAATATTTCACGAAACAGTAGAATCATTGGATAATAAAGAGTTGCACCAAGATAAAGTGCATTTATACCAGGAGTAGCCCAGACCGAACCCTGATGAACTCCCCCGATTGTTATTACCTTATAAGTATGGTCTGCAAGTACAGGGTCATATTCAAGAGCATACCTTATAGAAGGTGCACCCATAGAATGACCTATAAAGATGACCTTTGCATCGGGATTATTCTCCCAGTTCTCCCCATAATACTCCCTCAGAACCTCCCTTGCTTTTTTCACTAACTTCCACCCTCTCCCTATATCATTCTCATCCCTGTAATCAATAGATGCATCAGATGGATCAAATAATACTACCTCTTGATAGATGTGATGAAGGTTTGTAGGTGAATAATTAGGATAATAATTAGGAGCCAACGCATCAAAATATGTCTGTTTTATCTCCCATATGGTAGAACCTGGTCCTTCTCTTAATTCTTTAATCTCCACATTATCAGGATTATGGGGATCTCCTTCTACCTCCCACTCTCCCACTCCCCATGTCCCTGGACTTGACCATAATCCATGACACCAAATTATAGGATAGGGACGATAGGGTTCTTGGGCATTAAGCCCAAGAAAAACAAGAATGATAGAAAAAAGATGATATCTTTTCATTATTCCTCCTTTGTATATGCTTTTGCTAAACATTTAATATTCTCTCCTTTTAAGTCAGAAATCCATATGCTACCATCACCGTATATCACCATATCCTGATGGGGGGCCCAATTTCCGGTCATAAATCCCTCTTGTACCTCTTGAGTAGCAAGATTAATGATCACACCTGTTCCTTGCGAGTTATTATAAACTAATATTCGCTGAGAATCATAAGCCCAGTGAGGAGATTCGATAAACTGTTTTGGATTATATATCTCTTGAATATTATTAGTAAAAAGAAAAAAGACTCTTAAAGCAGTATTATACCAAGGATATCCTTGCGCTTGGCTTGTATCTTTCCTTACATATGCTATCTTTTCTCCATCAGGACTCCATGCAGGCATCATTGCAAGAGTGTCTGAAATAATACAGGTGTCCTTTCCCGTGATTAAATCATATATCCAGATACCTTTCTTGGGTTTCTCATAAACCACCTTAGTCCCCTCTGGATTAAGATCTGGATAACATCCCTCCACCACTATCTTCTTTAAACCCGAACCATCCCTATTTAATACCCAGATACCATCACTCCCATTCCCCAACACAATCTTATCATTCGTAGCAGAAACACAAGGATGACTTCCTCCTAAGTCCCATTCAAACGGAAGCTCCACAATCCTCCTCTGCTCACTTCCATCAGAGTCCATCTCGCATACATACCAGACATCAGCAAGAGTAATATATCTATCCCCAAACGGAAAAAGCCTCTCTTCACGCCAACGATCATAATTCTCAAGGTATACAATCTTGCCATCAGGAAACCAATTTGGATGATAGTAAGCAGAACCATGATATGTATGCCTCTCAACAGCACATCTACACCAGTTAAATATTCCCATAATTACAAGAATGAAATATTTAAACCTATATACATAATTCCATCTCTTCATCTCAACCTCCCTTTATTTTCTCTCCTCATTACCTCCTTCAGGAATGTAAAAGAGCTCGTCCTTTAAACCCTGATTAATCTTAACATTCCTGTACTCAATCCTCGTCTTTACCACTTTACCCCCGGGAACA
>JAPDKE010000048.1 GCA_029258725.1 bacterium | reverse complement strand
GGGGAAATTCCCCCTCCTCCCTCCTGATACCTTCCCCATCTCTACCTCCTTGAGTTAACCTCTTCCATAACCAGCCCCATAACCTGGATAACCCTGGATATTTATCAGATATTTTTATTATACACCCGTCGGCAGGTTGACAAACCATGAAAAAAATATAAAATAATAAAAGGGAGGGTTAGCCTAACTGGTAAGGCGGCGGCCTTGAAAGTCGCTGGGCGCAAGCCCTTGGGGGTTCGAGTCCCTCACCCTCCGCCATGGAGAGGTGGCCGAGTGGCTGAAGGCAACCGATTGCTAATCGGTTAGAGGGGTAAAACCCTCTCGCGGGTTCGAATCCCGCCCTCTCCGTTTTTTATTTTTTAATAAGGAGGATAATATGGGATACGTTGAACTTACTTATACCCCCGGGGAGGATGATCTTATATGCACCTTCAGGGTTAAGGCACATGACCTAAGGCGTGCCGCAGAGGCTGTTGCAGCAGAGTCCTCCATAGGGACATGGACCGATGTGATGACAATGAAGGAGGAGATAAGAGAAAGACTCAGGGCGAGGGTGTTTGAGATAAGGGATGATGTAATAAAGGTTGCATATCCAGGAGAACTTTTTGAAAAAGGAAACATTCCCCAGATACTCTCATCCATTGCAGGAAACATATTTGGAATGAGGGAGGTGGAGGGGTTGAGGCTTGAGGATGTTGAAATACCCCGCTCCATTGCCCTTTCATTCTCCGGACCTGCATTCGGGATAGATGGGGTGAGGGAGAAACTGAAAATAGAAGAAAGACCACTCGTTGGAACCATTGTGAAGCCAAAGGTTGGGCTTTCACCCGAGGAACATGCAGAGGTCGTTTACAGGGCGCTCAGAGGAGGATGTGACCTGGTGAAGGATGATGAGAATCTAACATCCCAGGACTTCAATCCATTTGAGAAAAGACTGAAACTTTCCCTTGATGCAGTGAAAAGGGCGGAGGATGAAACAGGGGAGGAGAAGGGGTATCTTCCGAACATAACTGCAGAGACCCAGGAGATGCTGAGGAGGGCGGAACTTGTTAAAGAACTTGGAGGGAAGTTCATCACGGTTGATGTTGTAACCTGTGGATTTTCAGGACTGCAGACCCTGAGAAAACACGACTTTGGAATAATAATCCATGCCCACCGTGCAATGCATGCTGCATTCACAAGGAAGAAGGACCATGGAATCTCCATGCTTGTTCTTGCAAAGTTTTTAAGAATGTGTGGTGTGGACCAGCTGCACATAGGGACGGTTGTGGGGAAGATGGAGGGGGAGAAGGAGGATGTTTTGAGGATAAGGGATGCAATAACCGGTGAATTTTACGGGATAAAACCGGTATTTCCAGTTGCCTCGGGTGGGCTTCATCCCGGACACATACCTGCCCTTTATTCAATCTTCGGAAAGGATGTTATTCTGCAGTTTGGTGGTGGGATTCACGGGCATCCGGATGGAACTGAGGAGGGGGCAAGGGCTGTGAGGGAGGCGCTTTCCATGGTTCTTGAGGGAAAACCCCTTGACAATCCCCCACCTGCACTCAAAAAGGCGATAGAGAAATGGGGAATTTCAGAAACCTTATAAGAGAAAGTGAAAGGATAATCATAATCGGGGTTGCAGGGGACTCGGGTTCGGGAAAGACAACCCTCACAAGAGGTATAAGGGAACTCATAGGTGAGGATATAGTATCTTCCTTTTCTCTTGATGACTATCATTCCCTGGACAGGGAGGAGAGGAAGCGTGCAGGTATCACTCCCCTTAATCCGGAGGCAAACAGGCTTGACCTGCTTGAGGAGCATCTTGCACTTTTAAAGGAGGGAAAAACGATACAGAAACCCGTTTACAATCATAAAACAGGGAAATTCGACCCTCCTGTCCCCTTCTCCCCGACTCCCATAATCATCATTGAGGGACTGCATCCCTTCTACACAAAAAAACTGCGTGAACTCATAGACTTCAAGGTATTTATAGACCCATCCAGGGGAATAAAGAGAAAATGGAAGATAAAGAGGGATGTGGAGGAGAGGGGATATAAAAGGGAAGATGTGGAGCATGAGATGATGATAAGGGAACCTGATTACAAGCAATATATAGACTTTCAGAAGATATATGCGGATGTGGTTATAAAAATCTATCCATCGCAGTTCAGGGGGGAGGAACTCTATCAGGTGAAGATGATACAGCGGAAACTTGAGGCTCCGGCACCATCCATTGAGTTTTCCCTGAGTATAGCCTCCATGCTTTCCCTTTCCGAGAGAAACTTTATGATAAGGTATGAAACTGACATATACTATGCAAAGAGGGTTGGAATACTTGTATTTGACGGCGAACTTGAGAGGGAGATGTTCCAGAGGTTGATAGAGACAATAGTGGAGTACACGGGTAAGGAAAAGATTCCATTTCTTCCACCTGAAAAAGACTATGCAAACGCAATCTCCCTTGCCCAGTTGCTTTTGTGCTGGAGATTCATGGAGGAGATAAAAGAGAAGCTGGAGAAATGATTTTTGTTTTTTCCCTGCATATCTTCCTTGGTGGAGATGTGATGCTTGATAACTGGGTTGAGGAAAGATTTTTGAGAGAGGAGAGGGGGTTCGGGAGCAGATTGAACATACCGGATTCTGCTCTTTTTCTCGTCAACCTGGAGGGACCATTTGGAAGGGATGGAAAGAAGGCGGATAAGGAATTCACCTTCCTTGTTGACCCATCCCTTGTTGAGATTCTGAGGGAGATGAAGGTGGATGGTGTAACCCTTGCAAACAACCACATGATGGACTACGGACCTGAGGCACTGTATGAGACGATGAAGGTCCTGAAAAAAGAGGGGATAAAGTTCTGTGGTGCAGGCTCAAACCTGGATGAGGCGCTGAAACCTGCTATTTTTGAGATGGGGAATGAAAAGGTTGCGCTTCTTTCTTTTTCAAACACATTTCCGGAGTCCTTTTATGCAGGGAAAGATAAACCAGGAACTGCACAGGGTTCTTATGCAAATGTGAGAAAAGGAATAGAACTTGCAAAAGAGGAAGGGGCTTCCCTTATAATAGTGGCATTTCACTGGGGTGGTGAAAAACTTGATACAGCAAAGGCTTATCAGAGACACCTTGCAAGGTATGCAATAGATATGGGAGCGGATGTGGTTTTCGGGCATCATCCTCATGTTTTGCAGCCCGTTGAGATTTATAAAAACCGGGTGATTGCATACAGTCTCGGGAATCTCCTTTTCAGTTCCTACGGAGTGGGCAACGGAGGATTGCTTGAGATAGTGTGGGATGGAGGAATAAAGGAGGTTTATCTCTGGAGAGTGGAGGAGAAGAAGAAATTTTACCCTGAACGGGGAAGGAGGGAAAGAATATATCCGTGAAAATTTTTAACGGTATAAAATTTGCTTTTTTGAAAAAACTTGTTATCTTTAATCATGAACATACTGCTTGTTTATCCTGAATGCCCTGATACCTTCTGGAGCTTCAAGCATGCATTGAAGTTTATCTCAAAACGCGCAACTCTCCCTCCCCTTGGATTGCTCACAGTTGCAGGAATGCTTCCCCGGGAGTGGAAAAAGAAGGTTGTGGATATGAATGTTGAGCCCTTAAAGGACAGAGATATTGAATGGGCGGATTATGTGTTTATAAGTGCAATGTCGGTCCAGAAGGAATCAGCAAAAAAGGTAATCTCAAGATGCAAAAAACTCGGTGCACGGGTGGTTGCAGGAGGACCTCTTTTCACAACGGGATATGAGGAGTTTGAGGGGGTTGACCATTTTGTATTGAATGAGGCAGAGGTAACCCTTCCTTTCTTTTTGAAGGACCTTAAGGCAGGAAATCCAGGAAGGATTTACACCTCAAACGAATGGGCGGATTTGAGAAAGACCCCTGTTCCATTATGGGAACTCATAGACATGAGAAAATACGCATCCATGTGCATTCAGTATTCCAGAGGATGCCCTTTTAACTGTGAATTCTGTGATGTCACCCTGCTCTTTGGAAGAAGGATAAGGACAAAAACAAAGAATCAGATAATAAAGGAACTTGAGGCTCTCTATCAGCAGGGATGGAGGGGAGGGGTATTCGTGGTTGATGATAACTTCATAGGAAATAAGTATTTAATCAAAAAAGAAATACTCCCCGCAATTACCGGGTGGATGAAAGAGAGAAACTATCCCTTCACCTTTACAACCCAGGCATCCATAAATCTTGCGGACGATGAGGAACTTGTAAAACAGATGGTGGAGGCGGGATTCACATCTGTATTTGTTGGAATTGAAACTCCAAACGAGGAGAGTCTGACGGAGTGCGGTAAGTTTCAGAATAAAAACAGAAATCTGCTTGAATGTGTGAGAAGGCTTCAGAGGCACGGGCTTATAGTTCAGGGAGGGTTTATCCTGGGGTTTGACCACGACCCGCCCTCAATATTTGAAACCCTTATTTCTTTCATTCAGAAAAGCGGAATTATTGCGGCAATGGTGGGACTGCTGAATGCTCCGAGGGGGACCAGGCTTTATAATAGATTGAAAAAGGAAAAAAGGCTTGTTGCGGAGATATCCGGGGACAATACCGACCTTTCCATGAATTTTATTCCAAAGATGGAATATAATGTTTTGCTTCGTGGCTACCGGAAGGTTGTCCAGACCATATATTCTCCAGAGTATTTTTACCGCAGGTTAAAAACATTTCTTGAAAACTTCAATTTTCCGTGGAGAAGAAAACTCCATTTCCATTTCTATCACCTCAGGGCGTTTTTCAAATCCATCTGGCGTTTTGGTATAAGAAGCAGGGAGAGAAAATATTTCTGGAAACTTCTCTTATGGACCCTGGTAAGGCGTCCTGTTCTTGTTCCCATTGCCTTTACATTCACGATATACGGATTTCACTTCAGAAAAATATTTGAGGAGGCATTCCGGAAATACCCTCTTAAATTGAGCGATTTTGGTGGGTGAAAGAATAAGGTTTAATCTTTTATACACCGAGAATTGGAAGCCCTCAGGGAGGGTCAGTCATTAACAGTTAACAATTTTAAAAGAAGAATCAGGTTGATAATCAATAACTTATCACAAATTTCAAACTTTAAATGCCTGCCCCTGCCTGATACCCCACACGGCTCTTTGTCAAGAATATCTGATAGATTTTTGAAAGGCTGTTTTTAACGAGGTTTTTGATTTTCATGCGCACCTCCTTATTTTCCTTTTGATTTTCTCCCTGAACTTATGGTCCCCCCAGAGACCAAGGAGCATTTTATTGTGATAGGTGTCCCAGTTTCTAATTCCATAGCTTATCCTCTGGAGGAGTTTTATCTTTCTGTGATACCCTTCAACCACTGCTGTTGT
>JAPDKE010000002.1 GCA_029258725.1 bacterium | reverse complement strand
TCGCTGGGAGTTGCGAATGTTGCATCTTGCAGGTTGATGGTTATAGCACTCTCAGCTGTCGGCATCTGCAATCACCTCTCCAACTTCTTTCATGCCGTTGAGGGGGAAAGCAGACTTTAAAAAAGAGAAGTCAGGATAACTTCGACCTCAGCAAGACTTCCCTTATCACCCGTGAGGTCAGATTCATTTCTCTTGTTATTTTGGACCTCAGCACAATTACTTCTCTCACAGCTATGCCTGAGATTATTGCGTAGCTGTCAAGGAGAGTTCTAGAGGTGAAGGTGCGAATCGAATACACATCGCTCAGGAGTTTCTCTAACAGAGCGAGGAGCTTATATTGATCTGAAGCGAGATTTGCAGCGAAATTGAAAATTCTATATTCTCCGCTTGCCAGATTACCTGCAAAGTTTAGGAGCTTGTAGCTGTCTGAGAGAGAGGAGGAGACATAAACAACTGCTGTCTCTTCTGCACCAGCGGAACTGAATGATGGTTCTGGGTCAATGAATTTTCGAACCCTGAATAAATCTATTGTAGCATCCAACTCTCCAGAAATTGGCAATGTTGTGTTATGGTGGCCAAACAATCCAACGTAATTAAACGGTGTAGGTGCTGTAGCTTCTAATTGTCCAAGCAAGTTTGAAAATTGAGCGTCATCGTAAATTTTAATCTGTGCATTTGCTCCATCATAAATAATCCTTACATAGTATTTTGTGTTCAGAGATACTTCTATTACATTTGAGTTTGTCATCGACCCAGAATCCACAATAGAAAGAGCGTGATAGTTTCCTGCATCTCTCGCTATTGCTAAATATGAAAACCCATTTGTAATATCCTTAAAACTTGCTGCAGTGTCTGCAAAACCAATGTGGAATCTTGTGTATTTGCTCATTGCAGTTATTTCTATATTGTGTTCGAGTGCAAGTGATTGCTGTGTGATCGACTTAACCAAGTAAGCGTCATCCCGCCCACCTAAATCTGTAACAGTTACAGATTGTTCGTTATTAACTGCAAATCTGTTGTTTGGGTCGTATTCTGTAAATGTTGTCAAATCATAAGCTTCGAAAGTCTGTTCTCCGTCACTCGCACTTGCTCCTCCCTCCTGTCCATAATAACAATAGATCTGGACATCTACATCCAATGAATCCTCGACTTTAACCCAGAAATAAGCCGTTCTATCCGGTGCGACACCCTCAACTTTCTCAAGCCAATGGGCTAATTCAGTTACTCCATCTGCCGCTGTGAACCTAATATCGTTTGGGAAATTTAGAGCATGACCTTCAAGATGAAAATCCGCATCGGCGTTGGCACTCTCCCCAACTCTCAGCAAAACCTGATAACCGCTGCCAGCCCCAGCTGATCCGGAAATCGTTATCAGCTTGCGATACTGGTAACCGCTCAGCCAGCTCATACGAACTTGTGCGTCATCGCCTTGCTGGCTTCATCATAATACACGATTGCCTGCTTTTCCACGATTGTTCCATTCTCGTAAATGTAAAACCTGCAGAGAGCCCTCTTTGTCGCTTCATTTATGTCGTCTACCTTAGCATACTCCACATCTCCCTGAGAGATCAGGGATGTGATGTAGTCATTCACCTGCTGCGTGAATGTGGTTGTTGGAGCTGCAAACGGATTCCAGCCCTCGAAAATTACTTCCTCTGTGTCCATGTTGAGGTCCTTAATGTAAAACTTGACCAACCTCTTTGCGCCTGTTGCTTCGCCTGTCTGTTCAAAAACATCAATGATGTATGGCCCACTCAGCCCCTCTTTCTGCTCAGTTGGGAATGTGATCGGAGAAATGTACACGAACTTATCATTCAGCTGTTTTAACAACTCATCTTTGTTCATCCAACCACCTCACGCCGTCTGCCCCTGCACCTTGATCTGGAAGCTGTTCGATGCTGTTGCAGCAGCTCCGGCGTTTACAGTCCTGCGGATCCAGATTGCAATGCACTGCCCTGGCCCAAGGTCGCCAATGACGAGTCCACTCTCGTAATCTGTTGGGTGACTGAATGTCACACCCGCAGGAGCTTCCCCTTCATCTGCGATCGTGGTTGCCACACCGCTATTAACCCCATCGCCCACACCAGCAGGATCCAAGCCGATATCAATCTCATCGTCTGCCGATGCGGTATCCTGGGCTATGAAAACCCTTGCATCGTAGAGCGTATCGGTTGGATTCGTGTTCTTGACATAAATGCAGCGATATTCAACATCTCCTGCCTGAGCCTCCTCAGCTGAGACATCGTCGAAAATGATATTCGAGCCTGTTGAGGGGACCTCTGCATCGGTGTGAACTGCCAGAACTCGACATCAGCTACAGCAGCCTTGCGTTCCTCATCGTAGATCAGGTTGTATGTGCTGCCCACTTTATCCAGAAATCTGCCTGAATGGTCCAGAACGAGCGGGGCAGCGAAGTAATCCCTGCCTTCCTGCTCTTTTAGCTCCACCGCTGCCTGAACCATTCTGCGTATCTCTTCACCGCTGAAGTTTATGCCATTATGAATGCCCTCTGAGACTGCAATGATCCTTCTTCGCAATGGCTGCTCCTCTGTTTCGGCTTCAAGGCTTATGTCAGCTGGCTCAACCTCGATAGCTGTTGCTGTCAGATCCAGCGTAACTTCCATGAAGAAGTCTGAGTTTAAGGCAAATATAAAGAAAAGTCAGAAAAGCTCAGACGAACATTCCCCAGATTTTCTCTGGCTCTCCTATAAGCTCCCCATCAAAGAGGTCCACAGTATGGCCGGTATAAGCTGGCTTGAGTTCTTCAGGCAACTCAACGAAGTAAGCACAATCCCTTCTGAATATCCTTATTTTTGGTCCTTGCTTTTCCGGGAAAATGAAGTCGGATTCTGTTGGGAGAATCCTGATAGAGTACTCTCCCTCATCGATCCCGAAGGACTTCAGCACATTGACCTCAGATTTACTTAGCCTGATAATCATATTCAACCTCCTTCACTTTGCTCAGCAGATTTTTCAGGTATCTATCGCTTGCAATATGTGCGGTGATTATCTTAAAGTTTTTCTTGTTCACGACAACGTGCATTTTTCTTCCATCTCTAAACTCTCCGATTATGTGGAGTGCGTTGCCTGCTTCTCCAATTCTCATACCTTCTTTTCTAATCGTCAGAACATCTGACAGCCTGAATTTCTCCTTAACTGCGTGCTTGCTATATATGTGGACAAACGTGAACATTCCCTGCTTCTTCGAGTAAAAGAAGTTCTCATCAAGCGTTTTAATCACATCCTCAGCCATCTGGTGTGCTTTCATGCCAAGGATGTGGCCGAGAATGCGGTAGTTCTTGTTCCTGAATCTGCTCTCCAAGTCGGATGCGAGGTTAAATAGCTCTTCTCTGCTCTGCGGATTCGCTTTTGCTATGAATGCTATGTTCTTGTCAAGCTTCCACTCCTCGTAAGTTTGGTTAGCCCACTCTTGCTTTTCCCGCTCGTAAACCTCAGCTGGAGTGTCATAGCGAGGATCGTCGAAGAATGGTATGGGGCGACAACGACAGTTCGGCTCACCCATTACCCTTAAGGCGAGCTGCTCTTCTTTGCTACCAACAACGAAGACCTTGCCGTGCAGTGCAAGATGGTGCGGGCGTGTGCGTTCATCTGCAACTGCTGTATATCTCCACTTCCTTATCCCTCCAGCTTTATAGCCTTCTATGTGCCCCAAAGCATAAGCTTTCTTTACAGCTGTCCTCGCAAGCATGTCCGCATATTTCTCAGTTGAGATCGTGATGTTGCGTTTGATCTTCTTCCTGACAAGCCTCAATCTGCCAGTTGGAGAGACTTCAACGATCTCACGGTATTGACCAGCACGCTGGAATGGGATGCGGTTGCCGAACGTTCTGAGCTTTTCCTGCAGCTGCTGCTTGATCTGCTGGTAAGACATGTTGTTTTTGATGCCCTGCTCGATTACATCTGTCAAGTCCTTCGCAAGGAAGCCGAATGTTTCTTCCAGCACAGGGCTGAGTTCGTTGATTACAGCATCAAGTCCCTGAACGCTGATGGATGTTGGCTGAATCGGCAACCCAAGCTGGCTGATTGCCTTCTCAGCCCCAAGATAGTAGCTGACTGTAATGTATTTTGCCAGAACCTGAACTGCTCTCTTTTTAGCCTCATCTGTTTTGGTTATTATCAGCTCCTGCAGAACTCTGACAGCTTCCTCTTCTTCGGGAGAGAGCAGATCAACCAAAAATCTTTGCGAGCTCATTTCTGAGTCTCCTTATCTCCTCAGCAAATTCCCCTCTCACATCAACAGCCGTGCTCAATACAGGCTTCGGAATCCCCTTCTGCGTTGCTAAATCGATAGCTTTGAGCTTGGCTGACAGCTCCTCTTCTTCCTCCTCTGGCACTGGGTAGCCGAGGTCCTCAAAGAACTTCTTGATCTGCGATTTGGTCATGTAAGGGAAGAGTGGGACGAGGATTCGGGCTTTCTCTATGCGGTCTTCTGGAGTGAGGTCTTCGAATACGAAGTGGGGTGGCTCTACACTTTTACCGAGCTTAGCTTCAACATATGGTCTGATCAGATGGTCCTCAAGCACTTCAGCAAACAACGCTCTTTCTGGTCTGATGTCACGCTCGAAGAACTGCAGCTGCACTTCTCCAACGGATCTGTTTGAAGATGTTGATTCTGTAAACGAATCAGCAAAGCCCATAGCAGCGATGAACTGATCCTCAACATGCTGCTGAGCCCTTATCACTGCTACTGGATTACCCTTGGTTTCCAGAATGTCAACTTCCATGCCTTCTGGCAGAAATAGATCTAAGCCAGCTTTAAGCCCCTGCTTGATTTTGTTGATGATTACTTTGCGTTTGCTCCACCACTTTTCTGGGATGATGAATTTTAATTTGGGATCGATGTGGCGTTTAGCCATTATTGCTTGGCTCTTCTCCATGCCGAGCTTGTTCATTATGATAGTGTAGTTTTCCCTGAGCAATGAGATGCCATCAGGACAGTCGTGATCTGGGTAGCGAGGGATGAAGATCAGCTCGTCAGGTTTGAAGAAGATTGCTTTACCTTCGTGGCGCTTATCCCAGAACTGGACGAAGCCCGTTATGTTGTCACCCGTTCCGGGTTTAAGCTCATCCGCATAGTTCGCATATTCCGTTGCTCTAAGAAAATCCTTCAAGTCGTTGACATCACCCTCACTATCCCTGAAAACTCTGATTGTTGGTGGGGCAACTCTCTTCACCTTGACAAGTTCTTTGTTGCTACCCCTGATTTCCCACACAGGCTCAAGAAAGCATCTGCCGTAAACGAGCCAGTCTTTGAAGGCGAGAATAAGAACGGTTTTAAGATGTGTTCTGCGGACCATCTGTCTGACGAGTTCTAAAGCCCTCTCATCTCCACCTGCAAAATCGAAGGACATTGCATTTTTTGCCAAGCTGCGAACTATTCTTGCTATCTTCCCCTGCTTTGCAGCCCAAGAGCACCACTTGTCCCATCCACCTTCCGGCTCGAAATCGGGGGTGTAGATATGGTCAGCTGACGCTTTGTTTGCGAGTAGGGTGAGTAGGGTGTCGGTGGAGAAGTCGAAGAACTCCGTTTCCTTCAACTCCACTGCTCGCTCTCGCCTTAGAGCATCAAATATCCCCATGCCAAATTAACCTTCAAAGAATAATAAAAAGCAAAGTCAGAAGAAGTCCCAGTCGGATTCGTCTGGTAGAAAATTGTGTTCCACTAACCCCATAACCGCGTACCTCAAAGCATCCATCGCATGATCATTAATCTTCAGCGGAACTTCTTTCTCCCCATCGTCAGGATAGCGGTACATCTGAAACTCGTTGATCAAATTCTGACATGAGCGGTGAACTCTCAACCTGTTGGACTCGATCAGAGATGTTACTGCTCTTATCCCTGGAACAATCTCATTATTCGCTTTAACCGCATCCAAGCCAGCTCTGCGGAACTTCTCTATCGATGCTGGCTCGGATGGATCGCAGTAGAATGTTCCGGCACCCCAGCGCTGCTGCATCTGCTTGGCTATCTCAATCAGCTCATCATCAGTTGTTTTGGGAGCATAGTACTCCTGTAGAACGTAGACCTCATCTCCTCTAACGCCTAAAGCGAGGATGCAGGCTGGGTTGCGGAAGCCCCAGTCCACTCCATACAGGATCCTGTCGAAGTCGGATGGAACGGAATCAACAACATGCTTTCTGACATCAAAGCCGGGATAAACCAATCCTTCGAATTTCACAAACTGGCCTTCAAGTTCCTGCAGGGCAAACTGGCCCTTATACTGCTGCTCAAGGGATCGGATATAGTCTTTGGAGAGGAAAACATTTGATTTCGTCGGCACACCGTAGAGGATGTAGCTGTCTGGGATCGGATTTTCGATGAAGATCTCGTAAACCCAGTTGAAGCCCTTAGGTGTGCCAGTTATCCAGGCTTTGTAGTTGTAGCCGGGCTGCCTTAAACGACCTATCAGGACATCCCAGACGAGTTTGGGCAGCAGTGTACATTCATCGATCCAGAACCACGCAATCGATAGCCCCCTCAATCTCTCGATGTGCCTGGGGTTGTCAGCCGAGCGGAAGAGAATTACACTGCCGTTTTTGAACTTCAGCCTCTTCTTGTTCTCGCTGAAATCCTCGATGAGCTGTTGCGGCACCCAGCGGTCCATCTCCCACCAGATGACGTCCTTGATTAGGGTGTAGGTCGGAGCGACTATCAGCCCTCTGCTTCCTGGTTGTTGAGTTGCTTCTTTGATCGATAAAATCCAGCCGATTGCTGTCTTGCCAGCTCCAATCCCTGATATGAAGGCTTTAAACTTCGCTTCGCTGTTGAAGAACTCCCACTGTGGCTCTGTGAGTTCGATTGTCCTTACCTGCTGCATTCTCCCACCTTGACAATATTCCAGATAATCGTCGTTGGGGCTTCTTGGATGTCTCCCAAAAGTTTGGCCTGCAGTTCGAGCTGCTTTTCGATTCTCTCTATTGCCCTTAGAGCGGTTTTGAGGTCTCCTGATGCTTTGGCTTCTTCGAGGATTCTGAGAGTTTCGTTGTTAATCGCTATAAGCTGCTGCACCGCATCTATGCGACCGTTAACCGCTTTTGTTACGATCTCCTCACGTTGCTTGATTCGATTCACAACTGGATCATGGTTCGAACTAAAGTAGCGATAAACTGTTGATCTTGTGATTTTTATACCCGCAATTTTTGAAAGTTCTTCAGCGATTTTATAGTCAGATAAGCCCTGAGCTTTGAGTTCGTTGGCCTGCTCTTCAAGGCCCAATTTGATGATCTTGTTGATTGCCATTAGTTCGAATTGGTTCGAATTGACTTTAAAAGTTGGTCAACATGGCGGCCTCATCGCTTTAAAACTCTCCAAACTCTAACGATTTCAGCTTTAGCAGGTCTACCCTCAACAAAAATCTCAATGGCTCTGTGCTTTCCAGTCTGATGAATTAACCGAGGCTTGCTGATCTTCCTGCCGACACACCGGATTTTTTCACCTTCAAGCTGGCTCGACATACCCCTCACTCCAGAGTTCCATCAGGATGTCGTTGACGAGGCTCAGATCGAGCCTTAAAGCGTCTGCTATTTCGTCGGCCCAGACTCTCTCCTTACCCTT
>JAPDKE010000053.1 GCA_029258725.1 bacterium | reverse complement strand
TATGAGTCTTAATTTGGATGAATTAGAGACTCCTTATCAAGCATTTTTGAGAAAGCTTCCACCTGAAAGAGTACTGGGTTACTGCTGGAGGTGGTTTGATGGTGGGAAATAATTTTAGGAAACTACAGTTCCTGAGCTAAAAACAAAATCTTTTAAAAATAAAAGGGGGATTAGTCATTATGGGTAAAAAAAGTGAGGTGATTCAAGTTTACAATCCCAAAACAAAGAGGTGGGTAAAAATAGATAAAAAAACCGGAAAAATCGTAGCACATAAAAAATCACCAGGTCCTTATAAGAACATACCGAAATACCAGCCAAAAAAGAAGAAGAAATCCAGAAAGGGGTGAATTACGCTGATTATATGTCACAATTCTGGGGATGAATGTTCCAAGAAAATTTTTCCCGCTCCAAAAACTGGATTTCTAATAATCTCTTCTATTGAAAATGACTCCGAAATTAGGCAAAAAATAGATGAGGCTTTTACTTCAAATGGCCTCCATTTAAGAGATGCCATGAATATCAAAGGAACTGGGAACATTTACTGCAAAATTTGTGAACTTATTCTCTCTTCAGCATTCGGAGTGGCATTAATCACTAAGAAAACTCCAAAAACTGCCTTACCGAATATTTTCTTTGAAATAGGTCTAATGGCAGCATTTGGAAAAGAGATCTTAATATTAACAGACTCACTGAAAAACATTCCAAGCGATCTACACGGAAAGGAAGTAATCGTCTTCAGAAACTACGAAGAGCTGAAGAAAAACATCGAGAAGTGGAGCAAAAGAATTCAGGAGCAAATCAGATACTGGAATACTCTTGCCCACATTTCACTTGATGCAAAGGACTACGAGAAAGCATACGAATACTTCAAGAGAGCTGTTATGTTCGGCGATTTTGAAGAAGCCCCCTCAGAACTAACTGCTATTTTAGAGGATCCCTCAACTATGGAGAGACTACCGGAGAGACTAAGATCTGAAATTAGCGATTTTGTCACCTTCGTTAAAGCTCTTCAAGAGAATATCTAAGTCTATTTCACTTTTCCCAGTCATAATACACTCACACCTTCCGTTTTTTAAAGGTTTAAGTTTAAAGAAGTCCATCATCCATTCAACAAAGCTGCAAGATACTCCAGAGTGATCAACCATGCTCCAATCTACGGTGAGATCTTCGAGCCACGCCTGATGTCTCTTAGACCTGACGAGGAGCCGCAGAGGGTCGTGGTAAAAGTCGAAGAGGATACTTCCAAAGCTCGCAGAAGAGACCCGGAAAGTTATTAAAACATATTTCCCCGAGCTTCGCGGCGTCCTGCTCTACTATACTGGGTCCTGCAGAGGATTGTATTGCTTTGGCTGGAAGATCGCCCTTAACCCTAAACTCCTTAAAGAGCCAAAGCAAGAATGTCACCACACCATCGCCCACGAACTCACTCACCTCATTCAAGGCATGCAGCACCTCATAAGGGACAGAGCCATGCAAACCGAGTACGCCTACCTCTACACTCAGCACATCCCCCAGGGTAGGAAGCCTGCGACATCTGGACTTATGCAAGACATCCGGATCTTGTTGCCCCATTAAGTTACATATGCAACCCGTTCCACATGAGAGACGGGGAGACTTGGAAAGATTTCCATTCCAGAAGGTTCAGATTCTACGAGGCTCATTGCAACGAGATCTACGAACTGGCAAAGCAGGCGATAGAGCTGCGCAGGCAAGGGGAGAGGAAATATATCAGACTGTTCTTTGGTAGGCCTTCTGAGTTGGAGTAATCAAATCGCTCCACTATTTCCGGCACCTTTCAGTAATAGTATTGCGAGTCCAGTGATTATTGCTATTATCGCAGAAATAAAGAGCAATGTGTCTGCTGCTGAAATCAACGACCACGAAATTACAAAGGAACGCCAGATCTGATTGTCCATAGGTGTGGGGCAAATTTCGTGGGATACACTGAAGAATTTCGCGAATACTATGAATGCGATCAACAATGCTAATCCTGCGGCAAGAGACCCGACTAGCACTCCAATAGGGTTTTCATCCATGATTTTTTGTAGCCTTCAGCAAATTTAACTTTTGCCCCAAAACTGAAACCTCCCTCGTAGGACCGCATACCAGAAAAGTCTTCAGCACTCTCAATTCACGCCCCTTTCTAATTCAAGGTTTAAGTTTTAGGAAATTCTTAAACCTATCATGATACTGAAAGAGGGTGTGAGGATCCTGACACCACAAGAGTACGACGCCATCAGGGATTCCGCCAAGAGGCACTACCACCAGGTAATGCTTGACGCAGCTCTCTACACTGGCATGAGGTATGTCGAACTCCAGAGATTTCAGAACCATCCAGAGTGGTTCCAGAAGGACAGGCGGGCCATCTACCTCCCGCCAGAAGCCCAGCTGAAGAAGGAGCGCAAGTTCAAGGATCGCTACGTGTACCTCTCCAATGTCGGTATGTACGCCGTTCAGTACTTCCTGAGCCTGAAGGAAAGGCTACCTAGCATTCAGGCGTGGAACAAAAACCTGAAGCGCTGGGCGGAGAAGGCCGGTTTGGATCTAACTGGCATCTCTGCCAAAACCACACGAAAGACTTGGGAGAGTTGGCTCGTCACATCATTCCCAGACAAGATTCCACTGATCTGCATGAATCAGGGGCACACAGAAGTAACATCCATGAACCACTATCAGCAGCTGCCATTCACCAATGCTGAGAAGGAGGAAATCAGAGTCAGAACTGCAGGCTGGATGGGCCTCTAAATTAAGAAAAATTTTTTATTTAACTTAAATTACAATAAAGATTTATGGGAGAGATATATTGTTCCAATTGTGGAGAAATTTTGAATCCGGAATCTGAATTCTGTCCGAAGTGTGGAAGTAGGAATCGTACAATTATTCTCACAGAGCATGTGAGGGCTTTAGAAATGATACAGGTTAAGCAGAAAGCTGATGGATATAAAAGATTTAAAAAGAAAATTAAAAAAGGAGAAAAAATAAGTAAGTCTGGGAGGATTGCACGAGAGGTTCTGATAATAGATAAAGAGAAACGAAGAAAGTACCATCGTGTGGAGGAGTTAAATGAGGATGGGAGTGGATTGTCGTTCATGAGCATGATGAGCCACTGTAAACGTTTGTACTGACTTTTACCAACAAGAAAATTCACACCCCCTTCTAATTCAACATTTATATACTTCCCATATCACACTATTATTGAAACGGGCCGGGGATAGCATGCGAGACTGGTTGCCTTGCGGAGACGGGTTGAACTTTTTTGTTTTTTTGTTAGCTATCCCCGCCGCCACCATCCCCCGGCCCGGAAAAGTTGCGGAGGTGAGACGGGTTGCCGAGGCGGAGACGTGTTGTAACCCGCCCCAAGCGGGAGAAAACCACAATCAGATTTAAGCAGCAAGCCCGCTTTGAGGACGAGGACTACGTCGTGTACGGTAGGAAGGGAACTGGGATAAGGACCATTTTCCCAAGGCCACAGAGACACCCGAAATTCGCCACCGCTGATTTTGGCGAGGAGTTTCCAGTCTGGTGGAAAGGGCGATGGTATGTTGCGAGAAAGTCAGCGAGGAAGCAGGAGAACGGAGCTGTTGTTCCCTGCCTGGTCTGGGAGGTAGAGTCATGAAGCCCGCAGCACTGCTGGTGCTCTCCCTGATGGTTGCAGCCCCACTCGGACTGGTTCTGGAAGACGTAGCGGACCAGCTCTACCTGCACGTCATGGAGTTTGGCAGGATGCTCCGCATAGTCAGCGACAAGGCCTACGACAACGCCGTCAAGGCCATCATGGAGAAGTACGAGCACAGGATGAGGGAGCTTGAGCAGAAGGGCAGGACGGAGACGGCGGAGTACATGGAGGTCCGAAAGCGCTACGAAAGGTTTGCTGAGATTTACGTGGAGGAAACGGACAACGACCTGGAGATCGTCGATTACTCGGTCGACCTGGATGGTGGAGTGGCGTCGGTCACCCTGAAGAACGTGGATGACAGACCCATCGACTACGTAACGGGCTTCGTGAAGGTGATAGGCCCTGACGGTAAGGTCAGCGAGTTCAAGGCACCGTTCCCCGTGCCGCTGAACCTGAAGCCGAACGAGACAAAAACTTACACCGTCGAGATCTGGGGATGGAGCCACGGCACCTACACCATCCATGCGGAAGTGTGGAGGTGGAACGGAGACAGGATTCTGGAGGCAACAGTAACACTCGATGTCTGACCCATGGTTCATCAAACTTCAATTTTTTACACACGGAAAGTTTAGGCGAGAGGGGAAGCCTGATGGAGGGTGAGATCCTTTCAGAACTCAAGCTGATCTACGAGGCCTGCTTTCACTGCGGACTGCCGAAGTCGATCCAGAAGCCCGTAAACAAAAGGGGGCGTCCGGGCTGGAACCGCTTCGTTCTGCTCACCGTGCTAATTTATGGGCTTCAGCGAGGCTTCAGCTACCGCAGAATGGAAGAATTCTGCAGGGAAAATAAAGACCTACTTCGTGAGCTCGACCCTGCGTGGAACCCCAAGCGCCCGCCGGACCACAAGAACTTCCACCTGCTGGCGAAGAAGTTGACTGTGGCGGACGTCATGCGAATAATGGCGAAGGTTAGGGAGCTGAAGGGGGAGGTTCCGGTTTTGTGGTACTGAATAATTCAGCAACGCAGCTTATTTATACGACTTAGTCTACAATTACTTAGCTTATGAAAGAACTTGAAATGGAAAAAGTGCGTGAGGCAATTTCGAAGATGTCGGTTGAGTTGCAGCGACTTGAGGCTATGCTCATGCCTGAGGAAGAGGAGTTCAGCGATGAGGAACTTGAGGAGATACTCAGAGAAGCCACGGATCCCAAGATTAAATGGATCAAGGCAGACGAAATTTTGAAAAAACTGTAGCTACTTGTAGGATTTGCCTCTTCTTTCAAGTCTGAGAACCTTGATTTCTCTTCTGTCCCAATCTACAACATAAATAACTCGGTAGTCTCCAAGTCTGACGCGAAAAGCGTCTAAGGATCCTGTACCTTTCAATTTTACAATGTCAAAGAATTTAGGTACGGCCCAAAACTTTAGAGCTTCGATCAGCCCCCTAAATTTGTTTCGTACATGATCGGGTATTTTGTCCAGATCTTTTTCTATTCTTGGATGAATGTAGACTGTGAATCTTTCTTCGTCCACGAAAATATTTTGTTCGTGATGAAATAAAGTTTGTGGCTATTCTACCACTGGATTCACTGAAATTTACCCGTAGTTCCTGATAGCTTCGAGTATAATTTTTGGCTCGTACCGCCTCACGACATACCTCGTCCTGCCCCTGCCCCTTCTTCCGAAAACCAGATCGATAAACCTCAGCCTCTCCAGCTTGCCGATTATCTCGTAGAACCTCTCGTAGTAAAGCCCGACCTCGGCCCTCATTATCGCGTAGATGTCGCCAGTCGTTATGTTTTCTTCATCGAGCGAGTAGATTATCTTCAGCGCCTCTCTCTCGTCGCTGTTCAGTGCTGCAATGCTCTTCGCCAGCGCAACTACCTCTTCGCCCTCTCTCGCCCTCTCGACGTCCTCAATCTCTATTCTTCTGCTTCCTCTCCTCTCGGCAATCAGACCGGCCCTCCTGAGCAGGTAGAGGCCGTATCGAATGTCTCCGTTCCTCACAACCAGGTCCACGATCGCCTCGAACGCCTCCTTGGTCATCACGCCTGGATAAAAGCCGTGCTCCACCCTCCAGCGCAGTATTTCCTCCACCTCCTTCCTCGTGTATAGCGGGAAGACGATTTCGTGGAAGTGGACAATTGAGCCCAGGTACGCGTCGAGCCTGGCGACGAAGCCCTTGCTCGTGGCTATGGCTATCACTCCGACCTTGAACTCGGCACTCTTCACCAGCGCCATCAGAACCTCGTTCAGCACGCTGTCCGGGAGAAAGTTGATATCGTCAAGGGCGACGACGAGAACTTCATCTTCCAGCAGCTCGGCAATCTCATCCAGAAGCTTGAAGAGCGGTACCCCCTTCTGAGGTGGAACCTTCCCGCTCAGCATTTCGAAGATCTTGGCGAAGACGTTGTAGGACGTTCGCAGCACAGGACATCTTAAGTACGCTGTAGCAACACCGTGCTCTTCAAGCTTCTCAAGCACGTACCTCACGACCGTGGTTTTGCCGGTTGAGGGTGGACCGATGCATAGGACATGCCCAGGGGCAACGTCCCTCAAAACCGGCCTCAGGCAGGCTGCAAGGTCCGCAATCTGCAGTTCTCTGTGAAGGATATCCGGAGGCAAGTAATCTAGATCGAACACCACTCATTTCTGAAGAGGGTCTCGTCACCCCAGAGGATCTCCATCGCTCCCTCTCTCATCAACAAGCTTCTTAAGCCTCTCTATTTCCTCCCGCAAACTCATTATGAGACTTAAGATCTCGGGCTTGGTCATAACTTCGAGCAGTTTGGCCTTCCTCTCTTCCCACTCTTCAACTTCCCTCACGGCCTCCTCAGTCAGCGGCAGCCCGCAGCGAGAGCAATATTTAGCATTGCTAGGATTCACGAAGGAGCAGCGGGGACACTGCAGGACCTTCAAATCACCACTGTCTTCGGCCGGCTTTATCCCGTGCATCTCCAGAATCGCCCTCTCAACGTCTTGGTCTGCGAGGTGGATGTACGTCTTGATCATCTTGGTTCCAGGAACCCAGCCCATGTATTTCGCCCCCACCACCTCGGAAACCTGCTGCAGTAGCCTCGTTGCCCGAGTGTGTCTGAAGAGGTGGGCATAGATCCTCTTCTTGATACCAGCTCTGTTTGCTATCTTCTTCAGCTGCCACTGCACGTCTTTGTACTCCAGTGGTTTAAGGTAGTTCTTATGGCTGAGCTTGATCCAAAGTGGGGCGTCTGGATCATCTTTCAGTGGATGATCCGACAACCACTCTGCAAGATATCTTGTCGAAAAAACGATCCTCAACCTCCTTCTCTGTGTCTTGGACCTTGGTAGCCAGATAACAGCGCCATAATCATCAAAGATAACATCTTTTATCCTCATAGCTGCAAGCTCCCCGATTCTTGCACCGGTCTCATACAGTAAACTGAGCATGGCCCTATCACGGGGATTCTGGCATGCGTTCATCATAGCCTCGAATTCCTCGTGGGTTATCAGGTCCTGTGGAGAGAGGTTGGACTCACACTTACCAGCAACAAACCAATTAACGAGTTCCTCTTTCCCAAGCCATTTAAAGAACCGCTTTAAAGTCTTCTTAACCTCAAAAACTGTATTTGGGCTAATTTCACCACGATTTGCCCTAGTCTGGTAATGGGCAATAACTCTCCTGATGTCATCTCTCGTGAACTCTTGTAAATCTTTGTTTACAACTTTGAGAATGCTGGAGAGGTATGTCAGGTAACCAGTAACCCTCAGTTCTGAGATTCCTTGTGCCAATAAATCCATAGCAAAGGTCTCAATTATGTTGTAGTTTTCAGGATGCTTCTCTCTAAAACGCTTAAGAGCCTTAGACACCCGCTGGTTTGGGTAGAAGTCCCTCATGAAAACTTATCACCTCGGGTGGAATATAACCAGAGACGCTAATCCGATAGTAGTTCTCAATGCACTGGTGCAAGAGATCCGAGTTTATGGATTTGAACCAAAATAAAAAGAGCCACGGCCGGGATTTGAACCCGGGACCTCGTGCTTACCAAGCACGCGCTCTTCCTGCTGAGCTACCGTGGCCTGCTTGGTATTAAATGGAAAGGGAATTAAAAAGTTTCGCTATCGTAAAATCCCGCTTCGCTGTATGGGGTGGTCATAACACGCCTAATTCTCGACGCGATCTTTCTGCCAACTTTCGGAACCTTTGCCAGTTCTTCTTCATCGGCAGTGGCAATTTTCTCTATCGTCTGGAAGTAATCAAGTAAGTTTTTCGCAATAATTCCTCCGACATTCGAAATGGCCGACACTATGTGCTCTTGCTCCTCTTTCAGCGTCCTCTTTGTCTTTGCAGTATGCTCCACAACCTCCCTCCTCTTCTCCTCCTGCTCCCTCTTCGCCATGGTCATTATAATTTCTGCTGTCTCCTTAGCATCCCTTGTCTGAATAATGGGCAGAGAGAAGTCAATTGCAATTGAGGCAATTGCACCACGAATCGCGTTGGGATGCAAACCCCCCTTGTAAAGATTTTCTCCCTCAATTATCAGGACAGGTCGTGAATAAGCGGATTTTAACTTTCCAATTTGCGAAAAAAGCCTGTCACGCTGCTTGATGCTCTCAACGAAGTCATCAATTGTCTTTCTCTCTACTGCAACCCTATCGCTTAAAACGTAATCGGCAACCTCCAGATTTCTGACTTCTATACCTGCCCCCATCTCCCTCAAATGCTTGACCACATCCGACCTAAGCTCGCGCGAATCCACTATAACTCTAACACCCGCCCTCGGAATCTCCTGCTCAAATTCAACAAGTGTTTTCTGCTTTTTCCTCTCTATGGCATCCTTTATCCTGAGAAGCATGTCGTACATCTTCTTCTCCTTCCTGAGGCTCGTGTAGTAATAAGCCTCATCCCTCGTCCCTTTAGTCATCAGAACAACAATCTTTCCCTCTCTCCCTCTTCCCGTTCTGCCCTTCCTCTGAATAGCCCTGATCTCGGAGGGAACTGCCTCGTAAAACACAACAAGATCTGTTGACGGAATGTCCAATCCCTCCTCCCCGACAGACGTGGCAACGAGAACCTTGTATTCTCCCTTCCTGAACTTATCAAGCGTCTCAATCTGCTCTTTCTGCCTCATTCCCCTGTCATCCTCCCTGTTCGCCTGTCCTACGAATTTGGCAACCGGAAATTTGCCCGAAAGCTCTCTTACAATCATATCTGCTGAATCCCTGTAGTTCGTGAAAACAATGATTCTCGAATCCTCCTTAGCCCTGAACTGCTTCTCTATTATCTCCTTAAGCTTTTCCAGCTTCGGATGCTCCGCCTTGCATTTCGCTGCTGCAACAACAGCACTCCTGAAGAGTGTGTCGCTAACGATGCTCTTTGCAGCCTTGCTTCCGCCCTTCGACGATGCTTCCTTTATCAGTTTCTTCAAATAAAGCTTCAGAGCCTTGATTCCCTGCGTTTCAATCAGCTCAACAGCATGCTGAAGCTTGAGAATTTCTGCAAGAACCGATATTGCTTCGTACATATCCGTATCTCTGCTTTCAGCGGCTTCAACCTGCAACGCCTCCTGCAGAGCTAACAAATCCCTCTTTGATGCATTTTCTGGGATTTCTATCCCCAGATCTCTCAATCTCTTAAATCTGACCTTTATGCACTCCTCAAGCTTCTTCTTGACTTCCTGCATTTCCTTCGGCATCTCAACCTTTATCCACTCTATTTCCT
Source organism: bacterium (assembly GCA_029258725.1). Lineage (GTDB taxonomy): Bacteria > Hydrothermota > UBA3072 > JAPDKE01 > JAPDKE01 > JAPDKE01. The sequence continues at coordinate 717 of JAPDKE010000053.1, read as the reverse complement.
TCTTGCCAACGTAGGGAGCAACATCCTCATCCCACTCAGTCCTGACTTCTATGGTCTCAATTGCCAGATTCTGGACAACCTCCATTATTCTTTCGGGATCGCTACCGGGCGAGGCGGTCATTCCAAGAATCAGAGGCTTCTTCGCCTGCCTCAGATACTCCTTTGCAATGAAAACGTAGGAGTAGTTTCCCACAGCCCTGTGTGCTTCATCAAATACAACCAGAACAACATCCTTCAAATCAATTCTACCAGCAAGAATGTCGTTTTCGATAACCTGCGGTGTGGAAACAATAATTTTCGCATCTCTCCACAATTCCTTTCTTTTCTCAGGCTCAACCTCACCGCTCAAAGAAATGATCTTTTCCTCCTCTATCTTAAGAACTTTCCTCAAAAACCTCGCATGCTGCTCAACCAGCGGTTTGGTGGGAGCGAGAAAAAGGACTTTTCCATCCTCGTTGAGCAGTCTTGAGGCTATAACAAGCGCAGCTATAGTAGTTTTCCCCAGTCCTGTTGGTATCACCACAAGAGTGTTTTTAATCAATGCAGTAGCAGCTATCGAAATCTGATACATCCTCCTTTCTATCGTATTCTCCTTTATCAACGGATGATTTACATACTCCACATAAAACAATCGAGAAATGGTAAATAAAACATACCTTAATCTCCAAAAATTTAGAAAAGAAATATATAGTATTAAAGCACAGAAACTATCGGTGG
>JAPDKE010000001.1 GCA_029258725.1 bacterium | reverse complement strand
GGATGAAACCTTGCCCAGAGTTCCTTCGGGTCCTCATCAGGAAGGTTTCCATCTTCATCATAAACAAGTTCATGGGGTTTGAATCCGTAAATTTTGATGAGCCTGTCCGCCTGATAAAGCCTCTTTAATCCTCCACCCAGGACATTCGGGTTCATTCTCCATGGGAGTATCCGGAAGGACCTTCAGGTGAAGGTATCCTGTAAATCCATGCTTCTCCCTCAAAATCTTTGCAGTCTCAAGAATCTTCTCCTGGCTCCATTCCGCATCCTTTATTATTCCTGAAGAAAGAAACCCGCTCACCCCATTGTTTTTTGAGGAAAATCGGCTGGTTGACAAAGACCCCATTATGTGATATAGTATTTTCAAAAGGAAAAGGAAATGATTGTATATTTTCCTCTCGGGGCGTCGCCCCAGATAGTTACAGAGACTCTGCTGAAATTAAAGGATGCATCGATTGACGAGGTTGTTGTCATTCACACCTCTCACCCTTCGGTTCAGGAAGGTGTTGAGAAGTTGAGGGAGATAATGAATAAAAAATTTCCAGGAATAAAATTCACCCCGGTCATGCTCCCTTTTTCTGACCTGGATTCTCCCGGAAACAATGAAAAATTTGTTGAGACCCTCTTTGATGAGATTCTGAAAAGAAACAGACCCTTCATTATGAGCATTGCTGGAGGAAGAAAATCAATGGGAGCCTATGCCTTCCTTGCCGCACAGATTTTCGGAGCAGAGAAGGTTGTTCACGTTCTCGTTCCCCCTGAGATTGAAAAAAGCGGTGATTTTCTTCCGCCTGAGGACAGGATTTCCCTTGTTGAAATTCCATGTTTTGACTTTTCCTTCCTGAGGGAGAAGGTCCTGGGGAAAAGTGGAAAGGAAATACTTGAGGCCCTGAGGTCCGGAAAGGATATGATTGAGAAAATAGCAGAGGTGGGAATGGAGGAGATATACCCTCCACCTCCGGAGGAGGAACTCCATGACTGGCACGGGTTTCTCTATCTCTCTCCCATCATGCGGAAACTCATTAAAAAACTGGAGGTTTATGTTAGAGACATAAAAAGGGGGAATCTCAAAACAATTCTCATTTATGGAGAGACGGGAACTGGAAAGAACGTTCTTGCAGAGGCTATAAGCCGTGCTGCGGGGCTAAAAAAATATCGCAGGTTTTCCATGAGCGAGGTCCCCCAGACCCTTCTGGATGGGCTTCTTTTTGGTGTTGAGAAGGGAGTTGCCACGGATGTAAGAGAGCGGGATGGGGTAATTGCATGTGCAGATGGAGGAACTCTTTTTATAGACGAGATAGGAGATGCGCCATTCGGCATTCAGCTAAAGTTGCTCAATGTGATTGAGACAGGAAAGGTGGTAAAGGTGGGAGGGGTGAAGGAAAGGGAGGTTGAGGTCTTATTTATTGCCGCAACAAACAGGAAGCCCGAGGAATTTTTAAGACCCGATCTTTACCACCGGTTCCAGGGGATTCTTAAACTTCCTCCTCTCAGGGAAAGAAAGGAGGAGATAATCCCCTTTGCAAGATACTTTGCAGGGAAAAAAATCTCTCTAGAGGTTGAGGAGTTGCTTTTGAAATACCCCTGGCCCGGGAATATAAGACAGCTCAGGCATACCATGGAGGAACTTGCAAGGTTTTCAGGAGATGTAATCACGCCTGATATAGTCAGGGAATACACTCCTTTCCTTATTTCCCATTCCGAAAAAGAATGCATTTTACATGCGCTTGAAAAATGTGGATGGAACATAAAACGCACAGCGGAACATCTCGGGATATCCCGTTCAACGCTTTACAGAAGGATTAAAAAACTTGGAATAGATATAGAACACATTGGGAGACAGAAAAAGGCAGAAAAACCGGGAAAATAGAGGGAAGAAGTCTGGCACAGGTTTTGTAATTTTTAAAGACAAAAAGAGGAGGTAAAGATGGAGCATTTTGAAAGGGTAGTAACAGCCGCACTGCTTCACGATATAGGAAAGGTAAGATTCCGGATAAGAAGAACCAGGGATAAAACGCACCAGAACCTGGGTGCGGAGTGGATAAGAAAAGAGACCTATCTTGATGAGGATGAGAGAAAAGAAATAGCAGATATCATTCAGAACCATCACAAGAACCCGAAAGAACTCTATCCCGATGCTGCCATTGTTGTTCAGGCAGACAGGTATGCAGCAGGTGAGAGGGAAGAGGAGGTGGAAGGGGAGGGAAAATGGGAAATAGGGACACCGCTTACCCCGATATTCTTCTATGTGGGAGGAAAAGAATGTGTTTATCCACTTTTACCACTTGAAAAGGATAAAATTCCCGAGGCAAAAACCGGGAGGATAACCCTTACCGAGGATGATTATGAGAGAATCTGGAAGGGGTTGAACAGGGAGATAAACGAGATAAAAAATCCCCTGCTTCGTGCAGGACCTGACTTCATTCTTCCTGCCCTTGAGAAGTACCTCACCTTTGTTCCTTCCTTTACCTATGTGAAAGAGACCCCCACCGCAATCTCCCTCTTTGACCATCTCAAACTCACGGGTGCCCTTGCAGGTTCGATGTACCGTTACTTTGAGGATGAGGAGGGGAGAATCTCAAGGACAGGCGTTGATGAGATTGTGGATAGGGAAAAAGAGATATTCCTGCTTGTGCGCGGGGACATTTCAGGCGTTCAGCAATTCATTTACACCATCACATCAAAGAAGGCACTTGTGAATCTCAGGGGGAGGTCGTTTTTCCTTGAGCTTCTATCCCATCATGTTGCAGAGAGACTGATTGAGGAACTCCGGCTCACCCGTGCAAACATTCTTTTCGTGGGGGGAGGAGGATTTGAGATAATTGCATACAACACGCCGGAGGCGGTGGAGAAGGTGGAGGATTACATGAAAAAGGTGAACGAGTGGCTTTATGAAAAATTTGGCGTATCGCTTTACATGGCGTGGGGCTGTGTTCCGCTTCCAGGTAAGGCTCTTGGTGAGAGGGAACTCCTCGAGGAAAAAGTGAAGGAATTGCATGAAATGATAGAAAGAAGGAAAATAAGGAGGGAATACGCTCCTAAGGTCTTTGAACCTGTTGAAATCAGGGGAGATGAATGTGAGATATGCAGGAGAAGGAATGGGAGGGAAAGGGAAGAGGTAACTGCATGTGATGTATGCTGGAGGTTTATAAATACAGGAAAAACGCTCAAGGGTGGCGGAGAGACGATGATTATGCGGATGCCGGAGGGTGAGGAGGGAGATATTGAGGTTGTGGATGGGGCTTACAGGGTGATAAAGGAGGAGAAGAAAGATATAAAATTTAAGGCGGAGCAGGACCCGAAGATTCTCAGGCATGTTTATAAAATAAACACCTTTGAACCCTCCCCTTATCTCTATGCGATGAGTCCCTCCGAAAAGGGAAGTTTTGAGGATATATCTGAGAACGGGAAGTTCTCTCTGGGAACACTGAGAATGGATGTTGATAATCTGGGAAGGGCATTCAGGAAGATGGAATCTCTTACATTTTACAGCTCCCTTTCCCGCTTCCTCAATCTTTTCTTCAAATACTGGCTCATCCCTCTCTGTGAGAAGGACGTGATAGTTGTGTATTCAGGAGGAGACGACCTCTTTATGGTTGGAAGATGGGAGGATGTGGTAAAGAGTGCGGAAAGGATAAAAGATGCGTTTGAGCTCTTCACGGGTGGAAACATGGGGCTTTCTGGTGGTGTGTTTATTTCCGACGATCACTTCCCGCTTTACCGCATGGCAGAAAATGCGGGAGAGGCAGAGCATATGGCAAAAAATGTGGATGGAAAGGATGCCTTCTGTTTCAACCTCACGGAGGGGGTGAAGTGGGAGGAATGGAAAAAACTCAGGGAGGTTGTTGACATCCTTGAGGGACTCAGGAAAGACCTTGGAAATACGTTCATTTATAACATCTACACCATCCTCAGAAAATGGCATGAGAGAAAAAAGAAAGGAGAAACCCCCTGGAGACTCCTCCCCTATCTTGCGTATGTGGTGGGGAGGAGGGAGACAAGGAAACTCCAGGAAAAAGAGGAATGGAGAAAACTGAAAAATCGCCTTGTGCCTTCTTTTGACGAAATTTATAAACTTGACCATCTTTACATTCCCTTCATGTACATGCTTTTAAAAACCAGAGAAACAAAGGAGGAGAGATGAGGAATGAGAATTTTTCCACCATTGCCAATGTAAGAGGCAAAATTACCAGATTTTCTTCCTTTAAGACGTATCCTGCGGAAGAGATGATGAAAGATGCGGATAGGATAGGAAGAGAAATCTCACGGACCATCGCCACCACTCAAATAAGAAAATTTCTGGATGCGGTAAAGAAGTTAAAAGTAAAGATGAAAAAGCCAAAGCCTGAAGAAAGAAAGGGAGAAGAAAGCATAACTGAATTCAGAAGAAACGAGGTTCTCTATCTCAAACCTCACATCGCTTATGCAGGAGGAAGGCACAGGAATGTAAGACCTTTTGCTGAACTCGTAATGGAGGCGATAGATAAGGTTCATGACGCTGATGACTTTGAGCAGTTTGCCACATTCATAGAGGCAATAGTGGCCTTTCACAAATTCTATGGTGGAAAAGACTAAACTCAGGGGAGGTGTAAAATGTTAGGAAGACCGCTTTATGGAAAGATTACAATTAGCGGTAAGGTCATACTCAAAACCGGACTTCACATAGGGGCATCCAAAGAAACAATGGAGATAGGAGGACTTGATTCTCCGGTGATAAGGCACCCCATAACCAGAGAACCTTACATTCCCGGAAGTTCGTTAAAGGGGAAACTCAGGACTCTGTTTGACAGGAAAATGGAAAAGGAAATGGATAACTGGAAAAGAAGAAATATAGGAACCCAGCGGAATCCTATTATGGTCCATGTCTGCCCCAATCGTGATGAAGCCCTCAAGTGTCCTCTATGTCGTCTTTTTGGTTCTTCCGGAGATACAAACTCACCTGCCCGTCTCACAGTGAGGGATTGTCATCTGCTTAACAGGGAATATCTGGAAGGGGCTGAGGGTGGACTTGAGTTTACAGAATGGAAGTTTGAAAATGCCATAGACCGTGTTACATCTGCTGCAAATCCAAGGCAGATAGAGAGGGTTCCTGCAGGAGCGGAGTTTGATTTTGAAATGGTTTACGATGTTGAAAACCCCAAGGATGTGGAAGAAGACCTCAAAAATCTCTTTATGCTCATGGAAATGCTTGAGGACGATTTCCTCGGAGGACACGGGTCAAGAGGATATGGAAAGGTGGAGTTCTGCATAACCAGAATGGAAGCAAAGAAGGTGGAATGGTATAAAGAAAAGAAAAATGAGGACAAACATGAAATCCTGCAGGAGATGAGCCTGAGGGACGCAAAGGAGAAAATACCCGAACTTGCGGGAATCTTCGGAGGCTCCAATGGTTCGGGTTAAGATAAAGCCCGAAAGTCCCTTTCACATAGGAAAGAAGGGAGTGGGACAGGAAGGAACGGAAAGGTGGGTGAGGAGTGATACCCTTGCAGGTGGAATATTCAATGCGTGGGTGGTGGTGCATGGTGAGGAGGACCTGAAAAATCTCCTCTCCACCTTTAACGAGTCCTTTCCCTTCCGCATTTCCTCTGCCTTCCCCTGGTTCAAAGAAAAAACCCACGAGGTATTTTTCTATCCCAGACCGCTTTTGCCTCTCGGTGAGATGGTTGAGGAGGAGGTATTGAGGGATGGGAAGGTGAAGGTGAAGGATATTAAGAAATCAAAACTTGTGCCTGAGTATATCCTTCGGATGATGCTGGATGGAAGGAAACTCGGAAGGGATGAGATTCAGCAAATAAGAGATGGGAATACAATCCTGGGGGAACATGTGAAGGAGGAAACGCTGCCACGGGTTGCCATGGGACCCCTGAGTGTGAAAACGAACTATTATCGGCTTGGAGCCCTGTTTTTCAGTGATGACTCAGGACTTTACTTTCTTGCGGAGTTCAGCAGTGATGAGGTGAAGGAAAAATTCATGGCTGCCTTAAGGTATCTTGGAGAGACAGGCATCGGAGGAAAGAGAACATCGGGGATGGGAAAGTTCACCATTGAGGATGTTGAGGAGGTTGAGTTCCCCGCGGATGGAGACAGATTTCTTTCCCTTTCCCTTGTATCCCCTGCGGATGAGGAGGAGGCAAAAAGCGGAAGTGGAGAATTTGTTGAGCGTTCGGGATGGGTAAACTTCGGCAGACCGAAAAGACAGCTCAATGTGGTTATGTTTGAGGAAGGGAGCGTTTTTGAAAAGAAGGTGAAGGGGAGGCTTGTGGATGTTACTCCTTCTGGATGTGAAAAAAGAATATACCGTTATGGGATTGCGTTTGTTCTTGGAATGAAAGGGGGTTGAAGATGGGAAAAAGATGGAAATGCAAACTTGAGGTTCTCACACCACTTCACATAGGGAGCGAGGGCAAGATTCTTCCCACCCAGTATGTTCTGAACGGCGACAGGATTTATGTGATGAAGCCGGAAAAAATGAGTGAGTATCTTATCTCCCGCGGACTCTTTGATGAGTATGTTCGTCTTGCCCGGGAGGGAAGGGGAAAACTCACGGAGTTTCTCACGAAGTACGGTGTGAGACTGGAGGAGGTTCTGAAAGAGGGAATGTTTTACTATTCTGCCAGAAGAAAGGTAATGGGAGGAGAAAAGGAAATCATGCCCTGTATAAAAAATCCCTTTTTCAAACCCTACATTCCTGGAAGCACGATAAAGGGAATGCTGAGAACTGCGGTGATGTTCAGGTATCTTGATAAGGAAGGTCCGGGATTGTGGATAAGAAAGGTAAGAGAAAAACTTAACCGACCCCCTCAGAAAAAACCTGCTCCAAAGAAATTCGACGACGACTTTTATCTTTTTGACAACTTTCAGCTGGTTGATGGTGTCCGGTGGGGACCGAATACTGACATCTTCCGTGCCCTGAAGGTGAGTGATACCGGTGCATGGGATGGGGAAATTGAGATATGGGAGTTAAGGGTTGTTCATGTGAAAAAGGGAGAGCAATCTCCCATGTGGGTTGAGGTGATTCCTGAGGGTGCGGTGCTTGAGTTTGAGGTATGGGTTGATGATATGGTGCTGGAGTATTTTAAAAGGGCAGATAGAAGAAGAGCGGAGAGAATGGAGGAATGCATGCTCAACTGGATGGATGCGGTGAGGGAATTTACCGGAAGGGTTAACGAGAAAATGCAGAAGATATGGAATGAAAGACTCAGACTGGAAGACGGGGACATGCGCCTTGGATGGGGGAAGGGATTTTTCTGGAACACGCTCGGGGTTCTTCTGGAGGAAAGTCAGGTTATGAAAATAAGAAACTGGTATTATTCAAGGTCAAGAGGCGACAGGTTCCCCCTGAGTGTTCGCATGCTTGAGGATGGAAGACTCCCTGGCTGGGTGAACCTGGAATGCTTGGAAAGTTAAGGTTTGTTTTTGAGGCATGTGAGGATGGTAAACTCCGTGGATACGGAGGGGAGGCTTTTCACGGTCTGTTTTTTGAACTGTTTACTCCCATTGATGGAGAATTCTTCGGTGCGCTTCACAGTGCACGCAGAAAGCCTTTTTCCATTTATTTTGATGGGACACCTGAGATGGAAAATGGATGGATGAGGGTGAAAAAGGGAGAAAGATTTTCGTTTGTTCTTTCGGTTTACAACAACGGGCTTTTGAAGAAGGTTATAGAGGGAGTGGAGGTAATTCCTCACGAGGAACTGAAACTGGGCGGGATTCATGTAAGGCTGGAAGGTGTTTTTCCGGATGGTGCATTCCAGAAACCTGTGGTGCTTTTCAGGGGGAGGTTGAAGAAGGAGGTTGAGTTCAGGTTTCTTTCACCGACAACATTCAGGAAGGGCAAAAAGCATGTGGTTTTTCCTGAGCCTGTTTTTGTTTTCCATTCTCTTTTATCCCAATGGGATGCCTTTCCGTTGAGAAAAAGGGATGTGAAGGTTGAGGATGTTCTGGAGGAGATTCTCGTGAAGAGGCATGCAATAAGGACGGAGCTTGTGGAATTCTCAAGGTATCGTGTGGTGGGGTTTGTTGGACGGGTGGTTTATGGCTTTCCCGATGTTGAGAGGGATGTTTTAAAGTGGTTGAATGCCCTTTCCCGGTTTGCCGTGTATGCCGGGGTGGGATACAAGACAACGATGGGGCTGGGAAGGGTTGAGGTGAGATAACCCACCCCATGCTCTTTGACAACAGAATAAGGCTTTTTCTGAAGTGACTGGCATGGTTTTTGTATACTTTTAAAATTGCCATGCGGTACATTCCGGTTTCTTATCTTGCAGAATATCTCTACTGTCCCAGAAATCTCTATCTTCGTGTAATAGAGGGGATAGAGAGAAAGAACGAAGACATGAAGATAGGGGAGTATCAGGAAGAAAGAAGACAGAAGAGAGAAAAAGTTATAAGTGGGAGCAGAGAGGTTTTTCACGGAGTTGAGGTTGCTTCAGAGACTCTGGGACTGGTGGCGCGCATAGATGCGGTTGAGAAAAATGGAAATGTTTATCCTGTTGAGTTTAAAAAGGGAAAAAGAAGAAACAGTCTTTCTCATCGTGTTCAGCTATGTGCTCAGGGGATGTTACTTGAGGAGTATCTTGGTAAAGAAATAGCCTATGGGTTTATTTTCTACATGGCTTCTCGTTCACGGGTAAAAGTGCGGTTTGATAAAGACCTGAGAAGGAAGGTTATTCTCACAAAAGAAGAGGTAAAGAAAATGCTTGAAGAACCTGTTGAACCTCCTCCTTTAAAGAGCAGCAGATGCAAAGGATGCAGTTTGAGAGAAGTATGTTTTGGAAGCGAAGGTGTGCTTCCTCTGGAAAGAAAGGGCAAAACCATATACCTGACGGTTCCTGGAACCGCTCTTAAGAAGAATGGAAATGCATGTGTGGTGGTAAAAGACGGCGAGGTTATTGCTGAATTTCCGCTGAAAGACCTGGAAGGAGTGGTGCTTGTGGGAAGAACGCACATCACGTTTCCTTTGCTTTCCGTTCTCATGGAAAGAGGGGTGAATGTTTACTTTGTTAAAAGAGACGGTTCTTTTGGCGGAATGTTTATTCCATCGGAGAGAAAGAACGTTAATTTGAGAATGAGACAATATAAGATGCATTTTGACGAGAAACAATCCCTGAAAATTGCCAGGAAGTTCGTGAAAGGTAAGATTGCAAATATGAAGGCATTGTTGATGAGATACAATAGAAAAGGAGAAGTTCTTGAAGAATTTATCAGGGATTTGCGTCTGATGGAGAAAAGAACAGAGAGTGTTAGAAGCCATGGTGAATTGCTCGGTGTGGAGGGATACGCCACTCAGAGATATTTTGAGGGTTGTGAGAAAATCCTGGATAAAGTAGGGGTTAAATTTGATAAAAGAGAAAGGCGACCTCCTCGCAATCCTGCTAACAGTGTTCTTTCTTATCTATACACTCTGCTTTTAAAAGATATTATTTCAGCCCTTTATATCTCCGGTCTTGACCCTTATTTTGGCTTCCTTCATATTAATCGTCCCGGGCGTCCTTCACTTGCCCTTGACCTTATGGAGGAGTTTCGTCCTGTGGTGGCGGATGCTCTTATGCTGTATCTTTTTAGACGAAAAATACTGGATATTTCGGGAGATTTTAAAATCTATTTTGGAGGATGTTATATAAAACCCCATGCAAGAAAGAAAATTTTTGCTGTATATGAAGAGAAAAAGCGCCAGGAAGTGCAGCATCCCGAGTTCAAAAAAGCCATTCCATATTACCGTATATTTGAAATTCAGGCGAGAATACTGGGAAAAGTGGTTGTGGGACTCAGAAAGGAGTACACACCTTTTATTATAAGGTGAGCCATGAAGAAAAGATATGTGGTGGCTTATGATATTTCCAGTGATAAAAGAAGAAATAGGGTTTCAAAATTTCTTTTAGGATACGGGGTAAGGGTTCAATATAGCGTTTTTGAATGTGAACTGGACAGGTATGAACTGATGGAACTCATGGAGGCTCTGGAAAGCATGATTGATGAAGATGAGGACCGGGTTTACTTTTATCAGATTTATCCTGAAGAAACCATGCGTATTGGAGTAAAAGGATTTTATGAAGAGGACATTCTTATTTTTTGATTCTTGACAGAAGGCTGCTGGAAGGTTAATGTATAAATGTGTTCTTTGGCAGAAGAAGCGACCGAAGGAGCATTGCAGAAATCCAGGGGGATGGTCGCAGATGCAAGTCTTTGATTCTCAATACGGTTTCTTTTTTAGATGGCAAAATTTATGTTTTTCTTTCCGGTTTTTCTTCTTCGGTCGTAAATCTAACTCTGAAGGATGTTCACATCATGCTTTCAACCAGCGCTGTTGAAAAACCTCTAATTCCAGAAAAGGAATGACAACTTGCTGGTGTAGGGAAAGAGGTGTTTGACTGGATAAGAGTTGAAAAACCTCTAATTCCAGAAAAGGAATGACAACTTTATTATTGCACTAACCTCCACCTGCGACTTTACATCTGTTGAAAAACCTCTAATTCCAGAAAAGGAATGACAACTTTAACGCAACAAGAAGGGACCGGAGAAACGGATTCTTTAGTTGAAAAACCTCTAATTCCAGAAAAGGAATGACAACTCCTGAATGAGGCTTTCCGCCCTTTTCTCAAGGGCGGTTGAAAAACCTCTAATTCCAGAAAAGGAATGACAACTTTTTCGATTCTTCTCTTTCCTTATATACCTTCTCCCGTTGAAAAACCTCTAATTCCAGAAAAGGAATGACAACTAAGATTTTTTATCTATTATCCGGATTTAGATATACTCGAAAGTTGAAAAACCTCTAATTCCAGAAAAGGAATGACAACGGAAGAACATCCTTATCAGCCTCATAAACCAAAAACCCGTTGAAAAACCTCTAATTCCAGAAAAGGAATGACAACTCAACCACTGAGGCATCCTGGAAGGGGAAGAATAATAAAAGTTGAAAAACCTCTAATTCCAGAAAAGGAATGACAACATTAGCCCGCGGGATTTCTTTGCTTGGTGGATTTAGTTGAAAAACCTCTAATTCCAGAAAAGGAATGACAACTTGATAATATCGCGTGAACTTACTTCAAGCACATTTAGAGTTGAAAAACCTCTAATTCCAGAAAAGGAATGACAACTTATCGCCTGCTGGGTGTCAAAGAAAACAATTTCATGTTGAAAAACCTCTAATTCCAGAAAAGGAATGACAACAAGCTCAAAGGCTTCGGATAAGACACACTCCCCTGTTGAAAAACCTCTAATTCCAGAAAAGGAATGACAACATATAATGGTGGTCGCGCGAAAAGGTAAAGAATGGGAGTTGAAAAACCTCTAATTCCAGAAAAGGAATGACAACGCAGAGGTAAGCCTAAAATGCATAACCGCGGGTAAGTTGAAAAACCTCTAATTCCAGAAAAGGAATGACAACGGAAAAACAGCACATGGGCACGAGAGCATAACGTCAATGATGTTGAAAAACCTCTAATTCCAGAAAAGGAATGACAACATAATTATCAAGTATCACACCAGCAGGGTCAACAAGTTGAAAAACCTCTAATTCCAGAAAAGGAATGACAACATGACTACCTCCTTTGCCCGACTTGTTCCTTAGCGTTGAAA
>JAPDKE010000023.1 GCA_029258725.1 bacterium | reverse complement strand
GCAAGATGACAAAAGGCTGGATGTTGCAGTTATCGTCTCACCAGTTGAAATAACTCCCATGTAAAAATGGGATTGCAAGGTAATAATTTCCTGCTCTTCGGTCTTTACTTTCACCACTCCCGTTGAAATAACTCCCATGTAAAAATGGGATTGCAAGGTCCCTGGACTTCAAACTCGTTCGTTTTACTCTTGAACTCAAGTTGAAATAACTCCCATGTAAAAATGGGATTGCAAGTCATATGTATAAATTTAGAAAATGCGGGTAAAATAAACATTTCTGTTGAAATAACTCCCATGTAAAAATGGGATTGCAAGTCAAAATCAGGGACTTCCTTTTTAGGGTCAAACATTTTTACCGTTGAAATAACTCCCATGTAAAAATGGGATTGCAAGACCTCTTCACTTCCGTATTTCAATAAGTGTTCTATTGCCTCTGTTGAAATAACTCCCATAAAGAAATGGGATTGCAACTCAATATCTTCGGTTGGAATAAGGATGTAAGCCATCCAGGTTGCAATAACTCCCATAAAAATGGCATTTATCCCATCAGCCCCCTTGAGCCCCGGGGGCTTTTTATTTTTCACACCCACCTTGCAAAAGAAATCTGGTTGTGTTATAATCGGGGGATGAAGATAAAGACTTTATCTTTAAAAAGGTTCAGGAATTTTAAGGAGATGGAGATAGAGTTCGGGGATGGGCTCACCCTTGTCCTTGGAAAAAACGGGGTGGGGAAGACAAACCTGCTTGAGGCCATCCATTACCTGGGAACCCTCCGCTCCTTCAGGAGGGCAAAGGAAAAGGATATGGTGTCCTTCGGGGAGGAATTCTTTGAGGTTAAGGGGAAAACAGATGGACTTGAGATAAAAGTTCTGTGGATGGCAGGAAAGAAAAACATTGAACTTGACGGAAAAAGAATAAAAAAGGTTGAGGATGCCTTTGGAAAACTCTTAACCGTCGCCTTCACCTCCCACGACCTCTTCCTCATAGATGGCCCACCCCAGGAAAGAAGAAGATTTTTTGACATGCTCCTCTCAAAAATAGACATCTCCTACCTCTCCGACCTCATCGCATACCGGAAGGTCCTGAAACAGAGAAACGCACTGCTTTCAAGAGAGGAAATAAAAGAGGAGGAAATGAATATCTGGGACGAACAGTTAATCCCCCTCGGAGAAAGAATAGTCCAGAAAAGAAGGGAACTTTTAAAGGATTTCAGGGAAAAGGTGAAAAACTTCTTTGAGGTCCTGAGCGGAAAGAAACTTGAGATAATATACAACCCGACCTTTGACCCGGATAAGGGGATGAGGGGAGAACTGCTTGCAAGAAGGGAGGCAGAAAGAATCTACCACACAACCCTCACAGGTCCCCATCGCGACAACTACATATTCCTGGTGGATGGAAAAGACGCAAAGAAATTTTCATCCCTGGGAGAAAGAAGGGCACTTGCCTTTGCACTCAGACTCTCAGAGGCGGAGACGATAAGGGAAAAGAGAGACGAATACCCGGTCCTTTTGCTTGACGAGGTGATAGGTGAACTTGACAGAACCAGGGTTTACAACACCCTCAAACTCGTTCTCTCCTACCCCCAGACCTTCCTTGCAACCGCAAGAGAGGAGGTCCTCTCAACCGAGGGAGTGAATGTAATAAGGATAGATACCGAAGATGGAACCCCGGTCATTGAAAGAAGCTATTGATGCATACCTGAAAAAAAGAGGGTTTGAGAAAAAAATAAAGGAAAAAGAGGTAATATCCATATGGAGGGAGGTTGTTGGGGAGGAGGTTGAAAAACACGCAAAACCTTTTATCTTTAAAAAGGGACGGCTCCATGTCCTTACCTCATCCCCGATATGGATACAGGAGTTGACGATGAGGAAGGAGGAGATAATAAAAAAGATAAATGAAAAACTCGGAGAGGAAGTTGTAAAGGAAATCTTCTTCAGGATAGGGGAGGTGAAATGAGCGTCTATGACGCAAGTAAGATAAAGGTTTTAAAAGGACTTGAGGGAGTGAGAAAAAGACCCGCCATGTACATCGGAGATACCTCAACACGGGGTCTCCATCACCTTGTGTTTGAAGTCGTTGACAACTCCATAGATGAGGCAATGGCGGGTTACTGCAAAAATATAGAGGTTGTTATTAACAAGGATGGGTCCGTTACTGTTGAGGACGATGGAAGGGGAATTCCTGTTGATGAGCATCCCGTTTACAAAAAACCCGCACTTGAAATAGTAATGACAACCCTCCATGCAGGAGGAAAGTTTGACGACAAGGCATATCCCATCGCAGGAGGACTGCATGGAGTTGGTGTTTCTGTCGTAAACGCACTTTCCGAGTTTCTCGTGGTTGAGGTAAAAAGGGATGGAAAGATATGGAGGCAGAGATTTGAGAGAGGGGAGAAAAAGAGCGAACTTGAGGTTGTGGGAGAGGCGGATGGGACGGGAACAAGGATAACCTTCATGCCCGACCCTGAAATTTTTGAAAAGACAAACTTCAGTTTTGAATTGCTTGCACAGCGCCTTAAGGAACTTGCCTTCTTAAATCCAGGACTCAGGATAAAAATAAGGGATGAAAGAAAGAATAAGGAGAGAACATTTTACTACGAGGGCGGAATAGTTGAGTTTGTCAAACACCTGGACAGGGAAAGGGAACCCCTCCATCCTCCAATTTACATAAAAGGAGAAAGGGATACGACCAGGGTTGAGGTTGCACTCCAGTACAACAACTCATACTTTGAAAACATCCTCACATTCGCAAACAACATCCACACAATTGAAGGAGGAACACACCTTATAGGCTTCAAGTCTGCACTCACAAAGACGATAAATGAATACGCAAAGAAATACAATCTGATAAAGGAAAAGGACCTCACCATAACCGGAGACGATACACGGGAGGGATTGACAGCAGTTATATCAGTTAAGGTTAAAAGACCACAGTTTGAGGGACAGACAAAGACAAAACTCGGAAACTCAGAGGTCAAGGGAATTGTTGAGTCCATCGTTGCGGATGGATTGATGAGATTCCTGGAAGAAAATAAGGAGCACGCACAGAAAATAATTGAAAAGGTCAAACTTGCTGCAAGAAGCAGAATAGCGGCGAAGAAGGCAAAGGAGATAACCAGGAGAAAGAGTTTTCTTGAGAGCGATGCATTGCCGGGAAAACTTGCGGACTGCACAATTGAGGACCCTGAAAAGGCGGAACTTTTCATAGTTGAGGGAGACTCAGCAGGTGGTTCTGCAAAGCAGGGAAGGGACAGGACCTTCCAGGCAATACTTCCAATCAGAGGTAAGATACTCAATGTTGAGAAGGCACAGTTCAACAAGGTTCTTTCCAACGACCCGATAAAGACAATAATTGCGGCACTTGGAACAGGAATAGGAAGGGACGACTTTGATGCGGATAAGGTGAGATACCACAAGATAATAATCATGACCGATGCGGATGTTGACGGGTCTCACATAAGGACACTTCTCTTAACATTCTTCTACCGGTATGCAAAGGAACTCATAGAGAGGGGATATGTTTACATTGCCCAGCCCCCGCTTTATGGAATAAAGAAGGGAAAGGAGGAATACTACGCATACTCGGACGAGGAACTTGAGGAAATACTCAAAAAAATAGGGAAGGACGGTGTCCAGATACAGAGATACAAGGGACTTGGAGAGATGAACCCTGAGCAGTTGTGGAGGACAACCATGGACCCGGAGAGAAGGATTTTAAAGAGGGTTACCCTCCAGGATGCAGAGGAGGCGGAACGCATTTTCACCGTACTCATGGGTGAGAAGGTGGAACCAAGGAAGGAGTTCATAGAGAAAAATGCAAGATTTGTGAGAAACCTTGATGTGTAAGGAGGTGGATATGGAACTGAAACAGATAGAGGTAAATGGAAGAAAGATAACTGTGGTCCATGGGGACATAACCGAGGAAGATGTGTGTGCAATAGTTAATGCTGCAAACTCCCATTTAAAGCACGGTGGAGGGGTTGCGGGTGCAATTGTGAGGAAAGGAGGAAGGATAATACAGGAGGAGAGCGATAAGATAGGATACGTTCCCGTGGGAAAGGCGGCGGTTACAACCGCAGGAAACCTCAAGGCAAAATGGGTGATACATGCAGTTGGTCCAAGATGGGGAGAGGGGAATGAGGATGAAAAATTAAGAAGTGCAGTTCTCTCCGCGCTTGAACTTGCAGAGGAAAAAGGATGCAAAAGTGTTTCCATTCCCGCAATATCCACGGGAATATTTGGATTTCCAAAGGACAGGGGAACCAGGATAATCTTTGATACGGTAGTTGAGTTCCTAAAAACAAGGGCGAAAAATCTCAGGGAGGTGAGACTCTGCAACATAGACAGAGAAACCTGCGATTACTTCTTATCCTGCCTTTCCTCCTTTTAACCTGCACTAAGGAAAAGGAGGACCTGAAAACCCCGGAGGGGAAGGAAGAGGTTTACTCCTTCAGAGTTAAGGAAACACGCATGGGAACTCCCCTCTGGGAGTTATTTGCAAAGGAGGCAAGGGAGGTTGAAAGATACACGAAAATTTACGGAATAAAACTCATTTTTTACTCAAAGGAGGGCGAGCCTGTCTCAACCCTTTACGCAGACAGCGGGAAGGTGAAGAGGGAAAAAGGGGACCTCTCTGCACTGGGGAATGTCGTTGTGAGAAGAGAGGGATGGACTCTTAAAACACGTTCCCTCAACTGGAACAACAGGAAAAAGAAGATATGGACACGGGATGAGTTTGTTTACGAGGGGAAAGAGGGTAAAGTAACGGGGAAGGGGTTTGAGAGCGACCCGGACCTCAAACACATAGTGATAAAAGAGAAATACACAGAGGAAGGGGAATTTGAGGAGTGATTTTAATTCTTTCAATCCTGTTCCGGGTTGAGGCAGGAAGGGTTGAGATAAGGGATAATACAAAATATTACCTTGATGGAGTTAGAATAGAGGCAGGAGATTTTACCATCCGGGGAGAGAACGGATGGATGAGGGGGAATAAGTTTTTTTTAGAAGGAAGGATTGAAATAAAGGGGAAAAAGACCCGGATATACGGGGATAGGGTTGAATACGTCAGAAAAAAGGGAGGATGGGTGAAGGACAGCGTGAGAATTAAAGGGGAAATTGAGGGAAGATGCGATTCTCTTTTCTTTTCAAGACCCGATTCCGTGGTGTGGATGTACGGAAATGTGAAAATAAACCTTGAAAATGCCACTTTTTCAGGGAATGAGGGATTTTACAGGATAAAGGAAAAAAAGGCTGTTCTTTACGGGGATGTGAAATACGAGAAACTATCTCCCGAAACCATTTTCATAACCTCAGATACTGTGATTTACCTCCACTCCGACTCTTCTTTTATCTTCAAGGGAAATGCAAGGGCAAAGAGAAGAGATATAGAGGCATTCGGTGGTGAGATTTTTTATAAAGACTCACTTGCACTTGTTCTTGAAAACCCGGGAATGGCAGAAAAGGACGATACCCTGAGGGGGGATACTTTATACCTCTTTATCTCCTCAGGTGTTGACTCCGTTGTTGCCGTGAATGGAAAGGGAATCTATGTGGAGGAGAAGGGGGAAAACAGGGTTGAAGGAAGGAGGATTGTTGTGCATATTAAGGAAGGGAAAACAGAAAAGGTTGTTGTAACAGGAGAAGCGGAGGGATGCTACAGTGAGACTGAGAGCAGAGGGACTCGTTAAGTCATACGGAAGAAGAAGGGTTGTTGATGGGGTGAGCCTTGAGGTTCAGGAAAGAGAGGTTGTTGGACTGCTTGGTCCAAATGGGGCAGGCAAGACAACCACGTTTTACATGATAGTTGGATTCATAAGACCGGAAGAGGGAAGGATTTTCCTTGACGATGAGGACCTCACCTCCCTCCCCATGCACCTCAGGGCAAGAAAGGGAATAGGTTACCTTCCCCAGGAGCCTTCAATATTCAGGAAACTCACGGTGAGGGAGAACCTGCTTGCAATACTTGAGATTCTCAAACCCGATAAAATGGAGGAGGAATACGAGAAACTCGTTGAGGAATTCGGGCTTGAGCGGATACAGGATACACCCGGATACAAACTTTCAGGAGGGGAGAGGAGAAGGGTTGAAATAGCAAGGGCTTTAATCCCGGAACCAAAGTTTTTACTGCTTGATGAGCCATTCACGGGAATTGACCCCTTGATGAGACAGGAAATTCAGGGTATAATAAAGAGGCTGAAGGAGAAGGGTATCGGGGTCCTTGTGACGGACCACAATGTAAGGGAAACCCTGCAGATAACGGACAGGGCATATCTCATATACGATGGGAAAATCGTTCTTTCAGGTGATGCTGAGAAACTCATAAAGGACCCCGTTGCAAGGAAGGTTTACCTCGGGGAGGAGTTCAGGCTATGAGACACGAATTCAGGCTTGAGGTAAAACAGGAACAGCGACAGGTTCTGAGCCTTCTTTTAAAGATAATCCAGGCACCCCGCCTGGAACTTGAGCACATGATAGTTCAGGAATTGCAGCAGAATCCCATGTTAGAGATAGGGCTTGAGGAAGAGACTGAGGATGTTGAGATAGGGGTGGAGTTGTTGAGGGAGGAGGAAGAGGACGAGAAGGAAAAAGAACTCATGGAGTTTATAACCTCAGAAATCCCAAAGTTCTATGCACCATCCTGGCAGGAGAGGGAGGAATTCCAGGAGCCGCAGGAGGTCTATCTTCCTGACCTGAAAGAGCATCTTTTAACCCAGTTGAGAATAACCTTCACGGACGAGGAGGAGATAAGAATAGGGGAGTTCATAATTGAGTCATTAACCCCCGAGGGATACTTCACGATGGAGCCTCAGGAGGTTGCAGAGGCATTGAAGGTTGATAGGGAAAAGGTTGAGAAGGTCCTTTCAGAGATAAAAAAATTTGACCCCCCTGGAATTGCTGCAAGGGATGCAAGGGAGGCACTTTTAAGACAGCTTGAGGAAAAGGGTATTGATGACCTTGCAAGAAGGATAGTTGAGGAGTTTTACAGCCAGGATGTTGAGACAATTAAGGAAAAACTCGGGGTGAGTGAGGAGGAGATAGAGCGTGCAATGGAGGAGATAAGGAAACTGAATCCAGCCCCCGCCTCCGGAAAATGGGGTGAGGTGACGTATGTTATCCCCGAGGTTCTGGTGGAGAAGGAAAAGGGGGAGTGGAAGGTAATCCTGGATGAGTCAAACATTCCCTTCCTTCACATCTCCACCAGATACATAGAGATGCTTGAAAGTGATGAACTGCCAGAGGAGACAAAAAAGTGGCTGAGAAAAAGATTGAGGAATGCGGTCAGATTTTTAAGGTTGCTTGAGGAAAGAAGGAAGATGATACTGAAGGTGGTGCAATTTATTGTTGAGCACCAGCGCGACTTCCTTGAGGGAAAAACCGAGCATCTCAGACCTTTAAAGTTGAGGGACATTGCAGAGAGGCTTGGCGTTGATATATCAACCGTGCACAGGATTTTAAAAGGAAGATATGTTCAGACACCAAGGGGGATTTTTGAGTTGAGGTATTTCCTTGCGGGAGGTGTGAGAAAGGGATGGGAGTATGTTTCAAAATCACAGCTGGAGGAAAGAATAAGGGAGATAGTGGATAATGAGGATAAGCAGAATCCTTTATCAGATGCAGAGATAGCGGAGATTCTGAAAAAGGAGGGTTACAGGATAGCGAGAAGGACGGTTGCGAAGTACCGGGAAAAACTCGGCATTCCTCCAAAGAATAAGAGAAGGAAATGCTGAAAAGAATATATCGGTACCGTGATGTCCTGAGGTTTCTTGTGGTGAAGGATATAAAGAGCACATACCGGAATTCGATTCTTGGTTATTTCTGGTTAATTCTCAGTCCCCTCTGCATGATGCTTGTTTTTTATGCGGTGTTTTCTATCGTGGTAAAAATACAGGTAAAACACTATCCTCTATTCTTACTTTCCGCCCTTCTTCCCTGGCAGTTTCTCACAAATTCCCTTTCAAGAAGCACCTCGTCTCTTATAGAATATGCTCCTGTTCTCAAGGCATCTTCATTTCCAAGAGAGTACATCCCGTTCTCTGTCGTTCTTGTATATTTTATCCAGCTTCTTCTTTCACTCCCCCTTCTCTTTCTCTTTTCCATTTTCTATCATGTTCGGGTCTTTCCCTGGATACTCCCGGTTCCGCTTATACTCCAGTTCATCCTTGTAACCGGTCTTTCTTTCTTTTTCTCCTCTCTTAATGTGTTCTATCGTGATGCCGGAGTAATTCTCAATTTCCTCCTTCTTTTATGGTTTTATGCAACCCCTGTTTTTTACCCGCTTTCATATGTTCCCCCTTCTTTTCTTCGTCTGTATTGCCTCAATCCAATGGTTTATGTTGTTTCTGCATACAGAACCGCCTTTCTTGGTAGCCCGGTTCCTCCTCCTTTTTCACTTCTCTATGCAACAGGGATGAGCATCTTCCTGTTTATGGTGGGTTATCTCTTTTTCAAGCATAAGGAACAGGGGATGGTGAAATGGCTGTAGATGTTTTAATAGAGGTGAAAAAAGCAGGAATATGGTATCCCCAGGTGCAAGGGGGCACCCTGAAGGAAAGATTTATAAATCTAAGAAGATTCACGCGTAAAAAATGGGTTCTCAGGGATGTTTCTCTTTCTGTAAGAAGAAAGGAGAGGATAGTAATCATAGGAAGAAATGGCTCGGGTAAGACAACGCTTTTGAGACTCATGGGCGGGATACTTGCTCCTGACGAGGGCGAGGTGAAGATAAGAGGGAGGGTTACTTCTGTTATAGAACTCGGACTTGGATTTCATCCCTATCTCACAGGAAGGGAGAATATATTCCTCTACGGAGCAATACTCGGTTTTACAAAAAAAGAAATTGAAAATGTATATGATGAAATAGTGGACTTTTCCGAGCTCCACGATTACATAAACGCTCCCCTCTATACCTATTCCTCCGGAATGAAATTAAGGCTGGCATTTTCCATTGCATTTTCCCTGACCCCGGATGTTTTTCTCGGAGATGAAATCTACGCTGTGGCTGACTTACCCTTCCAGGAAAAGAGCAGAAAGAAGCTTCTTGAACTTCATGAGAGAGGAACCGCCTATGTTGGTGTAACTCACGAGATACACCTGCTTTTCAAGGAAGAATGGGACAGGGCGATATGGATTGATGATGGGAGGATAAGAATGGAGGGACCCGCACCTGAGGTTGCGGAGGCATACAAGAAAGAGGTTCTCAGATAATCTCCTCTGTCTCCATTTCCCCTTCAATTCTCTTTATCCTCACCTCATCAACGGGCATGGAACCATCAGCATGAATGGTTATGTTTGCACTGTATTCCCTTGAGAACTTCTCAAATATGCTTCTTCCTTCTGTTGAGAGATACTCCGCAATGAAGGGATGGACTTTCAAAACCACCCTTTTTTTTCTCAAATAATCGCCCCTCCTTTCAAACCATCTCTCTATCTTTGAAAGAATATAGGGTTTGGAGAGTACCGTTCCTCTCCCGGAACAGAATGGACACGGCTCTATAAAGGAGTGGGCAACAGAGCTCCTCACCCTTTCCCTCGTCAATTCAACAATTCCCAGCCTTGTCATGTCAAAGACCTTTACCGTTGCCCTGTCCTTCCTCAAATATTTCCTGAACGTATCCATGAGTTTTTTCCGGTATGAAGGATTTCTCATGTCTATGAAGTCAATGAGAACTATCCCACCAATATCCCTGAGCCTCAGTTGCCTTGCAATTTCCCTTGCTGCCTCCAGGTTTGTTTCAAATATCATCTTCTGATGGTCCCTTACCGATGAAAACTTTCCGGAATTCACATCAATTACCCAGAATGCCTCGGTAGGTTCTATAACTATATACCCTCCCTTCTTCAACCATATTTTCCTCCTGAATATCTTCTGAATTTCCTTCTCAATCCCATACGCATCAAATATGGGAAGCTCCCCGGTGTAGAGTTTCACCCTCTCAACATACTCGGGAGAGAAGGTTTTGAGATATGAAACTATCTGTTTATATGCCTCCTTTGAATCAACTGCAAGTGTTTCGGTCTCGCGTGTCATCAAATCCCTTGTTATTTTTATTATGAGCTCCTCTTCCTTATGAACCAGTGCAGGGGCAGGTCTTTTTTTCGTTTCCCTCTCTATCTTCCTCCAGAGTTTCAAAAGATAGGATAAATCAGACCTGAACTCCTCCTCACTCTTTCCCTCCCCCTCAGTCCTCACGATAATTCCAAGTCCTTCAGGCTTTAACTTTTTTGCAATGGACAGGAGCCTTTCCCTTTCCTCCCTCTTCCTTATCTTTTTTGAAACACCAACGGTATCAAGGGTCGGCATGAGAACAAGATACCTTCCGGGAATGGAGATGTAGGTGGTTAATCTTGCACCCTTTGTGGAATACGGTTCCTTTACAATCTGAACAAGAACCTCATCCCCGGCCCTCACCTTTCTTCTGTGTCCATTTTCCCATACCTCCTCACCAAGGTCAGAAAGAGGTAAAAATGCTGCCTTTTCCTGCCCTATGTCAACAAAGGCCGCCCTCAATTCCGGTCTCACCGCGGTGATTTTTCCCTTGTAAATATCCCCAACCCCGCTCCTCATATCCTCCCTTTCAATATAAAACTCCACCAGGGTCTCGTCCTCAAGGACGGCAACCCTCACTTCCCTTTCCCTTACCGAAAGAACTATCTCCCGCTTCATATCTCCATTGGGGTGAGGAGTTTTTCTTCCTTCCTGTAAATCTCCTCCCTCACCACCCTCCCTTCTGCTCCCAGAAGTTCCATGAGTTCATCCATCCTTATCGTTTTTCCGGGAATAAGGTTTACTCCCGCTTCAATACCATTTTCCACCCTTTCAATATACTCCACCGATTCCCTTATGTCAATCTCCTTCCCCTTCCTCTCAACCATGATTTTCTTTTTTTCCAGGATTTCCTTTATTTTTTCCTGAGGAACCTCCACATCCTCAATCCTGTAAACCGCAAAATTCACCCAGGATGTGATGGAGGGGGCATTTAAAGGGATTTCCTTCATCTCAAGGATTGCTCCTCCCTCAGGCATCTCCCGGTTTATTTTCTCAATCCATTCTTTTTCCGGGGGTGCATAAACCCAGAGGTCAAAATATTCTGCCTCGCTCTCCTCACCAAGCCTTAAGGCAGGACCAAAGGAGAGGCGAACCTGGGGGGTGAATCCCTTTGTATATGCAAGGGGAATTTCAGTCCTTCTTAATGCCCTTACCACCATTCTCATCCAGTCAAGGTGGGAGAGATACCTTAAATTCCCTTTTTTTACAGCACGCACCCTCACCCTGAAGAGCGGAGGTTCTTTTGTCTCATCCACTACCTCAATCTTTATTCTCTTTTTTTCCCTTAACTCAAACGCTATCTCACCCCTGCATGCACCACATCCCGTGCATCCCTTTTCCCTGCAGTCAGGCGTTGGTATTCCGCTTTTTGCCCTCCGGTATTCTTCCACGAGAAATCTTCTTTCTATTCCCGCATCTATGAACTCCCAGGGAAGTTCGCAGGCAGGATTTCTTTCCTTCAGATAAATTTCCGGATCTATTTTCTCAAACGCCCTTTTCCATCGTTCAGGAGAAAAGAATTCCCTCCATCCCTGAAGAATTCCTCCATCCCTCCATACCTCCTCTATTGCACGGGAAACCCTTTCATCCCCCCTGCATATAATCCCCTCAATCCATGATACCACAGGGTCCCTCTGTCTGAGTTCCACTCTTCTTATCCTGCTTTTCAGAAATCTCTCCTTCTCCTCAAGTTCCTCAATTCCTTCCTGCCTTTCCCACTGAAATGGGGTAAAGGGACGGGGGACAAATGGGGAGATTCTGACATGCACCCTGGGCATGACCTTTTTTACCTCATTTATAAGTCCTGGTATCTCCTCTATATCCTCCCACCCCTCCCCGGGAAGTCCTATCATGAAGTATAATTTCACATGCGTCCATCCGTTCTCCCTCGCAATCCTGCACGAGTTTATAATGTCCTCATCCCTTACATCCTTGTTTATTATCCTTCTCAATCTCTCAGTTCCCGCCTCAGGGGCAATGGTGAGTGTGAACCTCTTTCCTTTCTTTAAAAGAAGTGCAAGTTCACGGGTAAATGCATCCCCTCTTAAAGAGGGAAGGGAGAGATTGAGGGGAGGTCCCTCCCACCTCCAGTAAAGTTCCTCAATGATTTCGTAAAACCGGGTATGGTCCGAGAGAGAAAGGGAGAGAAGTCCAACCTCCTCCCATCCCGTTTTTCTTATTCCCTCCATCACAATCTCCTTTACCTCCTCCTTGCTTCTCTCCCTCGTTGGTCTGTAAATTATCCCTGCCTGACAGAACCTGCATCCCCTTGTGCATCCCCTTGCAACCTCAACTATGAATCTATCGTGGGTTATCTCAACCCAGGGAACAACCTGTGCAGTGGGAAAAGGAGAGCGATTGAGGTCTGCAATTCTCCTTTTAACCTGCCGTGGAAATAGCGGGACATAAACCCCGGAGAT
>JAPDKE010000008.1 GCA_029258725.1 bacterium | reverse complement strand
TTGAAGGAAAGCCACTTTTTCAGCCCGTAAAGGTCAGATAAAGCCAGTAAGAGAAGGACAGAGGTTCAGGAATTAAAGAGAAATAGATGCGTGCTCCCAGAATTGAGACCCCCGGGGAGATGAGAATAAGTTTTTTTCTTCCGTAAAGGAACGAAATCCCCACGCATGTGTTTATTTTTCCCTCCTTCATGCTCCACTCTCCATGAATGCTTCCCCACATCTCAATATTTTCTCTTTTCCTCAAAAAAAGTTTGAAATTTTCTCCCTTTATCCCAACCCAGAACCACCTTCCCACAAACAAATCCACATGTTCACTCCTCCATGCAACTCCCTGAGGGTATGAAAGGGTGAGTGTGGAATTTTCGGTAAGAAAATAAGAAAGGGAGAGAAGAAAAGATGAGGGGTGCCTGTAGGTCCCGTAAAGATGAAGGAGATTCCAGTAAAGAGGAAAATAAAAGGAAAGAGCAGGAGAGCCATCCACCACACCAAGTACAAGATTTTCTCCCCCGGCCCATATTCTCCAGTGTTCAGGAGAAAGAAACAGAAGAACGTCCCTGGACTTAAAGGAAAGCATGGGGGAGGTATGGTAGACAAGAAAAAGAGAGCCCGGAGGGAGAGGATGGACAAATTCCCCGTGATAGTTCACCTCATTCTCCCCATAAACCCCGAGATATCCCCATGCCCTGATTTTTCCTGAGAATATAGGTCTCTCAATCCCTCCCCCCTTCATAACAGGACTTCCCTCCCCATAAACTATAAAGCTCCGGTATCCATCCGGTATTGGAGAGGGATACAGGTAAAGGACTGAATCACCAAATATTCCCTTCTCAAATCCTGGATTGAATAAAAGGGAATCCTCAAGCATGTAAAACCTGTGGGTGGAAAAGGGGGTTACAGGGTAAAGCCATGGAAGGGATACCTCCATGTATTCCGCAGGATAGATTAGATAAAAAAGTCTAACCCCCCACAGAAACTCACTCAGGGAACACATACAACCTCCGTCTCAAGAATCTTTTTAAATCTTCCCCTTGAGGAATAAGGAGGGGTGAGTTTTATCCTTATCTTATACCTCCCCGGAACGACCTCCCCCCTGTCGTTTCTCCCATCCCACATTACAAGATGGTCCTTTGGCTCCTCAAAAAAACCGGGATACAATTTCCTTATCCTTTTCCCATTCTCATCAAAAATCTCTATTCTCACATACGCAGGCTGGGTTGTGTAAAATCCTATAACAGTTCCCGGATCTTCAACCGTGAAGGTATCAGGATTCACCCCGAGCACCCATCCGTCCACCCCCATCCAGTAGTACTGCGCACCCATATCATCCACAACAAAGACCTGCCCGAATTTTTTCCATATTGCAATCCCTTTCGGAGAAATAAACTCCTTATCCCCCTTACCCTTCCTCCCAAAGGAGGTGACATAAAGAAGGTTTCTCGTGAACATGTGGATGCAGTGATTTTTTGAGTCGGTAACCCATATCTGGGAAAAGTAATCAATGGCAGGAAATGAAAAATATGCATCCTTGAGTTCCAGTTCGCGGTAGTAAACCTCCCTTTCCTCCTGACCTGTAAGTGAAAGTTTTCTTATCTTTCTTCCATCGTCGGTTATAACCACAATAAAACTTTCCTTAAACCTGTTCCATCTCTCTTTCTCTGAAATAACCGCAATTCCTGTTGGATGGGGGAGATTCTTTATCTCATAGAGAAATCTTCCCCTCCGTGTAAATACCTGAACCCGATTATTTCCGTAATCGGTGACATAAAGCTTTTCCCCATCCCATGCACAATCCCATGGACCATCAAACTCTCCAGGAAATATTCCGTAAAATCCAAAGGCAGTGTCCCATGCAAGGGAATCAGGGGTCATTACAAGGTGAACCACCCTGTTGTTTCCCCAGTCACACACCCAGACATCCCCATCAACCGAACATTCAACCCCGGTTGGAAAGTAAAATTTCCCCTTCCCTCTTCCCATCTTCCCAAGTGCCTTCAACTTCACAAGTTTTATGTTGTAGATTATTCTGTGATTCTTCCTGTCAACAGCAATCACCGTGAGTTCATCATCATCCGCATGGGTTTTGGGGTCATCAAATATCTTCATCTTACAGCATGCTATTCCATAAGGTTCCTTCACATCTATATTGAGCCCAAAAAGTTTTAAATAGAATGGGACCGCCCTGTGGTATCCCATTGCATGTTCAAAGGGAGGATAGACAAGGGTGGTGGGGTTATACGCAAGTAGAACGAGCACCTTTCCTTTTTTCCTCAAAGAACCAGTAAGCAAGAGCAAGGATTATTCCAACAGTCACAAAGGAGTCCGCAACGTTGAAGGTGGGCCATCTCCACCTTCCGATACCAACATCAATGAAGTCAACAACAGAACCAGCGGTCAATCTATCCCATAGATTTCCCATTGCCCCCCCTATGATGAGGGAAAGGGCAAAGGCAAGGAACCTTTCCTTTGATATGACAAAAAGGTAAATAACAAAAACAAAGGCACATAAAGTGAGAATAAGAGAAAGATATTTTCCTCCAAGAGGGATTCCAAACACACCATGAGGGTTTCTTGTGTAGGTAAATCTGAGAAAATCTCCAAAAATTCTCTTTGTTTCAAACCTGTAAAAGTTTTTCACAACCCATTCCTTGGTTACCCTGTCAAGGATAAGGATAAAAAAAGAAAGGGAAAGGAACCAGTACTTCTTCAACCCTCCTCCTTCTCAGCACACTCCTTACAGAATCGTGTATATGGAACCAATGCAAGCCTGCCTTCGGGTATCTTTTTTCCACATTTCTCACATATCCCGTAGGTTCCCTCTGCTATTCTTTCCAAAGCTGCCTCTATCTCCCTGAGTTCTCTTGATAGATTATCCAGCAAAATTG
Source organism: bacterium (assembly GCA_029258725.1). Taxonomy (GTDB): domain Bacteria; phylum Hydrothermota; class UBA3072; order JAPDKE01; family JAPDKE01; genus JAPDKE01. Next base: position 10,784 of record JAPDKE010000008.1, on the reverse strand, counting down.
TATCGGTAACCTTTACCTCCTCCTCAATCCCGGCATCCGCAGGATGGGTGGGGTAGTAGTTGATTGTCTCCTCTCCCTCTCCCTCCACCTTGGGACGCAGCAATTCTATTTCCTCAAGCACTCTCTCCCTTTCCTTTCTCAGAAGTTCCTCAAAGTGTTTGAGTTTGTTTTTATCCATAGTCTCCCCTCCTTATAACCTCCCTGCACTTTGAACATAGGGATGGATATTCCGGGTCCTCCCCAACGGTTGGAGAGTAAACCCAGCAGCGCTCACACTTATTTCCATCCGCCTTTTTGAGTGCATATTTTCCGTGCTCTCCCTCAAGGATTACCTCCCCTTCCGCAGGACCAAACTCAACCTGCGAGACGATGAATATCTCGGGGAGATAATCCTTATACTTCTCAAGAACTTCATCTTTGTTCTCCATCATTACCTTTGCCTCAAGGGAGTTCCCTATTATCTTCTCCCTTCTTCCCTTTTCAAGCAGTAAAAGCACATCCTCCCTTACAGAAAGAATGTGTTCAAACTCCTTCATGAGTTTTTCATCCACAAGTTCCTTCTTCACAGGAGGGAAGTCATTGTAGAATACACTCTCTGTTTTTCTTCCAGGCAGGTAACTCCATGCCTCCTCGGTTGTGAAGGAAAGAACAGGAGAGAAGATGACGAGCATCTCACTCAGAACCTCATGAAGAACCGTCTGTGCACTCCTTCTTTCTTTTGATGTCTTCCCGTAGGTGTAGAGTCTGTCCTTGAGGATGTCAAGATAGAAGGAAGAAAGATACTTTATAACAAAGTCCATGTAGGTATGATAAACCCTGTGGAAGGTGTATTTCTCATAAAAGTCTTTTATTTTCTCCTTAACCACCTGAAAAACAGAGAGAATGTATCTATCAACGGGAAGGAGTTCATTGGATGGGAGTGCATCCTCCGGGGTAAAGTCGTAAAGATTCCCGAGCATGAACCGGTATGTATTCCTTATCTTCCGGTATGCATCAACCAGACGTTCAAGAATCTGGGGACCAAGCCTTACATCCTGGGTGTAGTCCGATGAGCCGACCCAGAGCCTGACAAGGTCCGCTCCATACTTTCCTATAACCTCAAGTGGAGATATCACATTTCCAAGAGCCTTATGCATCGCCCTTCCCTGTTCATCCAGGACCCATCCATGGGTAATAACCACCCGGTATGGGGCTTTTTCCCTTATTGCACAGGAGACCATTAAGGAGGAGTTGAACCATCCCCTGTGCTGGTCGGGTCCCTCAAGATAAACATGGGATGGCCATTCCTCATCACGAAGAACAACAAGGGAACTCACACCGGAATCAAACCACACATCCAGAATATCGTTCTCCTTCTCAAACTCCTTCCCTCCGCAGTGAGGGCAGGTATAGTCGGGGGGAAGGAAGAATGAGGCATCGCGCTCATACCATATATCCGAACCATGTTCAAGGAAAATCTCACCAACCCTTCTTATAACCGCAGGGTCAAGAACAGCCTTTTTGCAGTTTTTGCAGTAAAATGCAGGTATGGGAAGACCCCACACCCTCTGACGTGAAAGACACCACTCGGGTCTTTCTTCAACAGAGGCGTATATTCTGTTCTTTGACTCAGGAGGAATCCACTCAACCTTATCTATTTCTGAAAGTGCCTTTTTTCTCAATTCCCTGTGGTCTATGGATAAAAACCACTGCTCCGTTGCCCTGAATATGAGGTGATGCTTGCATCTCCAGCAGTGGGGATACTGGTGCACAATTCTGTCTTCCCTTAAAAGAGATTTCTTTTCTTTCAAAATCTCAACCACCTTCCTGGATGCCTCATCCGTGGTAAGTCCTTCAAATCCCGGCGCCTCCCTGGTAAACCTTCCACGCTCATCAACGGGAGAAATCACAGGAAGGTCGTACTCTCTTCCAACCTCAAAGTCCTCCTTACCGTGCCCCGGTGCTATGTGGACTATTCCTGTTCCTTCTTCCAGGGTGACAAAATCCGCAAGTATTCCACGGGATATTCTGTCAATGAAGGGATGCCTGAATTCCCTGCCCTCAAACTCCGTTCCTTTCAAAAGTTCCTTGACCTCAAAGTTCTCCCATCCCAGAAGGTTTGCGTTTTTCTCCAGGAGTTCACGTGCAAGAACGTAGTTTTTATCCTTTACCTTAACAACCACGTACTCGTAATCCGGATGGAATGCGAGGGCAACGTTGGATATTATGGTCCACGGGGTTGTGGTCCACACAACCGCGGTTATCCCATCCCCTTCCATGGTGAACCATATGGAGGGAGATTCCTTTTCCTTATACTCTATCTCTGCAAGTGCAAGCGCAGTTTCACACACCGGACACCAGTGAATTGGCATGTATCCCCGGTAAACATACCCCTTTTCAACAAGGTCTGCAAAGAACAGAATCTCTCTCCCCTCATATTCCCTTGACATTGTGAGATAGGGATTATCCCAGTCTCCGAATACACCAAGCCTCCTGAACTCCTCCCTCTGTATATCTATCCACTCCCCTGCAAATTCCCTGCATCTCTTTCTTATCTCCCGAATTTTTGATTTATCTCCTTTAAACTCCTTTATCACTATATTTTCTATGGGCATTCCGTGGTTGTCCCATCCGGGAACAAATGGGGTCCTGTAACCTGAGAGATACTTGTACTTGACTATTATATCCTTCACCACCTTATTGAGTGTGTGTCCCAGGTGAATATGACCGTTTGAATAAGGGGGACCATCGTGAAGAACGAAAAGTGGGGCATTCCTTCTTCTCTCAAGCATTTTTTTGTAAACCTTCATCCCATCCCAGCGCTTTATCATTCCGGGCTCACGCTGGGGAAGACTCGCCCTCATGGGAAAATCGGTCTTTGGAAGATTAACGGTATCCTTATACCCCATTTTCACCCCCGAGCAGTCCCATGTAGAACCTTACTTTTTCATTTGCAGGATCTTTTTTCTTTACCCCTTCCCAGATTTCCCTTGCCTTTTCTTTCTTACCGAGTTTAAAATACGCAAGTCCGAGTCTTATCCCTGCCTCTGAGTTGTAGGGATGGTAAGAAAGAACCCTCTCAAGAACTTTTACAGCCTTCTCATGCTCCTCAATCTCCATGTATGCCTTGGCAAGTAAAATTCCAACATCAGGAAAGTCAGGGGCAAGGGAGAATGCCTTTTCAAGCTCATCTATTGCCTCTTTATATTTTCCAAGGTCCATGTAAAGGGAGGCTATCTCCTTATGGGCATTTGCAAGTTTTGCCTTTGCAGAAAATCCCATATCCCCACCCCTTGCCCTTTCAAGTAACTCAACCTTCTCAAACTCCTCCATTGCCTCCTTTCTTTTGCCCATTTCAGTTAAGGTAAGGGCAAGGTTGAGGTGTGCCTCAATGTAGTTTGGATTGAGTGCTATTGCCTGCTTAAACGCATTTATAGCCTCGGTGTATCTTCCCAGTAAAGAAAGGGCAACACCGAGTTCATTGTGCAGATCAGGATAATGGGGGAAGTTTCTGGCTCCCTCCTGGAGCACGTAAACTGCTTCCTCCACTTCCCCTGCCTCGATAAGATTCCTTGCCTTTTCTATGAGTTTTTTCCCTTCTGTGTTCACGGGTAAACTTATAATAAAAAAAATCAAAAAAGTCAATAAAATCTCTTGACTTATAAGAAAAAAACGGGTATAAATTTTCAAAAAGGGGGTTAAAATGAAAAGATACATACCACTTTTCATGCTTCTCTTTCTTGCCTGTGGTAAGAAGGAGGAGGTTCTTTATAAAGGTGAACGTGGAGGAACACTCGTTGTCGCATTGATGGAGGAACCCTCAAACCTCAACCCTCTGTATCCTCCTTTTGGTGTTCAGTCTCCGGTGGTTGAAAAACTCTTCTCTTCGCTTCACATGGTTGGACCTGATGGAAAGGTGCGTCCTGCACTTGCGGAATCATGGGAATATTCAGAGGATTTGAGGTCCATAACCTACTATCTGAGAAGGGATGCGAAGTGGTGGGATGGGAAGCCTGTAACTGCTGAGGATATTGTGTTCACCTATAATCTGATAAAGGACCCGAAGAATAATTCTCCTCTTTACGGGATAGTGAAGTACATAGAGAAAGTTGAGGCACTGGACGAACACAGGGTGAGGTTCACGTTTACTCATGTCTTTGCAGATGAGTTGCTCTGTTCCAACATCTTCCCTCTTCCAGAACATATCTGGAAAAAAGAAACAAACATAAAAGAAAGCTTTCTGAATTACGAACCAACCGGGTCAGGACCCTATAGACTTGACGTCTGGAAGCAGGGAGAGAGAATAGAACTTGTTGCCAATAAGAATTTCTGGGGTGGGAGACCCCCTCTTGACAGGATATGCTTCTGGTTCCCGAAGGCAATTGATGCAGTGATAGAGGAGATGAAGGATGAGAATGTCCATCTCATTCCCGACTTTCCTCCTATAGAGGTTGAGAAGATAAAGAATATAAAGAACTACACTCTGCTTGTTCAGCCTGGAAATTCCTATCTCTACATAGGATGGAACCTGAAAAAATATCCATTCTCCCTGAAGAAGGTGAGAGAGGCGCTCACCATGGCCATTGACAGGAAGGGAATGATTGAAAAGCTGCTTCATGGATATGGAGAGGTTGCGAGAGGACCCATAGTTCCCGCAAGCTGGGCTTACGACCCTGATGTCCCCGTGATTCCTTATGATAAGAAGAAGGCAAGAGAAGTGCTCAAAGGGTACCGGAAGCACACCATAAATCTCATTGTTGAGAAGGGGGACCCTCTGAAGGTTGCTGTGGCAAGAGAGGTAAAGCGTGCATTTGAGGATGTTGGAATGAGGGTTAGACTTGAGGAACTGGAGACCCCTGAATTTGTGAAAAGGCTTTTTGCAAGAAAGTTTGATGGGTTTATACTTTCATGGAAGATGGGAAGGAGACTTGACCCATCACCGGTATGGAGTTCGGATGGAATATACAACTTTATAGGTTACAGGAATAAAGAAGTTGACAAACTTATAGAGGAAGGAGTCCTCTCTCTTGACAGAAAAAGAGGGAAAAAGATATGGAGTGAATTCCAGCGCATCGTTGCACAGGATGTTCCCTATTCCTTCCTCATAGTCCCGAACAATATAACCGTGGTCCACAAAAGTGTTAAGGGTATAGAAAAAGAGGATAGGAGAAGACCGATTGAGTTTGTTGATGCTCTCTGGATACCTGCAGGAGAAAGGAAGGAAATAGACCTTGCATCCCTTGGGAAGAAGTGGGAGGAGATGCAGCTTGCGATGGCAAAGAGAAAGAAAAAACCTGTGAGGGTTTCTGCTCCTCCCAGGGTTACAGCCGAACGTGCTCTTGAAACAGCACTGCTGACAAGAACCGTAAAGAAAAAACCAGCACCTCCTCCGGCTGAGAAGAAGGAAGAAAAGAAGGAAGAGGTAAAAAAGGAAGAGAAAAAAGAGGAAGCACCCCCTCCACCACCTCCTGAGCCTGTCATAAGGGAAGAGCCAAAACTCAAGAAGTTTGTTGTTCCTGAGTATCCTGAGGCTGCAAGGCTTGTTGGTGCAGAGGGAAGGGTTTATGTGAGGGTAACTGTTGGTGTTGATGGAAAGGTAACAAATGTTGAGGTTGTGAAAGACTTTGGAAATCCTGCCTGCACCCAGGCTGCTATAGAGGCTGCAAAGAAGCTCGAGTTTGAACCAGGTAAGATAAACGGTGTCCCAACACCCATGTCCCAGGTTATATTCTATGAATTTCCACCGAGATAAACCTTAAACAAAAAGGAGGTGAAGAGTGAACCTGGAATTTACATTCAAGGATGTTTTCAGGGCAGCCCGTCCTTCTTCAAAAAGAATATGGGTTGCCTTTGAGGGTATCTTTATTGCCGCCATCATATATGCAGTTTTCTCCTATCTCACCTTTCTCACCGGTGGATGGGGAATAAAACGCATATGGCAGGAATTCAGGTTTCTACCCATGCCACTCGGTCATCACTTTCCCTGGTACTCCTGGCTTATATGGATAATAGGTCTGCTCGGTGTTTTCTACTTCTATGCTGTAACAACAACCGCGATAGCAAAGATACAGTTTGAACAGCTGAGAGGCGATGAGTTCTATGAGACAAGAGAGGCATGGAGATATGCGTTCAAGAACTGGCAGGCCCCTTTCCTTTCCCCCATAACCCTTATATTCTTCAGTGCGATTCTCATCCTTATCGGCATGTGCTTTGGACTTGTTGGAAGGATACCATATGTGGGACAGATAGCAATTGGATGTCTTGCACTTCCAATAATAGCAGGAGCCCTTTTTGTGGTTTATCTTGGCATTGTACTTGTGGTTACCTTTCTTACTGCAAACGCAATAGTGGCAACAACCGAGGGAGATACATTTGACACCATCTTTGAGTCCTTCAGCCTCATAAACGAACAGACATGGAGATACGTGCTCTGGCAGATAATTCTGGGAATAGTCACCTTCGTGGGAACTTTTATCTTTGCTATACTCTTGAGAGAGGCACTTCACCTCACCCGCTGGGCACTTGGAGTGTGGCAGGGACCAAGAGGATGGTGGAACATCATGTGGAACAACGCCCACTGGTATCTCCATATCACATGGATTCCTATCTGGGTTGGAAATTACTTCCCATCTCTCGTTCTTCCCTATAAGTTCATCTCCGCGGGTGCATCCGGGGTAACGACCTCTTTTGGAGGATTCCTCCTCGGGCTCTCCTTCTATGTTATTGTTTTTGTGGTTCTTGGATATGCGGTAAGCACCTGGGTATCCGGACAGACAATAATCTATATAATCCTTGTAAAACTCAAGGATGAAAAGAATCTGCTGGAGAAAAAAGAGGAGATAATAGAAGAGGAGATAAAGCCCGAGGTGAAGGTGGAGGAGAAGGTGGAAAAGAAGGAAGAGGAAGAAGAGAAGAAAACAAAGAAGAAGACCACAAAGAAGAAAACAACCGCAAAGAAAACAACGAAAAAGAAGACAACAACCAAAAAAGGAAAGAAGAAAAAGGCATAAAGGCTTGACTTTTCTCTGAAAATATATATATTACCAGAGAAAGGCCCCATCGTCTAAAGGATTAGGACATCACTCTTTCAAGGTGAAGGTAGGGGTTCGAGTCCCCTTGGGGCCATTTTTTATTTTCTGGATATAACCTCGTAGATTTTTACCTCTGCTCTTTTCCCCTTCACCTTAACAGAACCCAGGTCTCTCAAAATAAAGAAATCCTTAATCTGTCTCTTTGTTGTCTCGCTTATTATTATTCTTGTCCCGTATTCTTTATTTAATGGCTCAAGCCTTGCTGCAAGATTTACGGTATCTCCAATTGCCGTATATTCCATTCTCTTGCTTGATCCCACATTTCCAACCACCGCAACCCCTGTGTGAATCCCTATCCCTATATCAAATCCCCTCTTTCCTCTCGTCTTCCACTTCTTTTTCAGTCTCTCTGCCCTCTCAACCATTTCAAGGGCAGCCATGACTGCCTTCTCAGCATGTCCTGGTACCGGAACCGGAGCACCAAATATCGCCATTATCCCATCCCCCAGGAACTTATCCACCATTCCATCATACTTGAATATGCACTCTGTCATCTCGTTGAAGAACTCATTCAGGTCCGATACAACATCCGCAGGGTCTCTTTTTTCGGAAAGGGATGTGAAATTCCTGATATCGGAGAAAAGAACCGTTATCTCCCTTCTTTCTCCTCCCAGGGGTATCTCCATTTTCTCCACCATTTCATCTATTACCCTTTCAGGCAGGTACCTTGAGAAAAGTTCCCTTATTTTTCTCTTTTCTTTCTCCGTCTCCCTCATTGTCAGAATTGTGCCTGCAATGTAGGAAAATAGTATGATTCCTTCAATCCTTGTCATCTCAAGATAGATGTTGTTGAAAAAGAGAAAGAGAGAAATAACGGGGAAAAGAATGAGTGCGAGAATGAAAAGAATAAAGGAAAGATACATTCTCCTTGAGGTTGAAAGAACGGTTAAGAAAAGGGAGAAAACAAGCATGATAATCAACCGGAGGTGAAGAGGAACCACCTTTAAAAACTCTCCCTTTCTGAGATTGTCTATCACATTTGCGTGTATCTCTACCCCGGGCATTATTCCCACAGGAACATTGAATCTGTCTGAAAGCCCTGTTGCTGATGTTCCAATGAGGACTATTCTGTTTTTAAAATATCCATCCGGTATTCTTCCATGGTAAACATCGGTGAATGATACGTAGGGGAATGTGTGGAAGGGTCCTGTGAACTTTATGAAAAATGAGCCGTCCTTTTCAAATGGGAGTTTTCTCCAGTCTATCCTGAGTCTCTCCGCAATGGCAAGTGAAAGATGGGGAAATATGTTCCCATTCCATTCTCCGAAGAGATAGCACCTTCTCAGGGTGCCATCCCTGTCCGGAAAGGCATTTATAAATCCCACGGAAACGTTTTTCTTCAGAAATCTCTCCTCACAGGACACAACACCGGGAAAGGATGGGGGATTTATTCCCTCCACCAGAACTCGATATCTCAAAAAGGAGGGGGAAGGGGTTGAGAATTCGTCCGTGAAGAAGAAGGGAAGAATAACCGCAGGGGTTGAATCCAGTTCTTTTTCAAGGGCACGATCAAAGGAAAGAAGGTAAAAGGCGCTGTCTCCCAGAGGTCCAAGTTTTTCCCTCAGTATCTTTCTCACAACCCCTGGCATTGTATCAGGTTCTGTAAAGAGAATATCAAACGCAATGATTTTGGGATTATCCTTTCTTATGTTTTTTAGAACCTGTGCAAAATAGTATCTTGGCCAGTTCTGGAATCTTCCAAGCTCGTTCAGAGAACGATTGTCAATATCAACTATGACAACCGGAACTTCGGGCTGTTCTGATGCGGTGAGGTACTGAAGGAAATCGTAAATCTTTCCCTCAAGAGGAATGTAAAACCATTCCAGAAGGAGGAAAAGAATCAGGGAAATCCCTGGGATGAGAACAACCGCCTTTTTCCTCATGGAAATATTTTCTTTAAAAAGAGAAAAAAGTCAAGGGCTGGTTGAGTGTGGGATAAAAAATTATATGAGAGCATTACTAAACCGGGAATGGAAGAAGGAAAGAAATGAGAAAGGGTGGACACCAGAAGGAGGAAAATCGAAAACTTGACAAACCTTAAAATTTGGGTATAAATAATAGCGAGGCGCCATCGTCTAGCCAGGCCCAGGACGCCTGGTTCTCAGCCAGGAGGCCGGGGTTCAAATCCCCGTGGCGCTACCAGACTGGGGAGTCGTCCAACTGGCAGGACGCTGGACTCTGGCTCCAGAAATCGGGGTTCGAATCCCTGCTCCCCAGCTTTTTTAACGGAGAGGTGTCCGAGCCTGGCCTAAGGAGCACGATTGGAAATCGTGTGGGGGGCGAAAGCTCCCTCGCGGGTTCGAATCCCGCCCTCTCCGCTGTTAAAAAGATGAGGAAGAGAGTTTCTTTTTTTATTTTGATAGCAGGATTGGGACTCCTTCTTTACGGAATTTTCAGAGGAGAGTTCTCTGAGGCTCTGAAAAGGGGTATAATGATATGCCTCCAGTGCATAGGGATAGGCTGAGGTATTCCATCCTTGCAGGAAGCACCATTTTGCAGAATGGGTATTTTGTATCTCTTATAAGACCCGGAATATACCAGGGGGTTCTCAAGGGATGCCCAACCCCTTCCTTAAACTGCTATTCCTGTCCTTTTGCATACTTCTCCTGTCCACTGGGATTGCTTCAGCACTGGATGGTCATAAGGTCCTTTCCATTTTACATCCTGGGATTTTTTGCAGTTATCGGGAGTATTGCAGGAAGAATCCAGTGCGGATGGCTATGTCCCTTCGGTCTTTTGCAGGAACTGCTTTATAAGATAAAATCCGTCAAAATAAAACTCCCGCGGGGATTCCTTTATCTGAAATACCCCATTCTCATTCTCACCCTTGGTTTTTCGTTTTACGCCTTTGAACCCTTCTTCTGCCAGTTCATATGCCCACAGGGAACCCTGCAGGCAGGAATACCACATGTTCTCTTGTTCAGGGAATACAGAAGCCTTGCTGGAATTCTCTATTACTGGAAACTCTTTCTTCTTCTTTTGTTCCTTTCTTTATCCATTTTCATAAAAAGACCCTTCTGCAGGGCAGTGTGCCCTCTGGGACTGATATACGGAATTCTAAACCGGATAAGCCTCGTGAAATACCGGGTTGATATGAATCTCTGTGTGAAGTGCAACCTGTGCCAGGATGTTTGCCCGATGGATATAAGGATTTATGAGGACCCCCAGAGTGCTGAGTGTATAAGATGCGATAGATGTAGAAAGGTCTGCCCCCGGGGGGCAATAAAAAGGGAGGTGGGATGAAAAGACCATCGTGGCATGAATACTTCATGCAGATAACAGAACTCGTTGCATCCCGCTCAACCTGCCTGAGAAGAAAGGTGGGTGCAATCATCGTTAAAAATAAAAGGATACTCGCAACCGGATACAATGGACCTCCGGAGGGTGTTCCCCACTGTGATGAACTTGGAGGGTGTCTCAGGGATAAACTCAACGTGCCATCAGGAGAGAGGATGGAGCTCTCAAGGGCTGTTCATGCTGAACAGAATGCCATCATCCAGGCTGCAAAACTCGGGGTGAACATAGAGGGTGGAACAATGTATGTTACTCATCATCCATGCTTTATATGCGCAAAGATGCTGATAAATGCAGGGATAAAGAGGATAATATACAAGGAAGGCTATCCTGATGAATTCTCAAAGGAAATACTCAAACAGGCGGGTATTGAGGTTCTCAAATACGAGGAGGTTCTGGGGAAGGAATACACGGAACCCT
>JAPDKE010000040.1 GCA_029258725.1 bacterium | reverse complement strand
CCAGATCTTCAACATCAATATCTTCCATCTCCACATATCTTTTGCTACCAAAAATCTGCTGAAATTTTCTTCTTGCCTTATCCGGTACTGAAAATACAAAGCCCGCTTCTGTCCTTATATATCCGTGATCGGACGTAATAACTATTTTCTCAGACCTGATTCTTTCTAAAATTTCAAGAACTATTCCCTCAACGACTTTATACATTTTTTCAAGAGATGAAATTATTGCATGCCCTGTTTGTATCTTATCAAGCATTACATCCGGGAAATATGACCAGATGTATTTTTCATTTCCATTAAGCCTTATATTCTCGGGATCGTTTATAATTGAAAAATCACTCACGGGTATCTTTATCTTCTCTCTGAAAAATTCAGTATCTGATGGTATAGCAGAAAAGTTAAATTCATGTTTTACTCTGTACCTGTTTTTCAGAAGGTTATAGAGCAATACACTTTCTCTTATACTCATCCCGTCCATTATCACAACTGTTGCATCTGGATACGATTGAAAAACGTCTTTTTCCCTCAAACACGCCTTTGCAAGCAAATCGTAAAATTCCCAGTACGATTTTAAAATAAACTCTTCAAAATCTCTTACCTCCTCCTCACCCTTGGAGTAGTAACCTTTGACCTCCTCTTTTTTCTCCGCCATATTTAACCACAATTTCAATAGTTTATTACCTACCGTTGGCACCGGATTATCTTTTTCCACAAGTTCCATTACAAAGTCAGTCTCAACTCTCATCTTTCTCCCTCCAGAGTATTATTTCTGCCTCAATTTCACATTCTTCTTGATGAGGAAGCTGTTTAACAAATTTCATTATTTCCTGCTTTGAGAGATATTGCTTAAACCTATATTTCACAGAAATTTCCTCAAATTCATCTTTCTCACTAGTCATAGCTTCAATCTTGCTAAGTATGGCTCTGGGAGAATTCCCAGAAAGTGAGAGTTCCTGTTTCTCTTTTCTTTCTACAGTAATTTCTGGGATCCCTTCCATTTCGGGTATCTCATCGGCTTTAACTTCTACTTCTCTATCTTCAGAAACTTCAGGTTCTTTCTCAATTTCAGGTACATATTTTGGATGAATAATGACAAAAGAGGGTTCTATGTTTTTTGGAGACCCATCAATGTACCACTTTCCTCTTTCACCTTGAATTATCACTCTTTTATCTCTGTGCAAGTTTCTTATCACTGAGTAAATTGTCTCATCATCAAGAATAAATGGATACCGCCTGTATTTTTTAAAATCATTTATCAAATCTTCCATTCTTATGCCACCTGGCTTATCCTCTATTTCATTAACGATAAAATCGGCACACAATTCTGGATCGCTCCGTGCTTTCTCTCTTATGGTATTTATATCTGCGCTTACATTTATCAATCTATAGGTGAGCTCTCCACCCCGTTCCACCCATTTCACGATATACCCATAGCAAGCTTTTATTTTATCTGCAATACTTTTTCTCTCTTCCTGAATGATTTTTCTTAATTTTCCTTCCTCATCTTTCACCTTCTCCATTAAATTCTCTGCAGCCTTCAATCTTTTCCCTTTCTCCAGAATTTCAAATGAGAATATTGAGATTCTCTCTGGTAATACCAGGATGTAAGTATTCTGCCATGTTTTTCCTTTGTAAAATTCGTTTAATTTGGTCTTTAATTCATCATTCACTCCCCAGGATTCTGGCACCACAACTATCTTTACTTTGTTATGATCAGGTATCTCGTCAAAACCCAATATAAAGGCTCTGTTTTCGAAAACATCCTTTTTCAATATTTCAGCAATTTTCTCTTTCACATCTTCTTCTGTAATTTTATTCTTTTCTTTTTCGAGCAACGCATAAATATTCAGTTCATGCTTAAAGAGATAGACTTCATTTTCTTTATGGAGGTAGTGGGGTTTGCCGTAAATATTTTCAAGATCCATGAGGATGGAGTTCAAGGTGTGCGCTTCTGTTGGGCTAAATATTGACAATAGAATATCTGATTCGGTAGCTCCATGAGTTTTCTCATTCAATGTGAAAATTAATATTGTTTTCAATATCTCTTTAGCGAATCCAATATCCTTCACCCTCTCCAAGTCAAACTCATATTTCTCCATCAGTTTCAAATCTATACCTCTAAAAGCATTCTCATCAACATCGCTGACTAAGATAAGGTCCTTTCTTTCATACGTGTCTTTTACAGCATCAGCAAGTACATTTAGCATACCTCTTATATCTTGCCTTTCAGCTGCAGCCTCATATATCTGGAAAAGAGTATCTAAGAGTAAAGGATGGAATGGATACGTTCTAATCATTCTGCGTTTATAATTTTGAATATTATCAATTTGTATAGGTTCTGAGTATGCGCTAATGTATTTTTCCACCACTATCTCAACTTTATTGTTATCCACACTTTCCATGTCCTCAAAAAGACGATGGAGTATTACTTTCTCTCTGTCTTCAACCGGGCTTACATCTATTCTTACAGGTTTTGTCCTATTAAAAATTTTCTTTAGTCCCTCTTTCTCTTCGAGAAATGTTATAAAAACGAACAATTTTTTGGTAAAATCTGCGGCAACCTCCAATAGGTGTTCTAAAAACGTCTCATTTTGTTCAATAAGGTGCGCTTGTGTTTCTCGATCAAAAGCTCCATACCAGTTTTCTATCTCGTCTATGAAGATTGCAACAACGTCATCGCCAACCAGTTCTTCAATTTGATCGGTTGTCGGGAATCTCTTTATTTCACTTAGTAAATCCTCTCTTCCCAAAAGTTTGAAAATCGGTTCCCATAAACGGTCAACATCGTATCTTCTTGTAGATACTATAACTGACCGTGATCTTTCAGGTAATTCGAAATCTATTTTCCATTGTTTTCCCCAATCCCTCGCTAACGAAGGATTATTAAACAGATGATAAAGAGTTATTAGAGTATGGGATTTTCCTGACCCATAAGGACCTACCAGTAAAAATCCTCCCTGATTAGACTTTCCAGTAAGTTTTTCATCTATTCTTTCAAGAGATCTCCTTATTGCTGAAGAGGGATAAGTAATTTTTAAGAATTCCTCAGGATTATTTTCAAGTCGTTTCTCTCTTGCATCCACTTTGTGTGTTTGTATTACCCCTTGAAAAGTTCCATCTAACACCTCTTTCCTTGCAATTGTAATGTCTCTTATTTTATACATTTGGCACACCTCCAATGTAGTTTAATTTCTCATACCACAACCTCTTAGACATAAATATCATTTCTCTCATTGTCTCAAAATATTCTCCCTTCACCGCCTTACTCCTTCCTTTCTTTAGTTTACCCCATTTTGACCCTGCTTGTTGTGTTATTTTTATAGCAGTAAAAAGTGGGTTTGTCAAGACATCTCCGTTTTCCCATTTGACCGATTTCCTCACATGGTACCCACCTTTTCTCTTTTTACTCTCATCATCCCGAATTACCCCCAAGCCCTCACCCCTCCCCAAACCTGTACCCGCAGTGGGGGCAGACTTTGGCGTGTTTCCATATAAATTCACCGCACTGGGGGCAGCGTTTTTTGTCCTGCACATCGTCTTTTCCTCCTTTTTATTTTTATTATATCACCCCTCCCGGACAGAATATGGCTGGGAAGTAAACCACACCCGTATCTTCCGCAAAATCCCCTGGAAGCGCCATCCTTTTGAAACCCAATTCCTTTGTCTCCTTTATGTTTTTATGTAATACGTCCCTTTTCCAGTATCGCCGTTCTGCTCCAGTATTTTAAATTTCCAAATCATTACTTTCATTACCCTTTCATTACTTTTTCATTACCTTATATGAAGTTTTTTTGCCAGTACCTTCGACTGTGAATACACCTTTTTCCACAAGATCAGATAATTCAAGGTAAGCAGTTTTATTAGAAACAGCATTTATCTCCTGATATTCCTTATTTGTTATTTTCCCCTTCTCCTTTACATACATTACCGCCTTTATCTGTCTTTCGTTCAAACCAAGTTTTCTCAGGTATTCTTCAGTATAAATATCTTTCCTGAAATACACAGAAAAACCGCCCATTTCTTCTTTGAATTCAGGTTCAGGGAGTCCGGCTTCTTCCATAGCCTCCATTATCCTTTCTATCCCTGTCCCCATCTCCTCTATAAGACCCGCAAGATAAAAGATGTGCACTATTAGAGGATTCCTGGGAACAGAAGAATGGGGTTCTTTTAACTGGTCAAGGGTGATACCATCAGGTAATCCTCCAATGTTGTAAAACCATATATAATCATCAAAGATTTTTATCTGGGTCTGAACATTCCATCTGAAATAATCCCTGTGAATTAAGGCATTTATTAAAGCCTCCCTTATCGCAGGCAGGGGATAATCCCATATTTCCTCCCTTACAAGTCCTTTAATCTCATACCTTACCCCGAGAAAATTCTTTATTGCTTCTTCACCTTCCACCACCTGCCTGAAGAGATTACCATTTATTAACCTATCCCCTATCGGAGTTATTTCATTTTTAAGTCTTATTACCCGCAATACTGCGTTTAAAAAGTATTTTTGAGGGTCTTTTCCATATAAAATTATCGCCGCATTTGTCAATTTGCCTTTGTTTGATAATTTTAAATGCTCAAATAGAGTTTTTATATCCACATTTTCATCAAATACCGTAAGTCTTCCTTTTGCCTTTCCCATCCTTATAAACATTCTTACAGTCTCCTCGTCTATTTCATTAAAATCTGCTTCCTCATTCACCAGAGAATCCCAGTTTGTTCCTTTGAGGAAAAACTGTCTTAACCTCTCAGGCTTCATCTCTCTTGTGGTATTCCCTACTCTTTCATAATATTTTCCATTAAAGGATACAGGAATCGTTGATTTCTGAACAGATATTTTTATAATCTTCTTTCCTTTTATTTCTTCAATTTCATTTCTTCAATTTCAATGTCAGGGTGGATTCCAAGTTTTCCAATTATTTTCTCTGTGATTCTCTCAAGGTCTTCGTTTGATAAATCAATCCCCTTTACCTTACCGTCTTTTGATACTCCTATAATTACGGTTCCTCCCTGAGTATTTGCAAAGGCTGAGAGATCTTTTAATACTCTATCTCCGAATTTTTCCTTGTAATCTATATTCTTCTGTTCAAAGATGATTTCCATTTTTCACACTTCCCATCGAGGTTTTCTAAAAACTCTTTCCCGTTATCTTTATCTATTTTCTTTTTCTCCTGCCTCTTACGACACCTTTTCCCATTGTGCCTCCTTTTGTTGCTTCCCAATTACATGGCAAATTCATTGTAATTAAAAATAAATTTCTGTCAAGAAAACGATTCCTTTCACATTTCTCCATTTTCCTCTCTTCAAGTGTCAGGAGGGAGGGTCACCCCTCCCCAAACCCATATCCGCAATGCGGGCAGACTTTGGCGTGTTTCCATATAAATTCACCGCACTGGGGGCAGCGTTTTTTGTCCTGCACCGCAGCCTTTTTCTTTCTTTTATTCGCTTCTTCCTTTATGCTTAAAGGGTCATAAACCCCTTCAAACTTGACCTCAACCCCTCCGGTTGCAGCAGAGGCAAAAAGGACTGTACCTGTCCTCAAGAACCTCTCCATTATATTCTGCCTCACCCCAACCTCCCTTATATCTGTGAGTTTTATCTCATTCTCATGCCTTGCAATAATACCCGCCCTCGCACTCACGGATTCACGGGTAAGGGTGTAAAGCCTTGAAAAGCGCTGAATTACCGCAATCAAAACGAAAACAAGAGCAATAAGGAAAAACCATCCCCCTATCCTTCTGCCTCCACCCGCAAAGACAATGCCTCCTATCAGGAAAAGCCCACCGGCAATGAAAAACTTCACAATATAATTCCTCCATGAAGGGCGTATCCTCAAAACATCAAGATTGAAGTTATACATAATCACCTCCTTTTTTCTCAATATATATCACCCCTTCGGGACAGAATGCGACTGGACAGTATCATTATATCCGCAGGATTGTACATCAGTCTCAATCCCGATATTTCACTCTTCTGGCAAAGTCCAGAATGGTCAGGTTATTGAGGTTGGGTATGGGATTTCGGGTCTTTCTACATCTTCATTGCGATGTGCAGGTTTATCTCCTGCTCCCTCCTCGCTCACAGCACCACTCCCTCTTTAAGGGCGGTTTTTACTATATGACCGGGAATGTCAGCGCAGTGTTCAAGTTCTTTTTCACTCTTTATAAAAGGCTCAACATCAATAAGTTCCCGCGCACACTCCTTCCTTATTCTTCTCGCAAACTCCCATTGAAATTTTCTGGAATGCCAATCTCCATTTCCTCCGCTATCTTTAAAAAAAGAAATCAAGTGACCAAATTGTCCCCGGTGACTGAGTTTCTCACATGGTATTCATTTTTCGCTAAGCACGATGGAAAAGAAATTACCACGAATTATTTCACTGCCAATATTTTCTCAATTCCGATAAACTCCAGAGTTGTCAGGAGTATTTCATCCAGAATAAGGCAATTCATTTTTTACAAATTCCCTCACTCTTTGGGGAAATGAAGTGGCAAAAGAAAGCATTTTTTCCCTGTTGAGTTTCCTTAAATCCATTTCATCAAAGTCACAGAAAACCTTTCCCATGATATAGAAGTAAATCAGGTCAAGGAATGCCTTTTCAGGCAGGGCATAATATACACCTTTTATTTCCTCAAATCCAAAAAATAAATCCTCTTTCAACTTCCTGAATTCAACCTCTCTACCATAAATTCTTAATCTCCTTGTTTTCCTGGTGGTTGCAAGGGTGAGGGTGAAGGGCATCTGATTGAGTACCCCATATTTAAAAAGAGCACTTTCAAAGGAAACATAACAGGGAGGATAGAGTTCCATCGCTATTTTTTCCATCTCAACTCTTTCACCGGCAGGAACATATATTCCCTGAGCCACCCTTTCCAGCAACCCCATTTCCACCCACCTCTTCAGGGAGACGTAAAGCGAATTTTTCTTAAGACCTGTTATCTTTTCCAGGTCCGCAACAGTATAGAATCCTTTTCCCATCTCCTTTAATTTCCTGAATACCTCTATTCCCTTCATAACTCCTCTATCACCCTGTGAAACTCTGGTGGAAGATACCGTCGGAGGTCCCTTCTCAGTATCTTTCTGTCCATGCGCACAGGTGGCTCATAGGGAAGTCCGAGTTTTTGAGAGATAAACCAGAGATCAAAAAGATCTCTTGCCTTTCCTCTCTTTTTCAAACATTCAATTTTATCCCGATAAAGTTGCCTGAGAGTGGCAACCCTCATTACAACAGAATATACAGAACAGGGAGAGGAAACAAGCGCGGTCTTCCATTCATACCCTTTTTCTATCCTTCGCGAAATTTCTATCTTAATCCTGAAAGGATGTGGAAGATAGTCTCTGATTATTTTTATCTCCGCAAGATAGGTAAACCTTTTCTTCCATATATCCTCTATTTCACATTCAGGAAAAGGTGCAACCACCTTCTCAATTCCTTCCCCAAATCTCTCTATTTCCTCAAGCAAAGAAAAATCCAGGTCCTGAGAAAAACGAGGGGAACCATAGACAAGCCTCAAACATGTACCACCCTTAAACACAATACTCCCTCCCCACGGAAGCCTGGAAAGCCCCCGCAACAAAAGGACCTCATAATACTCCCTCACCACCTCCAGCACATCCACCCCGAGTTTCGTCGCAACCTGAAACGCCAGAGTTTGTTCCATGTTTCTTAATAATTTTATTAAGTTTTATGGAAAATGCAAGTGCTGAGTAGCTCTCAGAGAATTCACTAATACCGTGAGTATCTGTGTTGAAAAATCCTTATTCTTTTCCAGAACTTTGCATCAGGAGATTTATTCACTCCAGACCTCTACCCTGGTCTTTATTATCTCAGCATAAACTGGATTTTCTGGAACGGCATCGTCCGGATGGATAGGAAAAGGATCTATCCTCACATCCACATCCCATCTTAACTCTTTCAATCTCGCCCTGTCTTCCAGCATATCTCCGGAAAAATCAGAAGAAATCACCGCAACATCTATATCACTTAACGGATTCTCCTCCCCCCTTGCAAAAGACCCAAAAAGATACACCTTTTCTACATGAATACCTGCCTTCCTCAACCTTTCAATATACCGCTTCACTATCTCTATAATTTTATCATTGACCTCAACCACTGGAAAAAACTCCTTTATGTCGCTTTTTTGTAAAAGGAAAGTTTGATATCTGGATACCGGGCCTCTATGTTAAAGTCGGTAACCATATCAAGAAATTTTCTTCTCTCTGGAGTGAGTGAAAGTTCAGCAAGAACTGCAAGGCGTGAAAGGTCATGAATATAAGGAGGGTGTTTTTCCCTTTTTATAAACAAAGTAACCTTTTAAAAGTTTCTCTATACTTAAATGCCCTATAAAAAGGGCGTATGGATAATGTCCCTGATGAAAGAGAGTATTCATTACACGCAGGTCTTCTTCTGCCAATCTTATCCAGTACTTTACCACCTCTTTCATATGCTTCATATTCTCGCCTCTCTGTGATTAAAATACAAATCTTGGTGACAAAAGTCAACCCTGCAATTCTTTCACCCGATACTTTCTTATTTCTTTAATACTCTCACCCGCAGTGGGGGCAGACTTTTGCCTGTTTCCATATAAATTCACCGCACTGGGGGCAGCGCTTTTTATCCTGCACATCGTCTTTTCCTCCTTTTTATTTTTATTATATCACCCCTCCCGGACAGAATATGGCTGGGAAGCAAACCACACCCGTATCTTCCGCAAAATTCCCTGTACCCAGGGGGGTCAGGCATTAACAGTTAACAATTTGCTTGAGAATTTCTCCTGATTTTTTAAACTCCTATCATGCCGCGTCCTTTGCGGGTTGATTATCCTGGTGCTCTGCATCATGTTATTTTCAAGGGAAATGAGGGGCGGGTGATATTCTGGGAGGACAGGGAGAGGGAGGAATTTTTAAAGATGTTGAAGGAGCTCACCCGCAGATACAGGTTTATTAATCATGTTCATTTACTGATTGAGACGGCTCATGAGCCCCACAGAGATTACTCACCAGGTATGTTCATCATCTCAATCCTGTTCGTGCAAGGATGGCTTCCATGCCTGAGGTGAAGAAAGTGCAGGATTATATGGTGATGAGGCGTTTATAAAGAAAGTATTGAGGATGTTATAAAATTTAAAAAAGATGCGGTTAGAACATGGGGGGTGTTCTCTTACGCGAAGGACTCATTTAACCTGGAATGAAATCTCTCCTGCGGGCGCAAAATTGAGATATGCAAGAACAGAAGGAAAAAAAGAAAATCCTGGAAGAATTTGATAAATGGGTAAAGAAAAATTGTTAACTGTTAATGCCTGACCCTGAGGATTACAGGACAATCCTGTCTCCTTTTATCCCCATCACACCTTTGGGGAGAGAGCATCTAAAACCTTTTCCGGAGAAAAGAAGTATCTTTGCATCCCTGGATTTCCTGAATGGGAGGGCTTTGATTTTCTCCATAAACCCTGCCAGGTCACGGGAAGAAAAGTATCCCCACTTCACCTCCCCTGCAATTACCCATTCCTTTTTTTCATTCAACCCCAGTATGTCTACCTCAACCTTCTTATTCCACCACCTTCCACGTTCCTGCACCGGAGGTAATATCCCTTCCTTTATCATCTCCTCAACCACTTCAATCGCAATTCTCTCGTAAGCCTCTCCCATGAACATCTCCCAGGTATTCTTTATTATCTCAAGCACCTTATCTGTCATTCCCATTTCTATCATATGCCGATGAGGAAAAACATAACGAAACCAGAAACGGAATAAATTGTCCTTTATATACCACAATGCTCTCCTTTTTCTCTCTCCAGCAGGTCTTAACCCCTCAATCCATCCAAGTTTTTCAAGGACCTCCAGGTATTTTGATAAACTCTGAACAGGAACACCTGAAACATCGGCTATTTCTCCATGCTTTCTTCTTCCTGACGCAATTGCAGAAAGAATCGCAAAGTAGTTGTGTATTTCTCTCAATTCCTCCCTCAAAAGAAACTCCACTTCATTATAAAGCGGTGCATGAGGACTCAAAAATCCTTCCCTTACCACTTCAAACAAATTTCTTTTAAGAGGAACCCTCTCCCAGTGAGAAGGAACCCCACCAAGAATTGCATAAAGAGAGGCAGTTTTCCTGAAAGGCGTATCTTTACCAATATATTCAACAAAGTGTTTAAATCTCAAAGGTTTTAATTCAAGAACCAGATCAAACCTTCCCCACAGAGGCGCCCTGGAAGACAGTTCACGCTCTATAATACCCACCGTGGACCCGGAAAGATAAATCCCGATATTCTTTCCTCTTCTATCAACAAATCTCTGAAGCATCGAAGAAAAGGAAGGATCAGCATCAAAAAGATATCCCACCTCATCTATCACAAGGTTCTTTCTTTTCATGTGCCGCTCAAAAAGAAGTAAGAAGTCCTCAAAGGTCTTCACATGAAATGAACTCACCACCGGTTCTTTTACCCTCTGCCCCAGTATACCTGTAAGTTCACGATACATAATCTCTTTAGGAATACGGGCACACTGATAATAAAGTGTTTCCCGCTCCGGCAGGGCCATTTTCAAGAGTGTGGTCTTCCCCACCCTCCTTCTACCATACAGGAGCACAAGCCCCTTTCCCTGAAATTCTTTCAGTTTCTTTATTTCTTCTTCCCTGTCTATAAACTTCATACTTAAAAGTATAATACTCTGGAGTATAAAGTCAAGGAGGTTTTTTGACAGAATAGCGACTGATTTACTCACATTGGACTCACAGTTTCTTTTATTAACCAGGTCTTTCTCTTCTTCAATATTCCCTCCCTGAGGAATGTAAGGGTGTAACATTCTTATATTCACGGGATGGTACATTGGTCTCGATCCCGGTATTCACTCTTCTGGCAAACTCCAAAATTGTCAAGACTATTTTGGAGTAGAAATCCAAAATGGTTAAAAACATTTCTGGATGCCGTCGCATTTTCTGCGGAGAGAAAAATGTAAAACTTCTGTCTTTCACCGAAGCCTTTAATGAAGCCGGTTTATATTCTGGAAATTATGCCTGTAAAATCTCTATTATTTTCTCAATCACTTCTTTAACCTTTTCTTTTTTAAGACGACCAGCACGATAAAGAATAATATCACGATCTGCCGTGAATATTCTATTGGGACGAACATTACTTGTATGTTTAAGTCCACCGCTCTCAAAATCCTCGTTGTCAATCTGAATAGCATAATTATCTTTTACATACTGGCTTGTAATCTGACATAGAATAAGATCCCTTCCCTCTACCTCTGCAATTACAAGGGCAGGGCGTCTTTTAGCCTTACTGAGGTCGGAAAATGGGAAAGGAACTACCACTACATCGCCTTTCACAAATCTTTCCAAGCCTCGTCCTCCTCCGGTCTAAGCCAGTCTTTCTCAAGAGAAGATTCACTCATTATCGCGGTTTCTATCCTCTCTTTCATCATTTTCATCTCCAGAAAACGCACAAAATCAAGCACCTCCTGAAGGTATTCCTCAGGCATTTTTTCTATTTCCTTCAATATTTCTTCCTTTACCTTCATCCTCTCCTCCTTTTTATAAATTTATAACCAAACTAATGGGAAAAAGCAAGTAAATAAAAAGTTGTATGTAGAAAGCGTGACCATTTTTATTGAGGATGCCGGGAGTTATATTCTTATCCCTGTTTTCTCAAGGATGAAGTCTTTTATCTTCCTTGCTATCTCATATGCCTCTTTTGCTTCCTCAAGAGTGGGAATATAAAATTCATCCGGATAACGCACCTCTATTGCATATTGAGTAAGATTTCCAATTTCTATCCTTTCAAACTCTGGATCCAGTCTTTTACATAACTCCAGAAGTAACTCCAGATTGTGAGTTTTACCAAACTCTACCCCTTTCAAAACAAGAAAAGCCTTTAAAAATTTTTCCACTGCCTGCTGGGCATGAAAACAAACAGCAGAAGTAACAACATCTTCTTCAGAAAAAGAAAATTCGTGTTCCATCACTCGCATATCTTCCATTGCTTTTATTATCCATTGCCTTGCTCTTTCCCTGCTCACAGCACCACTCCCTCTTTAAGGGCGGTTTTTACTATATGGCCGGGAATGTCAGCGCAGTGTTCAAGTTCTTTTTCACTTTTTATAAATGGCTCCACATCAATAAGTTCCCGCGCACACTCCTTCCTTATTCTTCTCGCAAACTCCCACTTCTTTTCCCTTGAAATTTCTCCCTTCACCACCACAAGAATATCCCAGTCACTCCATTTCGTGGCCTCATTCCTTGCCCTGGAACCAAAAAGAATAATTTTTGAAATCCCAAGTTCCATTTCCTCCGCTATCTTTAAAACCGCCTCTTTTATCTTTTCTCTCATATCTTATATTTAACACTCAACCTTAAAGAAATCAAGGGACCAAATTGTCCCTCTCACATGGGAAATAAAAACAACAGGGGGAGGGTTGCCCCTCCCCCTTATCCTTATCCTGATTCTATCACCTCAGGGGTTCCTTCTGGAACCGGAGGGAATGGGAAGTTTATGAGGAAACCCGGGATGTTACCAAGGCTCTTAAGATACTTCACCAGTTGCGCATACTCCTTGAGTGCATCTTTCTCCTTCTTTCCGGTAAGGAGGGGTTTTACAGCCTTCAATTCAATGACCACCTTCTCCCCCTCCTTTTCAAGAAATATATCCACCTTCACACTCCCCACTGTTATCGTTTTTCCGGCAGATGTAGTGTATTCAATTGTTACGGGCATCTCGGTCTTTACCGTGTATCCCATATCCTGAAGCTCCATGCACATTGCCTCACGATAGATAACCTCCTCATGCCCTCCCCCAAGGGTTTCATAAACCCTGTGTGCTGCTTTTAAAATATCATCTCTTACTCCCATGGTACCTCCTTTTTTGGGTTTACCATTCATCAAAAAGGTCATCGTCAATAATTTCCATCACCTCATCATACTCTACCTCTCCAAGTTCCCTTGAAACACCCATTATTCCATCAAGCCATTCATACTCCTTCTCGGCCTCCTCCGTTCTTCCAAGAAGTTCAAGGACCATCCCACGAAAGGTGTGCGCCTCAGGGATATGAGGAGCAAGTTTAATAACCCTTTCAAATGCAGTAAGAGAATCCTCAAGTTTTTCCATATTTAGCAGTGCAAGTCCTTTATAAAACCATGCCTCTACATCATCAGGAGCCTCTTTCACGACCTTATCCATCGTCTTCTCCGCTTCTTTCCACCTCTTGAGCTTTATGAGTGCCTTGCCTTTATTGAAGAGAATTCCGGCATTCTCGCCGCACTCTTCCATTGCCCTGTCGTATGCCTCAATTGCTTCCTCCCATTTTTCAAGATGCATGAGGGCATCTCCCTTTCTGTTCCATGCCTCGCCCCGGAACCTGGTTCCTTTCTCAATTGCCTTTTCAAACATCTTTACGCATTCCTCAAGACGCTCAGGATTCAGGGATGGACCCCTGTGCAGTTTAACCCCACCAATATCAAAAATCTTCCTCGCAGTCTCAAGCACAAGGATAAAATATGCCTTAAAGTAATAAAAATCACCTCTATCAGGGAATAACTCAAGTGCCCTGCTCACCGCCTCCAGACCTTCCTCTATCTCCCCCAGGACCAGAGAGAGGTTAAATCTTTTCACCCAGCACTCCGCATCCTCCGGGTCTCTTTTGTTTATCTCACAGAACAAAGGATAGGCATCTTTATATTTTTTATTCCTGAAAAGTTTTAGAGCCTTTGCCTTAAGGTCAAGTATATTTTCCATTTCTTCCCCCTTTCTATCCTATCACAAACCTGAATCCATCACAGGTTCCCTTTATACGGAAGCCAAAGATGGGAAGCGGGTAATCACACGGATTGAGGAATTTTTTAACCTTCATTCTCCTGCTCTTTCCGGTTGCAAGTTCGTTTATTATCATTGTAAGATCAGGGTCAACATGAAATCCCCTCAAAAACTTCCTTATCCTTCTTTTCGTGAGGTCATCAAGAACCCACACCTCCACATGCATTTCGTTACAGGTCCTTATCCTTATCCACCCCTTCTTTATCACCCTGAAGAGAACCTCCTTCCTTATCTTCCCCTTCTCCTTTGCCCCGTATTTTTCCTCTATCTCCCTCATGCATTCAGGGGAGAGCCCCACCCTTTCAAGATTGTCCCTCACCCATTCAATGTGCTCCACAACCTCCACCACCTCTCCCTTGGGGGATATGAAATAACCCCTGCCATAAATATCCATATCAATCCTCCTTTTTAAAACCTATTTTTTTCTTCTTTCTGTCCTTCCTCAGATCCTCCAGATACTCAAGTTTGAAGACGCTGCTTCCTTCCATCTGCATTCTCACAATGCCACGCAGGAATAGATTCCTTATCTCTCCACCACTCACCTCAAAGATTTCCGCGAGTTTGCGTGGAGTCAGCCCTTTTTCAAGGGGTATCCCTTCAAGAAACTTCTCCCATATCTTCTCCCTTATCTCAACATCGGGCATGGGGAATTCAATGGAGAAGAGAATTCTTCTCTCAAGCGCAGGGTCAAGTGCCTCTTTCCTGTTGGTGGTCATTATCACAACGCCATCAAATCTTTCCAGTTGCTGCATGAGGTAGAGAAGTTCCTGATTGTATGCAACATCAACATATCTCTGGGTCTCAACCCTGCGTGTGAGAATTGCATCAACCTCGTCAATGAATATAATTCCTCCCCTTCCCTCCTCAAAAAGTCTCTCCATGTTCTTCTGGGTCATTCCAACATAGTGGGAGATGAGTCTTGCATAGTTTACCGGATGGAAAGAAAGACGCAGTTCGTGGGCTATCGCCTCTGCGGTCATGGTCTTTCCGGTTCCGGGTGGTCCGTAAAAAAGGGCGGTTATGCTTTCGGTTCCGAGTTTCTCATGGAGACCGAATCTCTTTCTGAATTCCTCTCTCTTTTTTATAAAATCAATAAACTCGTGTACCTCTTTCCATGTACGCTCGGGAAGAAAAACAGA
>JAPDKE010000045.1 GCA_029258725.1 bacterium | reverse complement strand
AAAAGAACCGAAATTATTGCACTGGTGGAGAAGAAACTCAAAAGAGAATGGAAGGAAATCGCAGAATGGATGAAAGGGAGGCTTGATGGCTCTTTATAAGTTCAAAGAAAAAGGCAGAAAAGTTGTAAGGCCGTTACTCCGCTTTTTTATGGTTTTCCATCCAGACCTTATAACCTGGTTTTCTTTCCTCTTTTCTGCAGGAGCAGGATACGCGCTCTGGAAGACATCCGGACGAATGCTTCTCTTGGTTCCGGTAATGCTTCTGGGAAGACTCATGTGCAACCTGATGGATGGGATGGTGGCAAGAGAAAAAGGCATTTCTTCAAAAAGGGGAGAGGCGCTTCAGGAGGCTGTTGATAGATTTTCAGATAGCGCTATTCTTCTTGGTCTCTCTTTTTCCCCTCAGGGAAACATTTTACTTGGGATATTCACCATTACTCTTGTTCTTATTTCAAGTTATCTTGGGATACTTAAAAAGGCAGTTGGAGGGGAAAGGGAGTTCGGAGGGATAATGGGAAAGGTAGACCGGGTATGGGTTGTGATTGTGTGTTCTATCCTTCAGGCCTTCTATAAAAAACTTGGTCCTTTCACCTTTGTGGAACTCGCATTGCTTATCATACTTGTGGGATCCGTGATCACCATTGTGGGAAGGGCTCTATCAATAAGGAGGGATATAGAACGATGAGAGAGATATATCTGCTTAAAAAAACACTTTTTATATACCTTTTCATTTTTGGTATTGCAGGTATTATCACTGCTATGTTCAGAAAAAAGGAATGGGGAAGACATATGGGAATAAGTATAGGAGTATGGTTTATAATCTTCATAGTTTTCCTCTTTTCTTCCTGGGCAGGTCCAGTAACTCTGGGAGCAGTATTTCTTTTAATATCCTTTATGGCAATAAAGGAATACCTGTCTTTAAGTGATGTATGGAATATTCCCTCAGGCTTTTTCTCTCTTTTCTTGCTTGTTTTAATTCTTTATGGGGCACTCCAAAATAAATCACTTTTTTATCTCATCCCACCTCTTTCAGTCTTCTTATTTTCTCTTATCTCCCTTTCTCCCCACCAAATAAATAAGAAGGCATCCAGAAAATCCTTTGCGTTTATTTACTGGGGATGGGGTCTTATGCATATAGTTCTTATAAGAAGATTACCCCATGGATTTGGCTATACAATCCTTTTATGCAGCATGATAGCACTCAACGATAATTCTGCATTTTACGCTGGTAGGCTCCTGGGTGGAAAAAAGCTTGCCCCTTCCATAAGTCCTGGAAAGACCTGGACTGGGTTTATTGCGGGTTTTTTAATGGATTTTATCGTTGCGTTTATATTTCGTTTTACCGTTCCTCACCTTTCCCTATCCAGACTCCTCCTTATTCCTCTTGTGGGAGGAATAATCATCCCCTTAGGAGACCTTATTGAATCTGCGATGAAAAGAGACTTTGGCGTGAAGGATACCGGCACGGCCATTCCGGGACATGGAGGCTTTATGGACAGGTTTGATTCCTGGGCATTCACCTTTCCTGTGGTATATTATCTTTTGGTTTGGATGAAAGGAGGTTAAACATGAATACACCAATGAAAAGCATTTTGCTTTTTTTGCTTGCCGCTTTTATGGGAGCCTTTGGTCAGTATCTCTACAAACGTGGTGCTACCTTTGGATTTTTCAACTGGAGAATATTGCTTGGGGTTCTCCTTTACATAGGTGTGATGCTCTGCTTTGTTCTTGCTTTTAAATTGGGAGGAGAACTTACTGTTCTCTACCCTGTATATGCAACAACATTTATATGGGCAATGCTTATAGGATACATATTTTTAAAAGAACCCATCACAGGGTGGAAGATACTCGGTACCCTCTTTATCCTTATGGGAATCTATTTCATTGCACGATGATATAGTATCCAGAATTGAGGTTTCTAATTAATTTTCAACGATATTAAAGTCTCCTTCTTGCTTGCAGGAGAACAGGGAGAAAACGGATATTTTTGTCTTCATATCCCCAGAATCAACCACCTCGAGGACATTTTCTGATTGACAAAATCCTTTAAAGTGTTAAATTAAAATGGATGACACTCATAGAGAGAGCAAGAAGGGGAGAGATTACAGAGGAGATAAAGGTAGTTGCAGAGGAGGAAGGAATAAATCCTGAACTCCTGAGGGATAGGATTGCCAGAGGAGAGGCAATTATCCCGAAGAATAAGAAAAGAGAATTAAAAAGACTGGTTGGAATTGGTAAGGGATTGAGAACCAAGATAAATGCAAATGTCGGAACCTCTTCGGATTACACAGACCCTGAGGAAGAAGTGAAAAAGGCAAAGGTGGCAGAGGAGGCGGGGGCAGATACAGTTATGGACCTCTCAACCGGAGGAGACCTGAGAGAAATAAGAAGAAGAATAATTCAGGCAGTGGGAATTCCCGTTGGGACCGTTCCAGTTTATCAGGCTGCGGTTGAGGCGGCAAGAAAGGGAAGGGGGATAGTCTCCATGACAGAGGACGATATGTTCAGGGTGATTGAGGAACACGCAAGGGATGGAGTTGACTTCATGACTGTTCATGCTGGAGTAACCCTTTCAACCCTTGAGAGATTGAAAAATGAGGGAAGGATAATGGATGTGGTATCAAGAGGTGGAGCATTCTTGCTTGTGTGGATGATTGCGAATGAAAAGGAAAACCCATTGTATGAAAAATTTGACAGACTCATTGAGATAGCAAGAGAATACGAGGTAACCCTCTCCCTTGGTGATGGATTCAGACCCGGCGCCCTTCTTGATGCAACCGACCGCTCACAATTGCAGGAACTTATCCTGCTCGGTGAACTCGCCCAGCGTGCACAGGATGCGGGTGTTCAGGTGATGATTGAGGGACCGGGACACGTTCCCATTCACCAGATAGAGATGAACATAAAACTTGAAAAAGAAATATGCCACGGTGCACCATTCTATGTCCTTGGTCCCGTTGTAACAGACATAGCCCCGGGATACGACCACATAACCTCAGCCATTGGTGGGGCAATAGCAGCGGCAGCAGGTGCTGACTTCCTCTGCTATGTTACCCCATCAGAGCACCTTTCCCTTCCGGATGCAGAGGAGGTGAGGGAGGGGGTTATTGCGGCAAAAATAGCAGCCCATGCAGGAGACCTTGCAAAGGGGATTCCCTCCGCATGGGAGAAGGAGAAAGAAATGGGAATTGCCAGGAAAAAACTTGACTGGAAAAAACAGTTTTCCCTTGCCATTGATCCTGAAAAGGCGAAAAAAATTAGAGAGAAGAGGTCCCCCAGCATTCCGGAAGTATGCACAATGTGCGGTGAATACTGCGCAATAAGGCTCCTTAAGGAGGCTCTCAAAAAGTAATGAGAAAGGTGTTGCTAATAAACGGAATAGTCCAGGGGGTCGGCTTCAGACCCTTTATTTATAGACTTGCAAAAAGGTATTCTCTGAAGGGAAAGGTGAGAAACGAGGGAAAGGGAGTTTACATTGAGGTTGAGGGAGATGAAGAAAATATTGAAAGATTTTTGCGGGAACTCCGCCTTTCACCCCCTCCTCCCTGTGAGATAACATCCATGGAGGAAAAGAACCTTCCGGATGCAGGATATGAGGACTTTGTTATAGAGAAAAGCAAGGAAGAGGAACCCTTCACATTTGTCTCTCCAGATATTGCAACCTGTAAGGACTGCCTCAGGGAACTTTTTGACCCACAGGACAGAAGATACCTTTACCCCTTCATAAACTGCACAAACTGCGGACCCAGATTTACCATCGTTGAATCCCTCCCATACGACAGGGAAAGAACCACCATGAGGATTTTCAAAATGTGCCCTGAGTGTGAGCAGGAATACAACGACCCGCTTTCAAGGAGATTCCACGCCCAGCCAAATGCATGTCCGGAGTGCGGTCCTGAGGTTTTTTTACTGTATCAGGGTAAAAGGATAAAGGAAAATGCAATTGAGAAGGCGTGTGAGTTGATAGAAAAGGGACTTGTGGTTGCAATAAAAGGGCTTGGAGGATTCCACCTTGCCGTTGATGCGCGGAATCCTGAGGCTGTAAAAAGATTGAGGGAGAGAAAGAGAAAGAACAACAAACCATTTGCACTCATGGGAAATCCTGAGGATATAGAGAAGCACTGTGAATTGTCGGAGGAGGAGCGGGCAGTTCTTCTTTCACCCCAGGCACCCATTGTTCTTTTAAGAAAGAAACCCTCATCCACCCTTCCCGAGGAAATAGCCCCGGGACAGGCATACCTTGGCTTCATGGTTCCATACACCCCGCTTCACCACATCCTCATGCGCCGACTGAGGTTCCCCATTGTTCTCACAAGCGCAAACTACGGGGATGAGCCGATAATAAAGGAGGAAAATGAAACCCTTGAAAAACTTTCCGATGCAATACTTACCCACACAAGACCCATCCATGCAAGATGCGATGACTCAGTTCTCTCCGTCGTTGATAAAAACCCATATTTTGTAAGACGCTCAAGGGGATATGCACCAAAACCCTTAAAACTCCCATTCTCCTCTCCCTGCCACATCCTTGCCCTCGGAGGGATGCTCAAAAACACCTTCACCATGATAAAGGAGGACTTTGCCTTTGTGAGCCACCACATCGGGGATGTTTCAACCTATGAGACAGAAAAATTTCTCTTGGAGTCCATAGAGCATTACAAAAAACTATTTGCAATAAATCCTGAACTTGTCGTCTGCGACCTTCACCCCGGTTATCCAACAACCAGAATTGCTGAGGAGATGGGGCTTCCTCTTGTGAAACTTCAGCATCATAAGGCACATATTCTGTCTCTCATGGCGGAGCAGGGGATAGAGGAGGAGATAATAGGGGTCTCCTTTGACGGGACCGGATACGGGGAGGATGGAAGGATATGGGGAGGAGAGTTTTTTGTCGGGGATGTTTACGGACTTGAAAGAGCCGGACACCTGAGATACATCCCCCTTCCAGGAGGGGACAGGGCGGTTGAACAGCCATGGAGGATGAAGGCGGTGCTTCTTTATGAAATCTACGGGGATGATGCGGAACTTACAGAAAAGGAAAAGAATGTGGTGGAACTCATAAAAAAGGGAATAAATGTAATTGAGACATCAAGTGCGGGAAGAATATTTGATGGGGTTGCGTCTTTACTCGGAATATGCAATGAGAACACATTTGAGGGTGAGGCACCCATGAGGCTTGAGGCTCTCTCATCTTTTGAAGAGGAAAACTATGAGTTTTCAATAGAGGGGGAGGTTCTCGACCTTTTACCAGGAATAAAGGAAATGGTGGAGGACCCATCCCCTGTTCCCGTAAGGGGAGGCAGATTCCACAGAACCGTTGCACTTGGAGTGGTTGAATTTATTAAAAGAATAAAAAAGAGCGGGAAGGTTCTCTTGAGTGGTGGGGTTTTCCAGAACAGACTCCTTCTGAAACACCTTGTTCCTCTCTTGAAAAGAGAGGGATACGAGCCTATACTCCACACAAAGGTCCCTCCAAACGATGGAGGAATATCCCTTGGACAGGCATACTTTGCAGGGAGGAAAGGATGTGCCTCGGTGTTCCGATGAAGATAAAGAAAATAGAGGGAAAAACAGGAATTGCCGAACTCTCAGGGATTGAGCGAGAGGTTGCCCTTGACTTTGTCCCGGATGTTAAGGTCGGGGACTGGGTTATAATTCATGCAGGATACGCAATACAGGTGCTGGATGAGGAGGATGCGCTTGAAACCCTGAGGCTGCTTGAGGAGGCATTCCGTGTATCTGGAAAGGTTCAGGGACAGTGAGATTCTATCAGGGCTTGCAGAGAAGATAAAAAAATACCGGTTTGATAGAGCCATTAATTTCATGGAGGTATGCGGAACCCACACGGTCCAGATACACAGGTATGGATTGAAGGATGTTCTGCCTCCGAACGTAAGACATATATCCGGTCCTGGATGCCCTGTCTGTGTTACCCCGCAGAGATACATTGACCTTGCGTGCGCGTATGCGGATGAAGGGTTCCTTATTGTAACCTTCGGAGACATGCTCAGGGTTCCGGGGACCCGCTCTTCGCTTGAGAAAAAGAAGGCAGAGGGAGGGAAGGTGGAGGTTGTTTACTCATCCCGTGATGCGGTTCTTCTTGCAGAGAAAAACCGGGATGAGAAGATTTTATTCCTTGCCATAGGATTTGAAACAACAGCTCCGGGAATTGCAGCCACGATAAGGGAGGCGAGGGAAAGGAACCTCAAAAACTTTTGGGTTCTTCCTGGAAACAAACTCGTTCCCCCTGCCCTTGAGGCACTTTTGACCTCCGATGTTAAGATAGATGGTTTTTTACTTCCGGGGCATGTGAGCACAATTATAGGGAGAAAGGCGTATCTTTTCCTGGAGGGAAGAGTTCCATCGGTGATTGCAGGATTTGAGCCCGTGGATATTCTCTACGGGATTGATATTCTTTTCTCTCTGATAAAGGATGGAAGGTGTGAGGTCTTAAATGCCTATGGAAGGGCGGTGAGGGAGGAGGGAAATGAGCCTGCCCAGGAGATAATGTATTCTGTTTTTGAGGTCTGTGATTCGGAGTGGAGAGGACTGGGGAAAATTGAGCATAGCGGACTTTCATTGAAGGACGAATGGAAGGATTTTGATGTTACGGAAAGATTTCCTGTTGATATTCCCGAACCTGTGGAGCATCCGGGCTGCAGATGCGGGGATGTTCTTCAGGGTAAGCTTACCCCGCCGGAGTGTCCCCTTTTCGGAAAGGCATGCACCCCTGAAAATCCTGTTGGTCCATGCATGGTTTCAACAGAAGGGAGTTGCAGTGCGTACTACAAATATGGATAAGATACTTCTATCGCACGGAGGAGGAGGGAAGTTAACAAGAAAACTTGAGGAACTTTACCTCACGTATTTTGAAAATGAAAAACTCAGGGAACTTGACGATGGTGCAATATTTGATGGGTATGCAATTTCAACCGATTCATTTGTTGTCAATCCAATTTTCTTCCCCGGAGGGGACATAGGAAAGTTATCCGTGTGCGGGACTGTGAACGACCTTGTCTCAATGGGGGCAAAGCCTGTTTACCTTTCTCTATCCTTCATCCTTGAGGAGGGATTTTTAATCCAGGACCTAGAGAGGATTTTGTGGTCCATAAGAAAAACATGTGATGAGGCTGGGGTTGAGATTGTGACGGGTGATACAAAGGTTGTGGAGCGTGGAAAGGGGGATGGGATATACATAAATACAACAGGAATAGGGAAGGTTTTAATGCCGGAACTTTCAAGGGAAAGGATAAAACCGGGGGATTTGATACTTGTAAATGGACCCGTTGGGATGCACGGAATAAGTGTGATGGTTGCAAGGGAAAAACTGGGAATAGAAGGGAAGATAGAAAGCGATTGTGCACCCTTAACATTTCTTCTTTCTCTTCCTCCGGGTGTCCAATTCATGCGGGACCCGACCCGGGGAGGGGTTGCATCGGTTCTCAATGAGGTGGTCAAGGGCATGGAGTGGGGAGTTGTGCTCTATCAGGAGCAGATACCCGTTACCCCCGAGGTTTCTGGTGTTTGTGAGTTGCTTGGAATAGATGTGCTTACGGTTGCATGTGAGGGGAGGATGCTCCTTTTTGTTGAAAGGGAAAAAGCGGATGAGGTGTTGCAGGGGATGAGGAGACATCCTCTCGGGAAGGAGAGCACCATTATCGGTGAGGTTGTTGATGAACCGGGGGTTGTTCTTTTAAAAACCCCATTCGGAACCCACCGCAGAATTGAACCTCCACCTGGAGAGTCATTGCCAAGGATATGTTAAAAAATAATATTAACTCCTGCCCCGGTAATTAAACCATCCATTTTTATCTTCCATACATCAGGCATTCTCAGGGAATATCTTAAAAAATGGTATTTTACGAAAAATGTTAATCCTACCGGTTTGAGGATGAATCTTATACCGGTGCCTGCGGAAACTCCAACCTTCCATAATCTTTCCCATTTGAAAGGGCACGAGGAATAAAAGTCTATCGAGTAAACCACGGGACCAGCATGCACATAGGGAGATACAGATTTGAGAGAGAAAAAGCCTTCAAGCCCGGTTTCCACATAGACTGCGTTTATCTGCACATACTGCGTATCCCTTCTTGCCTCAAAGCCCTCCGATCCCACACTGAAATAGGAATTGAGTCCCTTAACAAGATTGAACCCCATGGAAAATTCCACCATGTTTTTGTCCCCTGGATAAAAATCATACACCCCGTCACCATTCACATCCTGGGGAGAGTAAGAAACGGTTGCAGGGGAAAGGCACATGTTTACATTGTAAGAAAAAAGAAAAAGGTAGATCATGGACAGAACTCCGAGGTGTCTTCCAGGTTTACCTTTATGTTCTTGCCTATTTTATATCCAATCGCTCCCCCGCATACAGCCCCGATACCCGCAGGAATCCATGAAGTTTTACCTCCACAGAGATACCCTCCCAGACCTCCAAGAACTGCCCCAAGACAGGCACCACATGCTCCGAAATGCCCCTCAGTGCATATGCCCACAACAGATACAGCATACCCCGCTCCGAGAGCAAGACCGGCAATATACACCCCTGTATTTTCTGTGGCGATAAAGATAAAGGTGCCAAGACCTATAAATCCCGACATAACAAAAAGGGAGGAGGAAAGGAGAGAGGAGGCTTTTTTGAGATTTCTTTTTCTTACGTTCTTAAATCTTCCATACACATTTTTTACGGTATGGGAGGTGTCTTCCGGAACATACCTTGAAAGTTTCACAAGAATGGAAATACCCTGTGCAAGTTCATCAAAAAGACTGGATGGGGGCGCATCCAGACCTATCGCACCTGTAAGAATCGGGGAATATGAAGGAATTTCAACCACTTCAAATTCCGCCTCTCCTTTCCAGAGTGGCTTACCCCATGATGAAATGGGTTGTGTCCGGGTGAGTCTCACCAGCAATACCTGAGATACTCCTTTTAAGTTTCCATTTAAAAATTCAAGCCTTTCCATTTCATTCGGGATGTATGGGTGGTGGAAACCTGCCTCTTCCAGTTTTTCCTTTAATTTTTCTTCAAGTTTTCCGGTGATGTCATCACATGGTGGGAGGTGTAAGAGGTCTTTATGGAGTGAAACAAACCTTATAACCTCGGTGATGGGTCTTCCATCTTCAACCACTATTCCAAGAGGTTCATCAATTCTGAGTGTTGCGTACCTGTGAATCTCCGTGTAAAACCCCAGCAAGAAAAGCATTCAATCCCCTCCAGGTTTTATGTTTTCTCCCAGTGCATAACCCGTTGCTCCTCCAACCATAGCCCCCACAAAGATGAAGGGTAAAGGGTCGGATGTGGATGAGCGAGTGAAGTAGTAAGCCCCATATCCCCCGGCAAGCGCTCCAAGAAATGCACATGTCCAGGCAAGGGTTCCGGTCTCCATGTCTCTGGTGATTCCCATAACTCCAAGGGGAAGGATATGGTAAGAAAGAGGGGCCTCAAGATAAAGTCCTGTCAGGGCAAAGAAAGTTGCAGTGTTCTGGAGTTGTCTTATTATCCTGTATCTGACAAGACTTTTTTCCTCTTTTTCAAACACAAAGGAGGTTTTTTCTATTTCACAGAATTCATTTTCTCCCCTGTGAATTTTCAAAAGTTCCCTGGCAAGGGCATTTCCCAGTTCATAACCCATGTGTTTGAATGTCTCTCTTCCGTAAAAATGCTCGAACATGTAAAGTAAAATTGGGTCACTGTAGAGACAGCCAGTTAAAGGTATGTCATGCTCTTTTTTTCCGTTCAATTCTATTTTTCCGGATGCGAGTGGTTTAAAATCCTCAAGCCTCAGCAGTTCATATTCACACGATATCCGGTAATGATAGGTGCGTTCCACCCTCTCCATCACAAAGTGCTTTATTTTTCCATAAAGAAGGAGCCCCTTTTCATTTCCGGTAAGAGCAGATGGAAGGGTATCAACCTTCCAGAAAAGGGCTGTATCGAAGATTTTTCTTTCCAGAAAAGGATAAAGGTCCTGAATGGTTGTGCTCTTTTCAGGAACCACTCCCATAAAGCACCGGTGTTGATTTTCAAACGCAATTTCCCTTGCACTCCTTTCATCCCTGAAGAAGAGATAAAGAGGAAGTCCCTCAGGGAAGGTATCGCTCTGGATTCCCTCTGTAAACCGGGGTGGAGGATTTTTCAGTGCTGGAAATTCGGGTCCACATCCCGCAAGAAGGAAGATGAAGAAAAATCCCTTCCCCTTCATAGAAAAATTATAAATTCCCTATTTCCCTGTGTCAATAGGTTTTATTTAAGAAGCATACGTAATGGGTCAACACCGGGTTACCATCTGAGATTTTTAAGATTTCAGGGTCTACATCTCCTGGAGGGATTTTGCCTGAGGGTCCTATTGAATAGTTGTAATAAAAGTTCCCATTCCGCAGCTTTTACCTCCTTATCCTTCAACCCCTTAAACAGGGTAAGCACACTCCCATAACCCTCAGAGCCACATGCACAAAAGCATAGAAAAGTGGTAACAATCTCCCGACCCTTCTACAGGTTGCAGACCGAAACGGACCTTTTAAATTTTAAAATACAGAGTTTTTATTTTAAAATAAGAAGTTTTTCTCTTCTCTGTTTTGTTATCAGGTAATAAACACCGGGACGAAGTGAAGAAACGTTTACCAGCCCATTCTTATCCGGTTTCCCTCTCAGGGCAACTCTTCCACAGAGATCCACTATTTCAAGGTATTGAACATCAGAAGATACCTTGAGGAAGGAACTCAACACCATCCTGCATGTAGAACCTCCGGGAAAGATTCCAACTCCTTCGGGAGGAGATAAGAACAGAAAAGGATAGGTCGAAGGAGTAAGACGATTTCCATCCTGGGGCCAGTATCCATAGAATTCTCCCATCCCATCACGATAAAACACGAAGAGTCCAAATCCCTTATCCGGCTGAATCTCTATGACAGCAGGATCATAGAGAGAATCATGACTTACAGGAATCTTTATCTCAAAGAAAAGTGTTTCTGATGCAGCAAAAACTGCAAAACAGCTATCCATATCATGACGAATAACAAGTGGAAGCCTCACGCCTCCCGGAAGAACCACGCGAGATTTCCATACCACACTGTCGGGATAGTAATCCACCAGATTTATTCCTTCAGAACTATCCGCATTCCACTCTCCGTCCATATCGTCGTCTAATCCAATTCCCACATGGTCGTGAGCTCCAGGAACTTTATGGGCTTCTACTCCCAGATAGATGTAAAAAGAATCGTGCATGAGGCGGAGTATAACAGTCCCTGAAGGCTGTGGAGTATAATCCTCCATTCCCAGAGTATCTGAAATATCCACTACGAGCGCATTCTCCCACTCTTCCAGTTTTCCATCAAGAGTGGGAGGGGAATGGGTATAAGGTACATAACATACTCTGTGAACTACCACCGTTATGTCGTACTCATTATCCAGAAAGACCTCATCCGTTCCAGAAGTCAGAACAAAATGGTAGGTATAAATTCCAGAGTTGGGGATCCATTCAGAGAAAACAAACTGTGAATCTTTGCCTGCGGATAAACTGAGGTCTGTAAGTTCCTCGGTTTTAACCGTATCCCCGTTCTGGATGATATATAAAGAAAGAGAAAAAACTTCTGAAAAATCTCCCTCATTCGTGACCGTAATTTCTGGGGTAAGGGAGAACGACGAAACCGCATGTATGGTATCTGGATTATTATACAGAAGAGAGAGATTGTGGGTGTATGTTAGAGCATATATCTCATCAATATACCACTCGTCTGAATAGTCCCCTTGATATACATAGGCTATCCTAACCGTGTCCTTCAGGTAAGCATCAAGAGGAACTTTAATAAGGCTCCATTTTTCATCAGAAACCTCATCTGACATATCCTTCAACTCCGAGAAAGAAGCCGGGGTTCCTGAGGTATCAGTGGTAATCCATACTCCGCGGTAATAAGTCCAGGAGGGAGCATACTGGGTTGCATGATAGAAAAAGAGTACAGCATGAGTGCCTCCCTTAAGAGAAAATACAGGGGAAACAGCCCAGTCGTCGACTATATTTGTAACGTCATCGTCGTTGTGTCCCATACTCCTGGAGCCTATAGGAGCTAAGCCAACATCCGCCCAGCTTTCGGCACCTGTATACTCCTGCCATCCTGCTGGATCTCCAAGTTCATAAAATTTCCATCCTTCAGGAGGCCATCCTCCTTCAAAGTCTTCGCTAAAAACAATAGAAGCAAACAAAAACACCATCATTTTTGAACCTCCTGTTATAGCTTGATCACATCACATGATACTGTCTCCTCTCCTTTTATAATTCTCAAAAGGTACCTTCCTGGTGACACCTCTCTGCCATGCCTATCCTTCCCATCCCACTTCAAATAAGGAGAATCATACACTTTTATTTTCTTTATCCTTCTCCCAAGCGCATCATATATTTCCACCACATAATCCTCTCCCTCTTCATCAGAGGCAGTGCTTTCGGCTTTTAGAAAAACAGTTACATCCTTCACAAATGGATTTGGATACACAAGTGGTTCGAGTCCAGGGTTTATCACCCTTATGGAATCTTCCCCTGTAAAGACTTCACCAGAAACCAGCTTTCCCACAACAGGCACATGAACTATTCCTGGATGTACTTTCCTTATAAAAGCCCTTCGTGAGAATTTCACCATGAGTTCGGGAATTCCGTCCTTATCATGGTCCCTTATATCCAGGGGAGAAAGATACGCTGGAATGGAATCTCCTCCAACGCAGATCCTTACCGTTGCCACATCTATATCTTTAGGAGAATAAGAAAGAGGAAGTTCTATAAATCCAGTGATATATTTCCCTCTGGACCGCATATTCAACACCTCTGGTTTGAGGTCAAATTCAGCCTGAACGGTTTCAACGGGAGCTTTTGTTCTTATATAATACACCTCCGCATTACCATTCCGGTAATCCTCCCATGCTACATGGACTACCCCATTTTTTATAGTAACTGCAGGATACTGAGATGCATATCCATCATTTGCGGTGAGCGGCACCTCACCACTCCACGTTTCTCCCCCATCTTCTGAATATGCATAGTAGACCTCGGGTTCTCCATATCTCTCATCCATCCATACCACAAATACCCTTTCACCTTCTGCTGCAACTGCAGGAAATCGTGAAGGATATCCATCATTGGTGGAGAGTCTTATCGGGGTTTCCCATGAGTGTCCCCCATCCAGAGAGCGTGTATAGAATATCTCCTTGTTCCCATTCCGTGTATCATGCCATACCACATGAATTATGCCCCCAGAAGAGCATACACAGGGATCCCGGGAAAGAAGGGGATCAAAAGTAAGACGATATTCTGACCAGGTATCACCATAATCTTCAGATACCGCATAGTAGATTTCGTGATAGGGCCATCCATAGTCCCTTCCATCTTCCCACACCACAAAAATTTTACCATCATGGAAGGCGATGGATGGATCCTGAGTAGCAAACATTGCTACCTCATTTAGTTTTATCCTGGGAGAAAATTCAAACGGACCTTCTGTCGCTTTCTGATAAAAAATGTTGTTAGAGGCAGCCCCAGCATAGGTTATATGGATTACACTGTCAGTTACAAGGATGGAAGGATAAAAATAATACTCCAAAGAGTCTGTAGTGACGATGCCTTTTATCCAGGTATTTCCCGTATCAGGAGAATAGGAAAATCCTATGGTACCCGCAGAGTATCCAAGCGGTATCTCGTACGCTATAAACAATCTGCCTTCTTTCACTGCAATGGATGGAGCCCTTCCCCTGGGTCCCACAAGCACAGGTGCTTCCCAGGTTTTTCCTTCATCACAGGATGTAATGAGATAAACATTCCAGCCAGAAGCATCTTCATCTCCGTAAACGATGAAAATCCTTTCTCCTTCGCAAACAATATGCATGCTGTTATTGTGCCCAAGCCTCGTTTCACCCGGAGAGAAAGTCAATCTTTCTTCCGCTTCCCACTCATAGGCAACAAGTGGTATTCCCAAAGCAACAAAAAGAAGTCCTATCCTTCTCATTTTCACCCCCTTGTTTGTTAGAATTTTAACACATCGGTAACCTCTTGTCAACCTTCCGGGCTTGACAAAGAGAGGATTTTGCATATAAATCTTCACTATGAAGAAAATATTTATACTTGGAATAGATGGTGGGACTCTCTCACTTATTGAAAGATGGCTGGAACATCTTCCATCCTTCCGGAAATTTTTCAAAAAGGCCACCTATGCCCCCCTTAAAACCACCATTCCTCCCCTTTCACCCAGTGCATGGACATCCTTTATGACAGGAACCCACCCTGGAACCCATGGAATTCTTGAATTCTATTATCTTGACAGAAATTTCAAACTGAGGGTGGCAACAAGAAATAAAAGAGTAAAAACCATATGGAGATATCTTTCTGATACGGGAAAAAAGGTTGTGTCCCTTGGAGTACCGATGACCTACCCCCCGGAGCCTGTAAATGGAATTATGGTCTCAAGTATTCTTACTCCCTCCATGGATGTGGACTTCACATATCCCCGCTCCTTCAAGGAAGAACTGTTAAAAAATATTCCAGATTATCGGATTGTTGAGGATACAAAATATACAGAAAGAGAAGAAGACAAAGAGGCATACAGGGACGCGATGTTCCGCATGATGGATGCAAGATTCAGGGCTGCACTTTACATAATGGAGAGATATCCATGGGATGTATTCATGGTAACATTCATGGGGGTTGACCATGCCCAGCACTGGTTCTGGAGATATATGGACCCCACCCATCCAAAGTATGTAAAGGATGAAAGATTTTCAAACACAATTTTTGAGGCATACAGGAAGATGGATGAGGTTCTGGGATTTTTCATGGAAAACCTTCCCCCCGAAGCAACACTTATAATCATGTCCGATCATGGAGGGGGACCATGCTATGGAAGCGTGAATCTCAATTACTACCTGATGAAAACCGGTTTCCTCAAACTGAAAAGAAAACCCATCACCGTTGCAAAAGAATTTCTTTATATCTTTGATGTTACCCCCTATTCCATAGGGCGATTTCTCATAGGAAAAGGAATGGCAAAAAGGGTTGCAAAAATAAGAATGCAGGGAAGAAGGAAACTTGCAAATCTCATAGGATTGACTTATCGGGACATAGACTGGGGAAAAACAAAGGCGTATGCGTTCGGATGTTATGGTCCTGTATTCATAAATACAAAATCAAGAAGCCCACTTGGTTGTGTGGATGAAAAAGACTTTGAAAAAGTAAGAAGAGAAGTTCTTCATGCGCTCATGAAAATTGAAGACCCGGTAAAGAAAAAGCCCCTTATAACCCGGTGGTGGAAAGGAGAGGAACTGTATGGAAAAAAAGAATGGGCACCGGACATTGTAATAGCAATGGGAGATTTCTCATACACAACGAGCGTATTTGCATTTCCTTCCTTCCGGCTCTTCACCGACCCCTTAACCTTCAAATCCGGAGACCATACACTGTATGGTGTATTTGGCATTATGGGAGAGGGAATTCCCGAAGGGAAAAAGTTAAAAGAGGTTTCCATTGTGGACATAGCCCCTACAATATATCGTATTCTTGGGGTTCAACCTCCTCCATGGCTTGAAGGAAAGCCACTTTTTCAGCCCGTAAAGGTCAGATAAAGCCAGTAAGAGAAGGACAGAGGTTCAGGAATTAAAGAGAAATAGATGCGTGCTCCCAGAATTGAGACCCCCGGGGAGATGAGAAT
>JAPDKE010000015.1 GCA_029258725.1 bacterium | reverse complement strand
CACCCCCCCTGCCCCTGAACCCGCTCCTCCGGTTCCTGACTACTTCACCGTGGAACTTGCGGATATTTACAGAAAGCATGGATTTATGGATAAGGCAAGGGAGGTTCTTGAGGCATTGCTCAAAAAGGAGCCGGGGAACGAGGAGATAAAGAAAAAACTTGAGGAACTGAAATGAAAAGGATAGAAAAACTGCTGAAGAAACTTGATGTTCCGGGGCTTATAGTCGTATCTCTGGAAAACATAAGGTATTTAACGGGATTCACCGGGGATGCCGCTCTTCTTTATGTATCCCGCGATGGCTCTTTTCTCATAACGGATTACAGATTTCACGGACTTGTGGAGGAGGAGGTGAAGGATGTTGAGGTTGTTCTCACCAGGAAAAGATACATAGAGGAAGTAAAGAAAAGATTAAAGGGAAAAGAGGTGGGGTTTGAGTCTCACCGGGTTTCGTATAAGACCTATGAGGAATGGAAGAAACTCTTGAAGGTTGAGCTTGTTCCGGTTGACTCTCCGGTGGAAAAACTGAGGGTTATAAAGGATAAGGAGGAGATAGAACTCATAAGAAAGGCATGCGAGATCGGTGACAGGGTTTTTCAGGAGATTCTCGATTACATAAAGCCGGGGGTATCAGAAAAGGACATTGCCATTGAACTTGAATACCGGATGAGGAAACTTGGAGGAGAGGGGGTTAGTTTCCCACCAATAGTGGCATCCGGACCAAATTCCGCAATCCCCCATGCGAGAGCGACGGATAAGAAAATAAAAGAAGGAGAGTTACTCATCCTTGACTTTGGAACCTTTTATAAGGGATATGCCTCGGATATGACAAGAACGGTTGCCATTGGAAAAATAGACGATGAAAAAAGGAAAATATACGAGGTGGTCAGGGAGGCGCAGAAAAAGGCAAGAGAAGAGGCAAAACCGGGAATAAAGATAAAAGAACTGGACAGGATTGCAAGGGAATACATCGATGATGCAGGATATGGACGGTACTTCACACACTCCCTCGGTCACGGGGTGGGATTGTGTGTTCATGAAGATCCGCATGTCTCATTGAAATCAAAGGGAAAACTCAAAGAGGGAATGGTAATAACCATAGAGCCTGGAATCTATCTCCCCGGAAATGCCGGGGTCAGGATTGAGGATACGGTTGCAATTACCAAAGATGGTGTTGATATTTTAACTTCTTCCACAAGAGAACTCATAACCCTGTAAAAGGAGGTTATGGATGGGAACAACATCTGACCTGAGGAAAGGGCTGACCATTGAGGTTGATGGAAACATATACCGCGTGGTTGACTTTCTGCACGTAAAACCCGGGAAGGGTCAGGCATTTGTCAGAACAAAACTGAAAAATGTGGAGACAGGGGCGGTTATAGAAAAGACCTTTAAAATTGGTGTGGAGATAAACATAGTGAGTGTTGAGGAGAAGGAGGCACAGTATCTCTACAATGATGGAGCAAACTACTACTTCATGGACCTGGAAACCTACGAGCAGTACAGCCTTCCAAAGGAAAAACTTGAGGAGGAGCTCCTGTATCTCAAAGAGGGAATAAATGTGAACATCCTTCTTTCAGAAAAGGGTCCCATTGGAATAGAACTTCCCAACTTTGTTGAACTTGAGGTTGTTGAAACAGACCCCGGAGTTCGCGGGGATACCGCATCGGGTGGTTCAAAGCCGGCAAAACTTGAAACCGGTCTTGTCATCCAGGTTCCCCTCTTTATAAACGAAGGTGATAAGGTGAAGGTTGACACAAGGACAGGAAAGTACATAGAGAGGGTATGATGGTGAAGACATCCTACATCGAATTTGATACAAGGGGAACAGACCACATTGTGGATATAACCGACCGTATAAGGGAGATAGTGAAAAACTCGGGAATAAATTCCGGGATTGTCACGGTTTTTGTGCCCGGGTCAACAGGAGGAATAACAACCACAGAATACGAACCAGGACTCCTGAAGGACCTCCCAAAGGCATTTGAAAGGCTTGCACCTGAGAAAGAATACTATCACCACAACGAGACCTGGCACGATGGAAACGGATTCTCCCACGTCCGGGCCTCCCTCATTGGTCCCTCCATAACCATCCCCTTTGTCAACGGGGAACTTATCCTGGGAACCTGGCAGCAGGTAATATTCTGTGAGTTTGACATAAGACCAAGGAGAAGAAGACTTGTTGTTCAGCTTGTTGGCGATTGATTTTCCAGAGGACCTCGCCTGGAGATACCTTCTGAAACTCACCTCCTTCGGTCCACGATACCCGGGAACACAAGGACACAGACTCGCAAAAGAATACATCATCCAGGAACTCTCCCGATACACACATCCTGATATACAGGTATTTTTCATTGACAAAATTGAGTTTACAAACATATATGCAACTTTTGGTA
Source organism: bacterium (assembly GCA_029258725.1). Taxonomy (GTDB): domain Bacteria; phylum Hydrothermota; class UBA3072; order JAPDKE01; family JAPDKE01; genus JAPDKE01. The sequence continues at coordinate 16,981 of JAPDKE010000015.1, read as the reverse complement.
AAGGAAAACTTAAATATGTTATTGGAACTCATTGGGATACAGTAAAAGATGTGGGAGCAAACAATGGGGCAAGTGGTGTTGCGGTTTTGCTTGCCCTTGCTGATGTTCTTGCGAAGGAGAACCTGAGGGAGAAAATTATGCTTGTGTTTTTTGATGGAGAGGATTATGGGGAGCTTATAAATGGCTCTCAGGAGTTTGTGAGGCGGATGAAGGAAAAACCTGAAGGGGTGGTAATAATAGACATGGTGGGTGATAAAAATCTTGAGATATATGCAGAGGGTTTTTCTCTTGCCTTTGCCCGCGAGTTCACGGAAGAAATCTTCAAACTTGCCGAGGAACTTGGACTTCCATCTTTTCATCGTGAAAAGAAGTACACGATAAAGGACGACCACCTTCCATTTTTAAGAGCAGGAATTCCTGCCTGTTTGCTTATAGACTTTGATTATCCTTACTGGAAGACCCCTCAGGATACACCGGATAAGTGTTCAAAAGAAAGCCTTGGGGAAGTGGGGAAACTGTTGCTTGAACTCATAAGGAGGAACTGATGGTCTTTGTGTTTGAGGACGAAAGGTTCTCCTCCCTTTATCCTGTAACCCTTTCAAGACCTTCGTATGAAATCCTCACGGGTATCCTCTCGCTTAAAGAGAGACTCCTTAAAAGATTTGGAGATGTTAAGGAATATGCTCCCAGGTTTGGGAAGAAAGAAACAGGAAAAGGACTCTGGATAAATGGCAGGATAAAAGGATGGGATTTTGAGTGCTTCAGGGAAGGAGAGGAGAGAATATGGAGAAATAAAAAGGGAGAAATCGTTGCAGTATGGGGAGAGGTTGAGAATCCCCTCTCCCCTCCACCCTATCCCGAAGCCAGGGTGGATATTGAACTTTTGACATATCCATGGGAGATAGTTAAAGAACTCTCAAAAAGGATTGTTGAGGATATGGAAAAACTTGGAATACCTGAACTCTCCATTCCGGATGAATTAAGAAAAAGAAGGGATATAATCATTGAGCCTCCGGTTTACATAGAGGAAGGGGTGAAAATTGAACCCTTCACCTACATAAGAGGTCCTGTCTCCATCCGAAAAAACTCGGTTGTGAGGGCTCATTCATACATAAGGGATGGAGTTTGTATAGGAGAAACATGTAAGGTTGCGGGAGAGATTGAGGGAACTGTCTTCCAGGGGTATTCAAACAAACAGCATTATGGATTCCTGGGGCACTCTTACGTGGGTGAGTGGGTAAATCTGGGAGCAGGAACAACAAATTCGGACCTGAAAAACAACTATTCCCCGGTGAGGATGTATGCGTGTGGAGAATTCAGGGATACCGGAATGCAGTTCTTAGGATGCATCATAGGAGACCACACAAAGACGGCAATAGGAACCTGCATAAACACGGGAACTGTTATAGGGTTCTCCGTGAATCTCTTTACCCGCTCCTTTCCCGAGAAGTTCGTTCCCTCATTTGTCTGGTATGGCGAGAAGAAGGAAGAATACAGGTTTGAGAAGGCATTTGAGACAGCAAAAAGGATGATGAGAAGAAGGGGTGTTGATGCCGGTGAGGAGTACAGAAAAATGATGGAGAGGATATTTGAGGAAACCGGGGAGGAAAGAAGGAAATGGCTCGGATTGCAGTAGTTGGAGCAACAGGGCTTGTTGGAGAGAAATTCCTGAGGGTTCTTGAAGAAAGGAATTTTCCTGTGGATGAGATATTCCTTTTCTCAACAGGGAAAAGAAAGAGGGAGGTTTACTTCAAGGGTGAAAAACATCCGGTTCTCCCCCCTCTTGAAATTCCTGAGGTTGACATTGCACTTTTTTCAGCAGGTGAGACAGTTGCAAGAGAACTTGCACCTCTCTTTAGAGAAAAAGGTGCTGTGGTTGTTGACAATTCCTCTGCCTTCAGGCTTGAACCTGATGTCCCCCTTGTTGTTCCGGAGATAAATCCTGAGGATGTTAAACTACATAAGGGAATTATTGCAAATCCAAACTGCTCAACCATCATAATGCTTCTCCCTCTCTATCCCCTGCATTTAAGGTGGAAAATAAAAAGGATAATTACATCGACCTATCAGTCGGTATCCGGGGCAGGGAGGGATGAGCTTGAGAAACTTGAAAGAGGAGAAGAGTACAGGGACGAGATTATTCCCTGGATAGGAGAAGAGTTTGAGGATGGATATACAAAGGAAGAAAATAAAATGCTTTACGAAACAAGGAAGATAATGCATGAGCCAGGAATAATGGTTGAGGCAACATGTGTGAGGGTTCCTGTGCCTTATGTTCATTCTCTCTCGGTAACGGTGGAGTTTGAGAAGAGACCCAATCCGGAAGAGGCAAGTGAAATATTAAAAAAGGCTCCAGGGGTGAGGGTGGAGGAAAGAAAATTAAGGGAGATAAAAGACAGGGATGAGGTTTTTGTATGGAGGATAAGGTATTCAAGGGTTTTTGAAAATGGTTTATCCATGTGGGTTGCCGGTGACAATCTCCGAAAGGGGGCTGCCACCAATGCAGTCCAGATTGCTGAACTCTTAACATGAGGGGTGTTTATGTTTTTACTTTTTCTTGCATTTGAAGGTTCACCCGATACCCTTGAGGTATTTAAGAAACCGCAAATGGCTGCTTTCTCTACTCCTGGCTTTCCTGTGGGGCTTGAACTGGCGGCGGGTGATTACATCGGGATAAAGAAGGCAAGGGAAAAAGAATCCTGCTTGCAACCTGGTTTCTCTGGGATAGGCTTGCAGAATGATTGAAATCCTTTTCATAGCAGTTGGTCTTGCAATGGATGCACTTGCCGTTTCCATCGCATCCGGGACGGTAATGAGGGATTTTTCCTGCAGGGAGGCGCTGAAAATCTCGCTTTCCTTTGGATTGTTTCAGGCAGGGATGCCTGTTCTGGGGTGGGCTGCGGGGCTACATTTCAGGAAGTTCATGGGGGCGTGGGACCACTGGGTGGCATCCGGACTGCTCTTTGCAATAGGAATAAAAATGATATGGGAGGCACGGGGGGAAGAGAGAAAGCCCTTTGACCCCACCCATCCCTTCGTGCTTTTCATACTTTCCATAGCCACAAGCCTTGATGCACTTGGGGTTGGGCTTTCTCTTTCGTTCATTGGTGTTTCCATATTTCTCCCTGCATTCATTATCGGTATGGTAACCTTCTCTTTGTGTCTTCCCGGAGTTTACATGGGAAAAAGAGCAGGAACTTTCCTTGAAGGGAAGATAGAAATACTTGGTGGAGTTATCCTCATGGGGATAGGGGTTAAGATACTGGTGGAGCACCTCTTAACATAGGAGGGAATGATGCTCTTTCTTATTTTTTATCCCTGGGGAATGTGCTATCTTTTACTCCCGGAGGAGGAATTTAACACCTCTCCCTATTATATGGGGAAAATAGCAGGGGCAATGCCTCTATCTTCTACCCGTCCATATTTTCATACTTTTTTGCTGCGATACCGCATCAGGGCAGGAGTGGGTGGAAGGATATGGGTAAAAAATCAGTGCGGGATCGAGATATATCCGTCCATCAACATTTTGAATTACTTCCCCCATCAGAGCCCTGAATATTCTTTGCTTCTTTTCTTTTCCCCGTCCCAGGATATTCCGTTTGGGATTATGGCACAGGCAATATTCTACTCATCCTCCCTGTGTTCCTGCTTTGTTTCTGGAGATATCTACAACTCCTCTTTTGGAGGACTTGGAGTGCTTTTTGGATGGCGAAAGGAAGAGGGATACTCAGAAGGGATAAAATATGCCGTGGAGAAGACTGCAGGAAATCTGAGATTCGGCGGATACATCCGGTATCTTCATCCATCCATATATGCCGAGCTCAGAGGAAAAACCCGGGGTGAATCACCCATAAAACTTTATGGAAGGGCATCCTATTTCTTCTCTTCCCGGGAGAAAAACCGTAAAAAAAGGAATGGTTAGAATATGCATGGAGGTGCGGGCTCATCCTCGCCTCCGGGTCTTTGAAGGGGTGAGGATTTCCTGGGAGAAAGTGTTCTGGAGTGAAAAATACAGGTGGGAAAGCGGGTATATTGGTTACTTCACAGGGGTTCGGTTTGTATCAGAAAATTTTGCTCTTGAATTTGGATTTATCCCCACGTGCTGTATCTACTTCACCCTTCGTGTTCATAAGTCAGGAGTGGGTGGGCTGGCATCCATATATAAAGAACCGTGGTAACCCTCCACCCCTTGACAATCCTTTTCCTCTCCCCTATACTTATCAAAACCTTAAAAAGGGGGTTGGTATGAGGAAATGGCTTCCTTTGCTTATCATCGCTCTTGCGGTCGTTGCCCAGACCGATACTGTTGGTGTATTTTTACAGGACATGGGAACAGGGGTGGTTGACTGGACCCACATGGTCATCAAGGCAACAGGAATAGGTGGAGTTCCTCCTGATGCCCCACCGTCTGCTGCAAGAAGACTCGCAATGAGGGCTGCTGAACTTGATGCATTGAGAAACATTCTTGAGACAGTAAAGGGAGTTTACATAGATGCACAGACCACCGTTGAGAATGCAATGGTAACATCGGATGTCATCCATGCAAAAGTAGAGGGAGTGATAAGGGGATTTAAAAAGACTGATGTTCGCTACATGTCCGATGGTTCGGTTGAAATTGATGTTGAGGTTTCTCTGGGAGATATAGCAGGTGTTCTCCTTCCTCCTGAAATGGGAGGAATGAATCCAATTACATCTCCTGTTCAGGGGGGGATGTATACGGGACTTGTTATTGATGCAAGAGGGCTTGGAGTCCAGCCTGCAATGGCTCCAAAGATACTCACTCCCGATGGAATAGAGGTTTATGGAACAGGATATGTGTCAAGGGAGTATGCTGTTGATATGGGAATTGTGGGGTATGCAAGGAGCATTGAACAGGCAAGAAGGGATGAAAGGGTGGGTCCCAATCCCCTGGTTGTTAAGGCAATAAAGGTAGAGGGACCAAACAAAACAGATGTGGTTATCTCCCATGAGGATGCAATGAAGATACACCGGTACTCCGAGCACCTTTCCTTCCTTGAAAAGTGCAGGGTAATATTTGTTATAGACTGAGGAGGGGATCATGAGGAAGGCAATACTTTTTCTCGGAATAATAGTGCTTGTTGCAGGCTGCGGGGGTAAGAAGGAGGTGAAGGCTGAGGGGATGCTTGATACCCCGGAGGCACACTACAAGATGGGAAAAAGGCTCCTGAAGCAGCACGACCTTCAGGCTGCAAAGAGGGAGTTTTTGAGGGCAATTTATCTTGATGAGCGCTACGCTCCTGGATACGAGGGGCTTGCCTGGGTCTTCCTTGAGCAGGGAGACCTTGAGGGGGCGATGAAGAATGCGGATAAGGCGATAAGCCTCGATAAGGACTTCGCCCCCGCATACGTCGTGAAGGGAGCAATCCTGAGAAAGGAAGGGAAACCAAAGGATGCAATAAAGTTCTTTGACAGGGCACTTGAACTTGACCAGAAACTTGAAGATGCCTATATCTACAAGGCCGAAACATACGTTGACATGGGTGAATATGACAGGGCTGAGGAAACATATAAGGAAGGTGCAACCGCACTTCCAAACTCAATGACCCTTAATGAGCGCTGGGAGGAGATGCAGCGTGCAAGAAGGGCTGCAGCCGGGCTTCCTCCTGAGTTCGTGAAGATAGCAAGAGCACCCCGGATAACCCGTGGTGACCTTGCTGCACTTTTTGTTGTTGAACTTGACCTTGAAAAACTTTTAAAGCGCCAGGGTCCTCCTGAGAGAAAGAGATTTTACTCCCCCGGAACCCCGGTTATGGGTAAAAAAGAAGAGGCAAAGGAACCTGAAATCCCGGATATAAGAAATCACTGGGCAATGAACTACATAAAGACTGTTGTTGAACTCGGGATAATGGACCTTTATCCTGATGGGACCTTCAAGCCCGATGAGCCAATAACAAGAGGAAACTTTGCGGTTTACTGCACCAACCTCCTTGCAAAGGTCCTTAACGACCCCAAACTCACAACCCGCTTCATCGGGTCCACCTCCCCATTCCCCGACGTCCCCTCTTCCCACTACGCATTCAATGCAGTTATGGTTATGACAACCAGGGGAATAATGAAGGCAAAACTTGATGGAACATTTGGGCTCACCGACCCGGTATCCGGGGCTGACGCCCTGATGATGCTCAAAACCCTCAAATCACAGCTATGATAGCACTCCTTTTGCCCCTCTTTCTCCTCGCACAGGAGGAAACAAAGACCGTTGTGGTCGAAGGGACGGCAATGATAGGGACCGACCTTGCAAAGGCACGCGATGAGGCAATTGAGGATGCCCTGAGGAGTGCGGTTGAACAGGGTGTGGGATTGTTAATCTCGTCCGAGACGCTTGTTAAAAACTTCCAGGTCATTGAGGACAGGATTCTCTCCCGTTCTCATGGATACGTCGCCTCCTATGAGATAGTTCAGGAGAGGAAGGAAGGAAGCCTGTACAGGGTCAGGATAAAGGCGGTTGTGAAACTGGGAAATCTTAAAGACGACCTTGCTGCAATAGGACTTCTTTTGCGCAGAAAGGGATTGCCAAGGCTCATGGTCCTCGTGGATGAGAGAAACATAGGTTCTGAAAAAATCCCTGGATTTGGATACGACCTCAACAATGCAGAGACTGCAATAATGGAGGTCTTCATGTCCAAGGGATTCACATTCATAGACCAGGCTGCCGCAAAGAGAAAACTTGCAAAGGATGTCGCCCTTGCCGCAATTGAGGACCCTGAGGCTGCAAAGAGGATAGGTTTTGCAAATCACGCAGAGGTGATAATAGTTGGAAAGGCAATGGCAAAACTTGCACGGGGTGCATCAAAATACTTAGGGGATATGAAGTCGTGCCAGGCGGATGTGAATCTCAGGGCAATAAACGTTGAAACAGGAGAAATAATTGCGGTTGCCTCGGCGCACAGGGCTGCTGTCCACATTGATGAGATATCAGGTGGAAATGAGGCGATAAAGAAGGCAGCGAAAGAGGCGGCAGAACAACTGATGGAGAGGATTCTTTCCAGGTGGACTGCAGATGTGACCTCGGGTGAGAGAATCAGTCTCACAGTTTACGGGCTCACCTCCTTTGGAGACGTTGACCTTCTCAAAAGGGAGATAGAGGAAATGAGAGGGGTAAAGGGGGTGTACTCCCATGGATTTGAGGCTGGATGCCTTTCACTTGAGGTGGAATACGAAGGGAACGGAGAGGCACTTGCACGAAACCTTGCAGCGGGACTTCCATCCTTTGAGGTGGAGATAGTCTCCCAGACCCTCTCCTCCCTTGTTATAAAGGTGAAAAAGAGGGGTGAATGATGAAAAAATGGATTCTTTTACCTCTCCTCCTCCTTCTCGGGGTGGAGGGAGAAACTCCTCCGTGTTATCTTTCTTACTATTACGGGGATGTGAGTCTGAGGGAACCTCCAAAGGACTGGGAAAAGGCAGTCCTTGATGCTCCGGTGAATGAGGGGGAATGGTTGAAGACCGAGGAGGAATCAAGGGCTGAGATAACCATTGCCGATGGTTCGGTAATAAGAATAGATGAGAACACAACCCTGGTGATAGAAGGGCTTGATGTTATCGGGGACCCTGTTGTCAGGTTCAGAGCAGTTGTTCCAAGGGGAAGGATATGGGCGAATGTGAAGAAACTCATGAAGGGTTCTGTTTTCAACATAAGGACTCCGATTGTGGTTGCTGGTGTGAGGGGAACGGTGTACCGGATGGATGCAATGCCCGACTCTTCTGTTCTTCTGAGGGTCTATGCCGGAGAGGTTGCGGTCTCCAACAAGCCCATGTGGCAGTTGAAGCCCCAGAAGGGGGAACTGAGAGAAATCCCTGGACCCCAGGAGGTTGAGGGTCCGCATGAGGTATCCCTTGGGGAGTGGATAGTCATAGTCAAGGCACAGCAGGAGCTCTGGGTGAGCAGGAAGGGGAAATACAGGCTTGGAAAGTTTGATATTCAACAGGACCTTAAGGATGAATGGGTGAAGTGGAATATGGAGAGGGACAGGATGAGGAGGTGAGGATGAAAAAATCCCTCGTTGTTATCCTCCTTCCTCTTCTTCTCTTTTCACAGGACTGGTATAGATACTACAAACTCGGGAAGTCAAAAATGCTTGAAGGGTCATGGTCCCTTGCCGCATCCTACTTCAAAAAGGCACTCGCACTGAATCCAGAGGATGGGAAAACGCACGTGAACGGAAAGGAGGTTGACTACTATCCCCATCGTGAACTGGGAGTGTGCTACTATCTTATGGGTAAATATAAGGATGCTCTGAAGGAACTCGAAACCTCCATGTCAATGTCCCCATCTTCAAGGGCAGAAATGTATCTCAAAAAACTGGAAAAGAAAGGATATAAATCCTCCACAAGGTCCGCTCCTCCGACATCCTCCACCCCATCCGGTCCGGTGCAGATAGGAGAAAGGCTTAAGATAGCGGTTCTTCCATTTGAAACAAAGGGGATGGAATCTGACCTGGGAGAGATAGTTCTTGACAAAATGATAACCACTCTTGTTGAAACAGAAAGATTTGAGGTAATGGAGCGTGCACAGCTCGAAAAGATACTTGAGGAGCAGAAGCTCGGTCTTTCTGGAATCCTTGACCCCTCCACTGCCGCAAGGATAGGAAAGGGGATTGGTGTTGATGCAATAATGACGGGAAGCGTGGCAAAATCCGGGCTTGGAGTATCCATTGATGCAAGGCTCATAGATACCGAGACTGCTTCAATAATAACCTCCAGGGATGCCTATGCCCCTTCTAAAAGTGTGGAGAAGATAAAAAGGGCATTAAAAGAGATAGTGGATGAAATTGTGGATGACCTTCCTGTTCTTTCGGGATATGTTGTGAGTGTGGAGGATACCACCATATATGTTGACATTGGAAGCCTTAAGGGTATAAAAAAGGGAAGGAAACTTGTTGTTTACAGGGAAGGGGAGCCAATAAAGAATCCCATAACCGGAGAGGTTATGGGGCACAAGATAGATGTTCTTGGAGAGGCAGTTGTTCTTGAGGTTCAGCCAAAGCTCTCCATCTGTGCAATGTATAAGAGGAAGGGGGGTCTCCCCCAGCCTGGAGATAAGGTGATAACAAAATAAAAAAGGAGGAACAAATGGCAGAGGAAACCACCGGAATAGCCCTTGGAATGGTTGAAACAAAAGGGCTTGTTGGTGCAATTGAGGCTGCTGATGCAATGGTCAAGGCAGCCAGGGTTCACCTCATTGGAAAGGAAACCATCGGTGGTGGATACGTGACGGTATTCGTCAGGGGAGATGTCGGAGCAGTCAAGGCAGCAACCGATGCCGGGGCTGCTGCGGCTGCAAAGGTTGGAGAACTTGTATCAGTGCACGTGATACCCAGACCCCACATTGAGGTTGAATCCATCCTCCCGAACAAGGGAGGTATTGGAAGAGCAAAGGAGTAACAGGTGGAAGAGGCACTCGGAATGGTTGAAACCCGCGGGCTCGTCGGGGCCATCGAGGCTGCCGACGCAATGTTGAAGGCGGCCCCTGTGAAACTCGTGGGATATGAACTTGCGACCGGAGCCTACGTTTGCGTAAAAGTTGTTGGAACCACTGCTGCATGCTATGCAGCTGTTGAGGCCGGGGCTGCGGCTGCTGCAAGGGTTGGAGAACTCATATCAACCCATGTTATACCAAGACCTGCAGAGGACACTGCAACCCACCTTATCCCTCCTGTTAAGAGAGGTCCTGAAAGAAAGGTTGACCTGGAAGGGCTCACGGTGAAGGAACTCAGGGAACTGGCAAGGAAACTTCCCGGAATTGGTCTTTCAGGACGGGAAATCTCAAACGCAACCCGGGAGAAACTCATAGAGGAAATAAAAAAGGCACTGGGAGAGTAAATGGACAGGGACCTTCAATCAATACAGGAGGCAAGGGACCTCGCAAGGAGGTCAAAGGAGGCACAGAGGGCATTTGAGGAGTTCTCCCAGGAGGCAGTTGACAGAATAGTCGAGGCAGTCGCAAAAAAGGCTCTTGAGAATGCGGAGTATCTTGCAAAACTTGCAATAGAGGAGACAAAACTCGGAGTATATGAAGACAAGATAACCAAAAACAGGTTTGCAGCAGAGTTCACGTACAACTACATAAGGGACCTGAAAACCGTTGGATTTATAAAAGAAGACCGTGAAAAGGGAATATATGAGATTGCGGAACCTGCCGGAGCCATTGCCGCAATTATCCCCACAACCAATCCCACCTCCACTGTTATCCACAACGCCCTCATTGCACTCAAGGCAAGATGCACGATAGTCTTCTCCCCTCATCCCAGGGCACAGAAATGCTCATATGAAACTGCAAAACTCCTTGAAGAGGCTGCAAGGGGTGCGGGTGCCCCACCTGATACCATCCAGTGCCTTACCATAATAACTGCGGAGGGAACAGATGCCCTGATGAGGCATCCGGACATTGACCTCATCCTTGCAACCGGTGGAACAGCCCTTGTGAAAAAGGCGTATTCAGTGGGAAAACCTGCAATTGGTGTTGGTCCTGGAAATGTTCCGGCATACATAGAGAGAAGTGCCAATGTTGAACAGGCTGTCAGGAACATAATCGCATCAAAGACCTTTGACAACGGTGTTGTATGTGCATCGGAGCAGGCGGTTATAGTGGACAGGGTTATATCTGACAGGGTAAGAAATGAGTTCATAAGACAGAACTGCTACTTCATGACACGCGAGGAAACAAAAAAGGTAGAGTCCATTCTCTTCTCTCCCAAGGGTCTTCCCTCCCCTGACATAGTTGGACAGCCTGCACCCTTCATTGCAAGAAAGGCAGGAATTGAGGTTCCCCCTGATACAAAAATTCTCATAGCAGAGCTTGAGGATGTTGGAGAAAACTATCCACTTTCAAAGGAGAAACTCTCTCCTGTTCTTGCATACTACGAGGTTGAGGACTGGAGAGAGGGGTGTGAACTGTGCATAAAGATGCTTGAATTCGGCGGGCTCGGGCATACGCTGGTTATACATTCCGAGAATGAGGAAATAATAAGGGAATTTGCATTGAAGAAGCCCGCCTTCAGGATTCTTGTAAATACAGGTGGAACGCATGGTGCAATAGGATACTCCACCAACCTTCCCCCATCCATGACCCTTGGATGCGGGACCTGGGGAGGTGGAATCACATCGGACAATGTAACACCGATGCATCTTATACAGATAAAGAGGCTTGCATATCCTGTGAGGGATGTGGCACCTTCCCCAAGGATTCAGGATGGAAGAAGTGCTGTTGAAATAGCACATCTCAGGCATTCTGAGCCCATAAGAACACCCGAAAGGACCCTCTCTGAAGAAGAAATAGAGAAGATAGTGAGGGAGTTTCTTACAGAAAGGTTCAGGAAATGAAACCGGAAGACATACAGGAACTCGTGAAAAGGCTGGTTGAGAGGGAACTTGAGGGGATTATTCCATCCTCCCGCCCTATCCCCATAGGGGTTTCAGCAAGGCATGTTCATCTTTCAGGGGAACACCTTGAGATTCTCTTCGGGAAGGGATATGAACTCAGAAAGCTCAGAGACCTTTCCCAGCCGGGGCAGTTTGCTGCAGAGGAGACCGTGACCCTTGTTGGACCAAAGGGTGTTATTGAAAAGGTGAGAATCCTGGGGCCTTTGAGGAAGAGAACCCAGGTGGAGCTTGCAAAAACGGATGCAATAAAACTCGGGGTTGACCCCCCCGTGAGGGACTCGGGGGACCTGGATGGGACTCCGGGGATAACCATCGTTGGACCAAAGGGTGCAGTAACACTTGAGGAAGGGGTGATAATAGCAAAGCGCCACATACACATGACTCCCCAGGATGCAAGGGAATTTCAGGTCCAGGACAGGGATATTGTGAGGGTGATCTGTGGAAATGAAAGAAAGGTGATATTTGATGAGGTTCTCATAAGGGTGAGTGAGAATTATGCTCTTGACTTTCATCTTGATACTGACGAGGCGAACGCAGCAGGTGTTAAAACCGGGGATACCGGAATCCTGCTGAAATACAGGGGCGAGGTGAAGGTTCCGGAAAAAAGATACATCCAGAAGAGGCTTATAACCGAGAAGGATGTGAGGGAGGCGGAGAAAAAGGGATACACGATAATTCTCACCAAGGGAACGATAATAACTCCTCTTGCAAGGGAACTTGCATCAAGGCTGGGAATTCTTGAGGTAAGATGAGGCTTTTTATTGCAATAGACCTTCCATTTGAGGCAAAAAAGGAAATTGTTGGTGTGAGGGAACTTATAAAGAATAAGGGTGGTATAAAGTGGGTTGAGATGGAAAACATCCATCTCACGCTTAAGTTTCTCGGAGAGGTGAAGGAGGATAAGGTATCGGCAATAGAAAAGAGATTGAGGGCGGTGGCAAAGGATACGGAGCCCTTCATAATTTCTTTAAGGGATGTTGGGGGATTTCCAAACGTAAGGGAGAGCAGGGTTATATGGGTTGGGGTTGAGCAGGGAAGGGAAATGGTTTATGAACTCAACAGAAAAATAGAAAGGGCAATGGAAAAACTTGGATTTGAGAGAGATAGTAGATTTCATCCTCACATTACCATAGGAAGGGTTAAGAGGGGAAGGGTTAATGTCCAGGGGCTGAAGTTTCACTATCCATCCATATTTGTCAAATCATTCTTTCTTATCAGTTCCAGGTTAACCCCCTCAGGTCCCATTTACACACCCTTGCGTGAGTTCAAACTGGGGGAAGGATGAATCCCGGTGTAATCTACCTTTATTCCCTATTTGTCCTGCTTGTCTACGCCGGGGGATTGAGAAGGTCTGGACTTCCGGGATGGCTGGTGGAAAAACTGTGTGGAAAAAGGGAAAGAATATCTCTTACTCTCCTCGTTATTTTTTCCTTTCTCCTCTCCCCTATCTTTCTTGGATTTGAACTCCTCTCACATTATCGCTTCCTTGATATTGAGAAAAGAAAGAAAACCATTCTCTTTTCATCCGTTGTTTCAGGCTCCATAGTGCTTCCCATTGGAAACATGAGGAATCTTTATGTATTCTCCTATCTTCATTACCTCCATCCTGAAAATCCGCCAGGACTTTCCCCTTTTCTTCCTCTTATTTATCTCTACTCCTTTCTCCTGGTTATCCACCTTGTTCTTGCATGGATACTTGGAGGAAATGAAAAAGTAAGGTTCTCATCCCCGCAGAGGGTTAGATGGCAGGAGATAGTATTTTCGGGCTTCATCCTCCTCTTCACCATTCCCTACATGACCGGAAGGCTGCACTTTCCAGGGTATATAGTCCTGACAGGAATCTTAATCTTTGCCTTTGTGAGCAGGGAAACCCTGAAGTTAACACGGTGGGAATTTCTACTTTCGGCACCTTTTGCCATTGTTATCTCATTTATCCTTGCCAGGTTTCCTCTCAATCTTCCGACTCCATTTGAGTTTGCAGCATCTTCAATCCTTCCCTGGCTTTTTTCTTCAACCCTTCTCTCTTTTGTCCTCTCCTCCCCGATGGTTAATTTCACCCATCTTCTTTTCGGTCTTTCCTGCGGTTCACTCGCAGGAGGGATAAATCTATTTGAGTACAGAAGACTGAAGTTTGAAATTGATTTAAGGATTCTTTTGCCTGTCTACATTCTCTCTCTCATTTTTTCCCTCATCATTCTCCTTCTCTTCTGATGGAACTCTTTTGTTCTTCCGGGGTCTAAATGATAAAAAGGGAGGTGGACATGATTTTACTCCTTGCCATACCTTTTGACATTGTGCTTGACCGGTTAAATGTTGACGTTGAACTGAGGCAGAAACTTGAGGACCTCTGGTATTCCCACCGGCTTGATATGGTGGAACTTGACTCCAGGATAAAGAAGACAAGGCTTGAACTTGAGAAACTCATCACGGATAAGACATGGAAGGAGGGAGAAATTAAAAAGAAGGTATCGGAACTTATAGACCTGGAGACACAGAGGCTGAAAAAGAACATACTCTTTCATCTTGAGGTGATAAAGTCGGTTCCACCGGAAAAGAGGAAGATAGCGTTGAGGATGCTCCTGCATAGAAGAGAGGGTCCGGTGAAGAGAATGGAGAAAAGGAGACATCTTCATGAATAAGGGGGAGGGGGCTCCTCCCCCTTTTATGATTTTTAACACTTGCACAATGTGAAATATTTTGTTATATTTTCTCCCGAAAAAAGGAGGCAGAAAATGATGGGATTTCTTTTTATGCTGGCATTTCAGGAAAAGGTTATTGTTTTTTTCAGGGATAAGGGGGAGATAAAAAACCCCTCTTTGATATATGAACGTATTGAGCATACCCTCTCCCCCAGGGCTATTGAGCGAAGGAAAAGGATAAGAAAAGGAAAACCCATTATTGACGAAAGAGACCTCCCCATCTGTGAGGAATATGTGAAAACACTTGAAAGGATGGGATTTAAGGTTCATCACAGGCTTAAGTGGGTGAATGCGGTGAGTGGATGGATTGAAAGAGAAAAAATCAGGGAGATAGGAAATCTTCCATTTGTGAAGGAAGTGAGAGGGGTGAGGAAATTCAAAAGAAGGGTTGCACCTCCTGTAAAAAGAGAATTTGACTACGGGGATGCGGAGAATCAGATAAAACTTTTAAATGTGCATAAACTCCATAACATGGGAATATATGGAGAGGGTGTAATAATAGGGGTTTTTGACACCGGATTCAGAATCCACGAGTACGACCCTGATTCCAGTTACATGGGAGTCCATCCTGCCCTTGACCATGTGAAGGTTCTTGCGGAACATGATTTTATCAACAACGATGATTTCACAGACTATGACCCCACCCAGGACTGGAGAGAGGACCCGGACTATATCTACGGAGACCCGTGGTCCTTCCAGCCGGGGCATGGAACCGCAATACTTTCTCTGCTTGCAGGTTTTCAGGAAAGAAGTTTTGTGGGGGTTGCTTTTGGTGCAACCTATGTCCTCGCAAAGACTGAAATTGTATGCAATCTTGAGGGAGAAAGGGTGGAAATATCTGCGGAGGAGGATAACTGGTGCAGGGCTGTTGAGTGGGCGGAGAGTCTTGGAGTTGACATCATATCAAGTTCTCTTGGATACAGGATGTTTGAGGATGACACCGTAAGAGGTTATACATATGCGGACCTTGATGGTAACACTGCTCTTATAACCAGGTATGCAGATATGGCGGTGAACTCCTATGGAATACTCGTTTTCAATGCAATGGGAAATGTTGAAGGAAGTGATAGACCTGATACATGCATAGTTGCTCCTGCTGATGGGGATAGTGTGGTGGCGGTGGGAGGAGTTTATTACTATGCTGACTCTCTTGGGAATTTTGAGATTGAATGGGCGTGGGATCAGTCCACATGTTATGGTTCTGCGATTGGACCAACTGTGGATGGGAGGATAAAACCGGACCTTGTGGGTCCCTGGTATGCGGTGGTTGTGAATCCTGGATACACAGAGGTTGTTGATGAGATGTATGGTGGGAATGTCCTGAGGTATATTATTGCCTCGGGGACCTCTGCTGCAACTGCTCTTGTTGCAGGCGTTGCGGCTCTTCTCCTTCAGGCACATCCATCATGGAGGGGAGACCCTGGAAAGGTGATATCCATACTCAAGGCAACCGCGTCAAATGCTGGTTCTCCGGATGACACTCTTGGATGGGGTGTTCCAGATGCCTATGCCGCCTGTCTCTGGGAACCCATAGAACTTGATACTTCCTTCCTTGACCCCCTGACCGGGGAGGAAATACCCTTTGACACCTTCACGGTTGACCGCATAGGTCTTCCCTATCCCAATCCCTTCCGTCCGGGAGGTGGCAGAATAGTGAAAATTCCCATAAGGCTCACCCGGGACACCTTTGTGAGATTCTTCGTATACACTCCTTCCGGGAAGAGGATTTACGAGGAGAATGTTGGAAGGAGTGGTGCTCCGGGAACATACGTTATTGAATGGGATGGAAGGGATGGGAACGGGAACTATGTATCTTCAGGGATTTATCTTGGGGTTGTTGAAACAGGATTTGGTAAATTTTTAAGGAGGATTGCAGTAATAAGGTAAAAAGAAAGGAGGTTAAGCGATGGGAAAGAAGGTTGGGGTGTTTGTTGACGTGCAGAACATTCAGGAAGTTTTTGAGAAGCAGGCAGCAGAGGTAAGGTATGACCAGTTGAAGCAGTATCTTATCAAGGATTACGGCCGGAAGGATGCAGAAGTTACAAAATTTGTCGCATTTATACCCTTCCGGAAGGATGATGAGAAGCGTCAGAAATTGCTTGACGCTATATCCCTCATGGGGTACAGGGTCATTGCAAAACCTGCAAAGGAAAGACCCGATGGCTCGGTAAAGGCAAACATGGACCTTGAGATTGCCCTTGAGATTCTTTCCATGTGTGACACGATTGACGAGGTGGTCCTGGTTACGGGTGACAGTGATTTCCTTCCCCTCATTGATTTTCTTTCAAAGAAGGGGAAGAGGGTGAGGCTCATAGGTCCTGGAAGGGGACCCACCGCAATTGAGATAATAAGGGCAGCCGATGAATTTGAAAACATAGACGAAATCCCCGGTATTGTGAGAAAGCCCACTTGACAAGCACAGGTTTAACTGCTATATTAAAACAGGGTTCCTCGGTAGCTCAGTGGTAGAGCGGCCGGCTGTTAACCGGCAGGTCGCAGGTTCGAATCCTGCCCGAGGAGCCATTTTAATTGCTGTTCCAAATCATGCCCAGAAGTATCATTTCTCCCGGCATACCCCTCTCTGGCATCCTCTGCATCCTCTCCCCAAAACATGCCGGTAACTCATACCCAAAAGCATAGATGCCCGAATACCATTTATCCTCAAGCCAGTCAATGCAAAACATATGATATTTGTTTATAGCAACAACGTCCAGGGGGATTGAATTTTTAAAATAAATGGGGTATTATAGGAAAAAGGGGTGAAAGATGTTCTTTATTTTAGCACTTACACTTGTGGATGCTGGAAGAAAGTTGATGGAGGATATATGGAAGGCAGAAAATGAAAAAGAATTTTATCAGTATGCCTCCTATCTTATTTC
>JAPDKE010000051.1 GCA_029258725.1 bacterium | reverse complement strand
GTTGTAAGCCTTGCACCCTTTGTGGAATAGGGTTCCTTTACAATCTGGACCAGAACCTCATCTCCAGCCCTCACCTTTCTTCTATGTCCGTTCTCCCATACTTCCTCCCCCAGGTCAGAAAGTGGTAAAAATGCTGCCTTTTCCTGCCCTATGTCAACAAAAGCTGCCCTCAATTCTGGTCTCACCGCGGTAATCTTTCCTTTGTAAATATCCCCCACCCCGCTCCTCATGTCCTCCCTTTCAATGTAAAACTCCACCAGGATGTCGTCCTCAAGGACGGCAACTCTCACTTCCCTTTCCCTTACCGAAAGAACTATGTCCCGCTTCATATCTCCATGGGAGTTAAGAGTTTCTCTTCCTTCCTGTAAATCTCCTTCCTCACCACCCTTCCCGCCACTCCCAGAAGTTCCATGAGTTCGTCCATCCTTATAGTTTTTCCGGGAATGAGGTTTATTCCCACTTCAATACCATTTTTCACCCTTTCAATATACTCCACTGATTCTCTTATGTCAATCTCCTTTCCCTTCCTTTCTACCACGATTTTCTCCTTTTCCATTACTTCCTTTACTCTTTCTTGAGGAACTTCCACATCCTCAATCCTGTAAACCGCAAAATTCACCCACGATGCAATGGAGGGGACGTTTAATGGAACCTCCTTCATTTCAAGAATTGCTCCTCCTTCAGGCATCTCCCGGTTTATTTTCTCAATCCATTCTTTCTCTGGAGGTGTATAGACCCACAGGTCAAAATATTCTGCCTCACTCTCCTCACCAAGCCTTAAAGCAGGTCCAAATGAAAGGCGCGCCTGAGGTGTGAATCCCTTTGTATATGCAAGGGGAATCTCGCTCCTTCTTAATGCCCTTATTACCATTCTCATCCAGTCAAGATGGGAGAGATACCTTAAATTTTCTTTTTTTACAGCACGCACCCTTACCCTGAAGAGAGGAGGTTCTTTTATCTCATCCATTACCTCAATCTTTACCCTCTTTTTTTCCCTTAATGAGTCAAACGCTATCTCACCCCTGCATGCACCACATCCCGTGCATCCTCCTACCCTGCAATCAGGCGTTGGTATCCCACTTTTTGCCCTTTGATATTCTTCCACCAGAAATCTTCTTTCTATTCCCGCATCTATGAACTCCCAAGGAAGTTCCTGTTCAGGATTTTTTTCTTTTAGATATACCTCAGGGTTTATCTTTTTAAACACCTTTTTCCAGCACTCAGGAGAAAAAAACTCCCCCCATGCCTGAAGAATCCTTCCTTCCCTCCATACTTCCTCTATTGCCTGTGAAACCTCCTCATCCCCCCTGCATATAATCCCTTCAATCCAGGATACCACAGGATCCCTCTGTCTGAGTTCCACTTTTCTTATTCTGCTTTTCAAAAATCTCTCTTTTTCCTCAAGTTCCTCAATTCCTTCCTGCCTTTCCCACTGAAAGGGAGTAAAAGGACGGGGGACAAATGGGGAGATTCTGACATGCACCCTGGGCATGACCTTTTTTACCTCATTTACAAGTCTCACTATTTCCTCAATATCCTCCCATCTCTCTCCGGGAAGCCCTATCATAAAGTACAATTTCACATGCGTCCATCCGTTCTCCCTCGCAATCCTGCACGAGTTGATAATATCTTCATCCTTTACATCCTTGTTTATTATTTTTCTCAATCTCTCAGTGCCTGCCTCAGGGGCAATGGTAAGTGTGAACCTCTTCCCTTTCTTCAAAAGGAGTGCAAGTTCACGGGTGAATGCATCCCCTCTTAAAGAAGGAAGAGAAAGATTGAGAGGAGGCCCTTCCCACTTCCAGTAAAGTTCCTCAATGATTTCGTAAAACTGGGTATGGTCCGAGAGGGAAAGGGACAAAAGCCCGACTTCTTCCCATCCCGTTTTTCTTATTCCCTCCATTACGATTTCCTTTATCTCTTCCTTACTTCTTTCCCTTGTGGGTCTGTAAATTATCCCTGCCTGACAGAACCTGCATCCCCTTGTGCATCCCCTTGCAACCTCGACTATGAATCTATCATGGGTTATCTCAATCCAGGGAACAACCTGTGCAGTGGGAAAAGGAGAGCGATTGAGGTCTGCAATTCTCCTTTTAACCTGCCGTGGAAATAGCGGGACATAAACCCCGGAGATGGAGGAGAGTGCCTCAAGTTTTTTTATTCTTTTTTCCCTTTTTGTCTCCCTCAGAGCCTCTGCAATTTCCACGGCAACATCCTCACCGTCTCCAATGACAAAGGCATCAAAAAATGGAAGAAATGGAAGGGGATTGCAGGTGAGGGTTCCTCCTGCTATGATAATTGGGTCTTTATCCCCCCTTTCTTCTGCCCTCACAGGTATTCCTGAAAGGGATAAAATCTCAAGAACGTTTGTTGCGTTCAGTTCGTATTCAAGGGTGAATCCGAGCATGTCAAATTCCCGAAGGGGGGTTCCTGTTTCAAGTGATGTTAATGGTTCTTTTGAACGTTTCAGATATTCAATCCTATCCACCCATGGAAGATATGCGCGCTCACAGTAAACCCAGGGAAGGGAGTTGAAAACATGATAAAGAATCCTCTGTCCCAGGTTTGACATCCCTATCTCGTAAACCTCGGGAAAGACAAGACCTATTCTTACCTTTCCCCGTGGGTCCTTTACCACAGAGTTTATTTCCCCTCCTGTGTATCTTCCCGGTCGCTGGAACATGATTAAATTTTATAAATATTGACTGAGTAATCAAGAAATGTTATATTTTTCTTATGAAACTCGGGATTGTAAATCACTATGTTGAGTTAAAGGGAGGGCAGGACAGGATAAACTACTGGATTGCAAAATATATGGCAGAAAAGGGGCATGAGGTTCATATATTTTCAATAACCTGTGCCCGGGATTTGCTGGATTATCCAAATGTTTTCTATCATCCCCTGAGGATACCTTTGCGCAGACCTGCGGTTTTGAGGGGTATTCTCCTTGGAATACTTGGGGACAGGGAAAGAAGGAAGTTCAATCTTGATATATTTCACATCAATGGGGCAATAAGTTTTTTACCTCATGAGGTGAATCATGTTCACTTCTGTCACCGGGATTATTCCAGGTATGAGAAAATTTATTCTTTAAAAGATATTTACTATAAGGGAGTAACCTTTATAGATGCAGCACTTGAAAGATATGTCTTCCGCAAGAAAGCAGAGTGGATGGTTGCGGTCTCACAGAATGTTAAACGGGCTCTTGTTGAATATCACAGAATAAAAAAGGAAAGGATAAAGGTTATTTACAATGGAATAGATACCGAAGATTTTACACCACCTACACTCCAGGAGAAAAGAAAGGCAAGGGAGAAATACGGGATAGAGAATGAATTTGTCGTTGCCTTTGTGGGAGAGATAAAGAGAAAAAGGAAGGGAATAAAAGAGGTGCTGGAGGCAATAAATGAAATGAAGGAAAATGTGATCCTGCTTGTTGCAGGAGGAGAAAAAAAGGGAAGGGAGGGAAGGATTATCCATGCGGGTTTTGTGAGGAACATAAAAGAGGTTTATCATGCATGTGATATTCTCATACTTCCATCTTTTTATGAGCCATTTGGTCTCGTTGCCCTTGAGGCAGCAGCATGCGGTGTGCCGGTGGTGGTATCAAGAAATGCAGGAGTAACTGAAGTTCTTGAGGATGGGAAGGAGGCACTCCATCTTTTAGAGATTACACCTGGAGAGATAAAAAAGAAGATAGAGATGCTTTATGAAAATAAAAACCTTGCAAGGAAACTCGGAAAAAATGCGAGAAAAAAGGCCGAAAGGTACTCATGGAGAAGGATGGGGGAAGAATTTGAGAAGTTTTATCTTGAGATACTGAGAGGGGAGTAAATGCTGTGGGTTCTGTCGGTGCTTTCTATATCAACAGGTTTGAAGCTGGACCAGGCATACTACAGTTCCTCGTGGCAGGGAGAGGAGAAGAACTTCCTTTCATGGGGAGTTTATCTCAATCTTGATGGGAGTTCATCACGCGGGGTTTTTGAGGTGGGGGAGAGGGTGAGGATGGAGTACGGAAAGATATATATGGAGGGAGAGGAGCCGGGAGTCACGGCAGATAAACTTGAAGGTGAACTTGTTGGAAAACTTGGAATGGGATGGGCAGTGGACCCTTATCTTTCTTTAAGGACATTAACTTCTTTTACCACGGATAGCCTTAT
The DNA here is from genome assembly GCA_029258725.1 of bacterium. GTDB lineage: Bacteria > Hydrothermota > UBA3072 > JAPDKE01 > JAPDKE01 > JAPDKE01. Next base: position 15,482 of record JAPDKE010000051.1, on the reverse strand, counting down.
CTTCAATCCTGTGGAGTTCTTCCAGTCCTGCGGGCTTGGAAGGGGATTTTTCTCAAAATCCTTAAACCTCAGGCTTGGATTCACACTCAGGCAGACCCTTGACAGGAAAGAGAATGATGTTCCCCTTGATGGTGGATTGGAAATCTTTGGAGGTTTTGTGAAAGAGATATCCAGAATGCTGACGATAAGGAGTGAAATAAGGGTTTTTAAGGTTCTGTTTTCATCTGAAGAAAGTGAGGAAAGAAAGTCTCCGGATTTAAATTTTCTCACCATTCTTTCCTTAAAGCCATGGAAGTATCTGGAGATAAATCTGAATATAGAGGCAAAATACGATAAAGAGGAGGTGGATGAACTTCAGTTAAAGGAGACCCTTTCTTTTGGATTTTCCCTCAATCTTTAAACACTCCTTAAAATGTGCCCCAGTTTTTCCTTCTTTGCCCTGAGATAATTCCGATTGAGTTCATTCGGCGGTATCTCTATGGGAACCCTCTCCACAATTTTGAGTCCATATCCCTCAAGTCCAACAACCTTTCTCGGATTGTTCGTCAAAAGCCTTATGGTTGAGAGTCCCAGGTCAACCAGTATCTGTGCCCCTATACCGTAATCCCTCAGGTCTGGTTTGAATCCGAGTTTTATGTTCGCCTCAACCGTGTCATATCCCTTATCCTGAAGTTTGTATGCCTTTAGTTTGTTCAGGAGCCCTATTCCCCTTCCCTCCTGCCTCATGTAAAGGAAAACCCCAAGCCCTTCTTTCTCTATCATCTCAAGAGCCTTCACCATCTGAGCACCACAGTCACACCTTTTTGACCGGAAAAGGTCCCCGGTTATGCATTCAGAATGCACCCTTACAAGAACATTTTCCTTCCCCGCAACATCTCCCTTAACGAGTGCAAGGTGTACGTGGTCGTCTATCTCGTTTGAGTATGCAATTAACCTGAAGTGCCCGAATTCTGTCGGAAGGTCAACCTCCACCTCTCTTTTCACAAGTTTTTCTCTTCTTCTCCTGTACTCTATCAGGTCCTTTATTGTTATTATCTTCATCCCGAACTGCTTTGCTATCTCCATGAGTCTGGGAACGCGTGCCATTGTTCCATCCTCATCCATTATCTCACAGAGAACCCCTGCAGGATAAAGACCTGCAAGGCGGGCAAGGTCCACGGCTGCCTCTGTATGTCCTGCCCTTCTCAAAACCCCTCCCTTTCTTGCCCTGAGAGGGAAGATGTGTCCCGGTCTTGCGAAATCCTCGGGTTTGCTTTTCGGGTCTATGAGTGCCTTTATTGTCTTTGCCCTGTCGTAGGCACTTATTCCGGTGGTTGTCCCGTGAATGTAATCAACAGAAACCGTGAATGCAGTTCCATGGAGTCCCTGGTCTGCCATGAGGGGGAGTCTCAATTCCTCAAGCCTTTCAGGTGTCATTGCAACGCATATGAGTCCTCTTCCATGTTTTGCCATGAAGTTTATTGCCTCGGGGGTCACGTGCTCCGCAGCCATTATGAAGTCCCCCTCATTCTCCCTATCCTCATCATCAACAACAATTACCATCTTTCCATTTTTTATATCCTCTATGGCATCCTCTATTTTTGCAAACTCACCCATTTTTACCTCCCATGAGTCCTTCAAGGTATCTTGCTATCATGTCGGTTTCTATATTAACATAATCACCAACCTTTCTTTTATCAAGGTTTGTCTCCCTGAGAGTATGGGGGATTATGGCAACGTCAAAGGTGTTTCCCTTTATCTCCTTTACGGTAAGACTTATTCCATCCACTGCAACCGACCCCTTTTTTACCAGGTATTTTTTGAGTTCGGGAGGGAAGGATATGGTGAAGGTTGTCTCCTTCCCTATCTTTCTTATCCTTTCAATCCTTCCAAGCCCGTCCACATGCCCCTGGACCAGGTGTCCCTCTATTCTGTCACCAAGTCTCATGGATTCTTCAAGATTTACCTCGTCACCTGGTTTTAAAAATTTGAGGTTTGTTTTTTCAAAAGTCTCCTCAACCACATCAAAGTAAACCTCTTTTTTGTTTTTTCTCTTCACCGTGAGACATACGCCATTTACGGCAACCGAGTTTCCGGGTTCAGTCTCAAAGGGAACCTCCAGGACCAGTTCAAGTGCATTTCCCGTCCTTTTTATTCTTTTTACCTTTCCCTTATGCCTTATTATTCCCGTGAACATGGATATGCCTCCAGCATTATATCCTCTCCCATTTTTCTTATCTTCCTTATCCTGAAGTGCCTTAGCACTCCCTCCCTCAGGAAGGGAACACCTCCTGATGTAAATGGTGCATAAAAAAGGTATAGTTTGTCAACCAGATTTTCCTCGAGAAAGGATGTGAAGACCTCACTTCCTCCCTCAACAAGCAAACTCGTGATTCCGTTTTTTCCTGCAAGTTCAAGGAATTCATGAAGATTAACCCTTCCCTTTTTATCCCTTCCCACCTTCCACACTCCTTCTCCTTCCTCTGTGCTCACGACTATTGTTTTCCCGGGCTCCTTAAATATTCTTTTTGAACGGGGGATGGAGAGGTGGGTATCAAGAACAAACCTTACGGGATTCTTTCCTTTTACAAGTCTTGTTGTGAGCCTGGGGTCGTCCGAAAGAACGGTTCCCTTCCCAACGAGAATCCCATCAACCCCTTTTCTCAGGTAATGGACCCATTTAAGGGATTCTTCACCCGTTATTTTTTTAATCCCGAGTTCCGGATTTCCCAGCCTTCCATCAAGGGTTAAGGCTGCCTTCAGAATAACGAAGGGTCGCCGTGTCTGGATGTACTTCAAATATATTTCATTGAGATACCCTGCCTCCTCCTCAAGAACTCCTTTCACAACCTCTATCCCGTGGGATTCAAGGATTTCAAACCCCCTTCCATTTACTAAAGGATTCGGGTCCTTTATGGATGCGACCACCCTTTTTATTCCTGATTTTATGATTATCTCCGTGCATGGAGGGGTTCTTCCATAATGGCAGCAGGGTTCAAGATTTACATAAAGGGTTGCACCCTTAACGCTTTCCCTTGCGTTTTCTATTGCCTCTCTTTCTGCATGGGGCTTCCCCGGACCTTTGTGGTATCCGGTTCCAATAATTTTTCCGTTTTTTACAAGTAAGGCGCCAACCATCGGATTGGGAGATACCCTCCCCCATCCTTTTTTTGCCAGGGCAAGGACTTTTTTCATGTAGAAAATATCTTCCATCTCCATAAATTTTAAAGGCGGCGGCCGGATTCGAACCGGCGTATAGCGGTTTTGCAGACCGCTGCCTATCCACTTGGCTACGCCGCCTTCTTTAAAATGATACAGAGAAAAATCAGGTTGTCAAGTTCTCGATTTCCTCCCTTCCATATCAAGGGGAAAGCCAGTGGACAGGGAGTTTTCTGAACCACATTATCTGTCTTCTTGCATATTCCTTTGTTTTCTTTACAATGAGCTTTATCATAATCTCCTCTGAATACCTTCCCTCAATAAACCCCACAACCTCCCGGTATCCCACAGAGGAAAATCCGGGGTCAGAAGGAGAATATCCCATTGAAAGCAAATTTCTTACCTCATCAACCCATCCACTTTCAACCATCCTTTTAACCCTCTCCTCTATTCTCCGGTAAAGTTCCTTCCTTTCCCATCCTATCCCGATGTAAACAGGTTCTATACCGGTATCTATCTTCTTCTTCCAGAACTGCGAGATTGGAATCCCTGTCCCCCTGTAAACCTCAAGTGCCCTTACTATCCTCTGCCTGTCCCTCGGATGAATTTTTGAAGCAGCCTCCGGGTCCACCTTTTCAAGTTCGTGATAAAGCGCCTCTATTCCCTTTTCTTTCAGCTCTTCCAGCAATCTTTCCTTCACCTCCGGTGAAATGCGTGGCTGGGGGAAAAGTCCCTCGGTTAATGCCCTTATATAAAGTCCTGTCCCACCAACCACCACAGGTCTCTTTCCCCTTTTCAGGATATCCTCAATACACCTTTTTGCATCCAGATAAAACTCGTATGCAGAGTATCTCTCCTTCGGGTCCTTTATGTCTATTAAGTGATGCGGAACTTCTGGATTCAGTGGCTTTGCGGTCCCTATGTCCATGTATTTATAAATCTGTCTTGAATCCGCAGATATTATTTCTCCTTTTATTCTCCTGCATATCTTAATCCCGAGTTCCGTTTTTCCCGATGCAGTGGGTCCAACTATGAACAGTATCTTCATCTTCCAAACTTCTTATCTATCTCCCTGATTTCCATCTCCACTATTATTGGTCTTCCATGAGGACAGGTGTAGGGATGGGAGGTTGAGAACAATTCCTCAATAAGGGTTTTCATTTCTTCTCTGGAGAGTTTTTCTCCTGCCTTTATTGCACCCCTGCATGCTATTATCTTGAGTGCCTCATCAAACATCTTTATCCTTGTCTTCCCCTCCCTTATGGCATCATCTATCATCTCCCTCATTGCCTCTGGTGAAAGGGAGGGAATAACTGCAGGGATTGCCTCAACAACCCATGTTCCTCCACTTAGTTCCTTCACGACAAATCCTGTCCTTTCAAGATGGGGAAGCATCTCTTTAAATATCTCATTCTCATGAGGAGAAAGTTCAAGAACAATGGGAACGAGCAACCTCTGGGATGGAACCTTCCCCTTTTTGAGTTTTTCATACAGTATTCTCTCATGGGCAACATGCTGGTCAATTATGAGCAATCCCTTCTTTGTCTCTGCAAGAATGTATGTCCCGTGCAACTGCCAGAGTTTCTCAAGGTCTTCGGTGAAAATCTCAGGCATTTCTTTCCTTTCCCCCTCTCCGGTTCTTGCAGAAAGCCTCCTCAATCCCCTTTCAACAAGCTCCAGAATCTTCTCCTCCTTTACAAATCTCACCTCCCGTTTGGATGGGTGCACATTCACATCCACATATTCTGGAGGAATTTCAATGAAGACAATGTATCCGGGAAAAGAGAAAAGGGAATGAATACCGTGGTGCCATACATTTCTGCGGTTGACAAATATAAATCCCTTTTTCAGTGGTCCCTCAGGATTGAAACAGACAAATCCCCACACCCTCACATCGTCCTCCTCTTCAAAAAATCCTGCACACTGTGTAAAAAACTCTCTTCCAAATACCTGAATCATTCTTTCCTCTATACCCCCGGAATAATATCTTTCTATCTTTTTCCCATACCTTATTGAGAATGTTATCCCTGGATAGGCAATGAGTTTTGGGAGTATCTCTGAGCGTATGTACCTTTCCTCCACCCTTGAAGAATGCAGAAACTTCCTTCTTGCAGGATAGTTGAAAAAAAGCTCCCTTACAACAACCGTTGTTCCCCTCTGTCTTGGTGCCTCCCTGAACTCAACCACCTCCCCACCTATAACCTTTATATACCCTCCGGTATCCTCTTCCTCACTCCTTGATAAAATTTCAAGATACGAAACCTCCCCCATACTCGGAAGCGCCTCTCCACGAAATCCAAGTGTTAAAACGCGCTGTATATCCTCCTCACTTTTTATCTTGCTCGTTGAATGCCTCTCCACCGCAAGGGGGAGGTCCTCCTTTAAAATACCACACCCATTGTCAGACACCCTTATGAGTTTCTTTCCTCCATCCTCAATATCAACGTCTATTCTTGTCGCACCGGAATCAATGGCATTCTCAATGAGTTCCTTTACACAGGAAGCAGGTCTCTCTATAACCTCCCCCGCTGCTATTCTCCTTATAACCTCAGGGGGAAGTTTTGCTATCCTTCCCATATTTTTCTTATTTCGGTCGTGGGAGGAGGATCCTTTGGTGCAGAGAAGAGGAATCCCTGGGCAAGGTCAACCCCGGATTCCTTTATGGTTTTGTATTCATCTACAGTTTCAACTCCCTCTGCAATTATCTTGGCGTTTATCTTCCTTGCAAATGGAACAAGGGTTTCCAGGATTGCCTTCTTTATAAGATGCTTGTCTATGTTTCTCACAAGCGCCATGTCATACTTGAGATAATCCGGTTTTATCTCCGCAACGGTATGGAGTGAGGAGTACCCTGCACCCATATCATCTATTGCTATCATGAATCCCCTGTCCCTGAGTCTTTTCACTGCATATTCAAAGGAAGGAAAATCAACTATTGCAAGCCTCTCTGTTATCTCAAAAACAACATCCCCGGGGGAGAGTCCCTTTTCCTCAAGTTTCCTCACGAAAACATCCCCTGTTAGTTCGGGGTCATAAACTGCCTTTGCGGATATGTTTATAAAGAGTTTTGTATCGTCCGGTTTTTTGAAGTGAAGCAATGCATTGAGCCTGCACAGCCTCTCAAGTTCCAGCAAAAGCTCAGTCCTTACTGCAAAGGAGAAAAGAGAATCTGCATCCGGGAATATATGGGAACCCTTTGCACGGTTGAGTGCCTCGTATCCGTGAATTTCATAGTTTTCAAGATCCACAATGGGCTGGAAGAGGGTCTGGAGAAGGTTGTTTTTTATTATCCATTCCATCTCCTTTTCCTTCTTTCCTCTCATTGTCTCCTCTTCTCTCCATGCCTCCTCCGATGCCCTCTTTATTCCCCCGTATATTATTCTCTCAAACCTCATCATGGGGTCGTATATCATAACTGCATATCCTATCCTGAACACAGGCTCAAGCACCCTGAGTGACTCCACCTCCTTTGACCACCTTTCCAGCTCTTCTTTAATGGGAATTGCATATTCCTCAAGAACTTTCTTTGAATCATATTCCTCTGAGACGGGAATGAACAGGAGAAGGTCTGTGGATTTCGGTTCCGTAATGGTAAATATTGTGTCCTCGGGAACAAGTTTTCCCCTGAAGCTCAAACTCCTTTCCACCAGTTCGGAGAATATCTCCTCGTAGGTCTGCCATCCGTAAATGGATTCTATCCTTTCAGAAAGTCCAATGAGTATGAGAGCAAGCCTCTTATCATGGGAAAGATGTTTTCTTAAATCCTCAAGGACAAGGGGGAGGGTTGGAAGCCCTGAAAGAGAGTCATGAAGTAAACTCCGGTACTTAATCCATGCAAGTTTTATCTTTTCAAACTCATTATTTATCACCTTCACCTCCCGTTCTTTCAAATATCATTTTCACCTCTTCAACAAGCCTCTGGGGTGTGAAGGGTTTTGTTATGTAATGGCACGCGCCTTCCTGTAAAGCCATTATCTTATCCCTGAGTTCGCCCTTGCATGTAAGAAAGGCAACAGGAATGTCCTTTGTGGATTCATGCTCCTTCAGCAACTTCACCACCTCCCATCCGTCCATTCCAGGCATCATTATATCAAGCAAAATGAGGTCCGGCTGGAGCTCAACCGCCTTGATAACCGCCTCCTCTCCATTGTTAACACATATAACTCCGTATCCCTCCCCCTCCAGGATTTCCCTTATGAGGGTAAGGATATCCTCCTCATCATCCACGACCATAATCTTCTTCCTCATCTTCCCCTCCAGCATAGAGTGGAATGGTAAAATAGAAAGTGCTTCCTTCATTTTTCCGGCTCTCCACCCATATTCTTCCTCCATGCGCCTCTATTATGGACTTAACGATAGAAAGCCCCAGCCCCACCCCGCCAAACCTCCTCGATATCTCAGGCGACGCCTGGGTAAACTTATCAAAAACCCGCTTTGCCTCCTCCTCATCCATCCCTATTCCCGTATCCTTCACAGATATCCTTGCCATATTCCCCTCCCTTTCCACCTTTATCTCCACACCACCATTATCGGTAAATTTTATTGCGTTGTCAAGTAAATTCTCAAAAACTTCTCTTATTTTTTCCCTGTCTCCGTAAACCGGTGGAAGTTCATCAAGGATAAGGTATCTCAAATAAAGCCCCTTTTCTTCTGCTCTTTTTTTCATTTCCTCCACAACCTCCCTGACAAGGAGCTTGAGAGAAAAGTTTCTCTTTTCGTATTCCTTTTTATATTCCTCTTCCCTTGCCCTCAGAAGTTCGTGCACCCTTCCCTCAAGTCTGTCCAGATTCCTTTTTACCACTTTAAGCGCCTCCTCTATTTTTCTGTCCACCTTCCCCATCTTTCCTGTTAATATATACTCAACATACCCCTTGGCAGCAGTGAGGGGGGTTTTCAGTTCGTGGGAAACATTCTCAAGAATTCTATCCTTGGCTCTATTTGCCTCTTCAAGTTCCCTGAGGGCATTTTTAAGGTTTTCAAGGGTTAAAGAAAGGAAACGCGCAAATTTTCCTATCTCATCCTCCCCATATTCTTCGGGATTTATTTTTACCTCTTTTTTCATAAGGGAGGAAGAGAGCCTTTCTACAGGTCCTGTAATCATTTTTGAGGCAAAGTAAGAAACATAAAATATGGTAAGTCCTGCAAGAAGTATTCCCAAAAATATTCCCCATCCCAGTTTTCTTTTTATCCTTTTTATTTTTTCAAAGGAGTAGATAAACCTTACAGAATAGAGATGCCTTCCCCATATTCCCATGATGGGCACCACAACCTCAAAGTAATTCCCCTTTTTTACCCGGGTTACACTCACCTTTTTTATTCTCTCCATAACCTCTTCTTCTTTATATTCTTTCTTTATCTTTCCAAGATGAGAATCATAAAGGATGTATCCATTGGTTGAAAATATCTGGATTTTTTCCAGGTGTGGATTCATTTTCTTCAAAAGATTCACCCTTTCCTCAAAATAGGGAAATCCTCCTGAAAAATATTCCTCAAATATTCTCCCTATCTCCTCTCCCGAGATTCTGGAAAAGGAAAGGTTTGTTTCATAAAAGACCTTTTCAAGATTCCTTGTGAAGAAAACATACACAACGGTTCCCGATAAAAGGAAAAGAAAGAGAAAGAAAACCGTGATAAATATGGATATTTTCCATCTTATGGAATTCTTAACACGAGAGAACCATCCCATCATAGGCTGCTGTAACCTCCTTTCCGTACCTCTTACTCAATTCCTCTGCAACCTTCCAGGGTTTCTCTTTTAAGAGCGTCATACCGAAATGGGTGAGAATTATCCTATCTGCCTTTGTCCTTTCTATTATCTTCTCCACGTCGGGAATGGAAAGGTGAAGAATCTCGGGAGACGGTTCCTTTCTAACAACATGAACTATGAGAACAGGAGCGGGATAAAAGGAGGGAAGTTCATCAAAGTAGGCGGTATCGGTTATGATGGAAAGCCTGCATCCCCCATTTACATAAAAGTTAAATCCATAGGTTTCAACCCCGTGAATGTGTTTTACAGGGGTTTCAAATTCAACATCCTTTATTTTATACCTTTTTCCCTCCTCAAGCACCTCAACCTTTTCCAGATATTCCCTCACGTACCTGAAAACAACAGGGTCATCCTCAAGGGCATCCCCTGGTGCAAAGAGAACCCCTCTTTTTCTGAATCCTCCATCCGTCATCGCCTCAATCATAATATTCACATCCGAACAGTGGTCAAGATGACGGTGTGAGAGAATTATTCCGGAGAGCTTTGAGGGATTGAGTTTCTGTTTGCTTTTCAGAATCCTTATGAGGCTTCCTGGTCCTGGGTCAAGCAGGAGTCTGGTCTCTTTTTCTTCAATCCACAGCCCTCCAGATGCCCTTATCTGCCTCATCACAACAAATCTTGCCCCTCCGGTGCCAAGAAACACAACCTTCATACCTCAAATCCTATTTTTATTTTATCTCCCTCAATCTCAAATCTCCCACCATGAGCCTCCACAATCATCCGTGCTATGGAAAGCCCGAGAGATTCCTTTCCACCACCGTTTTCAATGTTTATTTCAACTTCTCTGTTCTTCCTGCCACCGTATATTTTAATTGTCTCAGCCCCCGAGGATATGGCATTCATCAGTATTGCCTCAAACGCGCGCTCAAGTTCTTCCGGAACCGCTCTGATGGAGGGGGTTTCTCCAACCTCCACCTCCACATTTATTTTCCTTTTTCCGAGTTTCTCATCCATGGAGAGAACCACTTTTTTTACAATCTCCTTGAGGTCAACTTCTTTATAGTCCTCTGGAGAACGGGTTTTGAGAGAAAGCACACTTTCTATAAGCTCTGAAAGCCTCTCCACGCTTTTTCTTATCCTTTCCAGTTTTTCCCTTGCTTTTTTTGAGAGTTTTTCCTTCAAAAGAAGTTCGGTATATCCCCCTATTACCTGAAGGGGTGTCCTGAACTCATGGGATACACTCTCAAAGAACTCACTCTTTGCCCTTTCTGAAATAACAACCTTCCTGTATGCCTCATCCAGTTTTTCACTTTTTTCACGAAGTTCTGCGTTAAGTCTCTCTATTTCATCTATCCTCTTTTTCAAACTTTCCGCCATCTGGTTTATACTCTGTGCAAGTCTTTCAAGTTCAGGCTCTCCCCGGATTTCTATTTTTTTCTCAAACCTTCCCTTCTCTATCTCCTCCACACCTTTTAAAAGTGCGTCTATATTTTCCGTGAGCCTCCTTGAGAGATAATGGGAAATAACAAATCCAAGTCCTGCAAAGAAAAGAAGGAAAAATACGACTTCTCCTGCAAAGGTAACAATCGCCTTCCGGAAAGGAGCGTCGCTTATGAATACTCCAAGATAGCCTGAAATCCTTTCGTGTTTTTCTTCAAACAACCCACCCACTGGAAGAGTAATGGGCATCATAAAGAGATATCCTCTTTCCCTCCTTGCCATAAGCCTCAGGGAAAGAAAATCATCCTTTTTCACGGGGATTATATTCCCGAGAAGGAGAACGGGCTTCCTGTGGCTATCAAATATTGCTATTGAAAGAACATCGGGGTCCTCCATGTATTCTTTCCCCACCTCCACCACCGAGGAATCCCCTGTGAGAAGAAAAAACCTTGCAGGGTGCAGCAACCCTTCCAGTATCTTCTCTCCCTTCTCCTTCATCCTTGTATGCACGAGCCTTATCTCTTCCCTCAGGAAAATAAGGGAAAAGATGAAAAGGAAAATGCCAAAGGTGAAGGTAAAAGTTATAAATAGCCTTTTACGGAACATGATTGAGTCCAAGAAGTTTCCCGAGTTTCCTGTTTATTCTCACCTCCACCTTTTCCGGTCTGTAAATCCTTTTTATCCTCTCCCCGTTTTTCCATCTGTGATAAATCTCTCCCGTCAACCTTCCAACTTCCCTGTAATGGGGAGTTATTTCCATGAATCCTCCTGCTTTTATTATTCGCTTTGATATCCCCACAAGTATTTTTCCTCTTTTAAGACAGTAAAGCGAAAGCCATTGAAGGTGAAGGGTCGTTATTACTTCGGGGTCGGGAAGGACAAAGAGAACCTCAAAATCCTTTTTTTCGAGTGCAGCCGCAAGAAAAGAAGGTTTAAAGTTCAGGGTATCCACTGGAAATCCGTTTTTCTTCATGCTTGAAAGAAGCTCATTCCCGTATCTTTTAGAATTACCCGTTTGAAGAATGAGTATCTTTTTCACTCCCAGGGTCTTTTTTAATTCTCTGGAAACCGCATCCGGAGATGGTTCAAAACTCACCCCGTATATCTTTCTCTCTCCCACAAATCTTTCAGGATAGAGAACAAGGGAATAAAAAAGGGGTTCCTTCCTGGCAGAAAGTTTCAAAAGGGCGTTGCTTCCAACAGCAATTATTCCATCATCCGAGAGTTCTGCATCTTTCAAAACCTCTTTTATTCCTCCATAAACTTCAAGATATGGAGGTATGGGGCTCGATACCGTCACGGGAACCAGAAAAAAACTAAAGAGCATAGCTCACCCTGAGCAGAAATTTTCTTTCGCCCCTGTCTATGGGACGCTCATCCGGATCGCGGTAATTTGGATCGTACGCATGTCTGTTGAAAAGATTCTGGATTTTGAAATTAATGGTAAAAGGTCCTCTTATCTTGCACACCGAAAAGGAAACATCCCAGAACGGAGGCTCATCCCCCCTGGAGGATACCCACATGAATACCGGTGAAATGGAAAGGGTGTAGGTAGGACGGTAGTTCAGCACGCACTTCAACATCGTGCGAGGATAGAAGGAATCCTCTTTTAGAAGATGGGAAAGATTGAGAGAAAGCCGGTGTTTTTCCCCTATATTTTTCAGGGCAAACTCAGCACCTATAATTGTGTCTTCCTCTGCTGAATTAACATACATTCTGTTCTCCACCCTTATAAGATTTCTCACAGTATTACCAAACAAACTGATTTTGAAAAGGGTATTCTTCCAGGGATAAAGATACAGTAAGACCTCCCGGGTCGTGATCTTTTCATCTTTCAGTTCCTCATTTCCCTGAGGCCATATCCCGGTAGATTTTATGTAAAGCTCTCTCATGCTGGGATTTCGGTACGCCTCACCATACATCACCTTTAATGAGAATTTCCTCCTTTTCCCTATCTTGAGAATGGCTCTTGGCACCATATTTATCTTCTCCTCCCCATATTTATCCGCCCTCAACCCTCCCATGAGAGAGAGAATCCCGAGTCTGAGCCTTCCCTCGGTGAAAACTCCCCATGTGTATATGGTCCTTGGGTCCATCCAGTAATCGTAGATAGAAGATGTATCAGAGAAAGGGGAAACTGTATCCTCTGGATTTTCAAGATTGACATAGAGATCCCTGACATCCCTCACATGAAGTCTTTCAAGCACTCCACCACCTATAATTCCCCACCTCTCACCTTCCATTTTCATATATCCGTTCATCCCGCACAGGGATGATTTTTTTATAGGGAAAACACCATAGGTAATGGTATCCCTGGAAATTTCATAATATCCACCATTATCGTAATTTTCATAATAGAGTCTGACCCCACCTTCAATCCAGTTCCGCTTTTTCTTTATCAGAAGGGAGAAACGAAGGGTATTGTAAAAAAACCAGTCCACTGCCCAGTCCTCATAGGGAACATCCCAGAGGGTGGTGTACCTGTGCCTGAATTTCTCGTAACCCCAGAAAAGGGTGATCTCTCTGTATTTAAACTTTCCGATAAAGTTCTCCGCATGAACGGGGTCCATTCTGAGGGAATTTCTCTCGTTGTCCTTTGAGAACTCGGGACCATCGCCCTCGGTATTGTAAATTCTTCCCTCTGCAAGAAATTTATCACCGCTTGACCTTATCCATCCCTCAACAGTATTAAAACTTCCAAGAGATGCAGATATTCTCGTTTCTTTTTCCGGTTTTTTTGTTATTACATTCACAACCGCAGCAAATGCATTGGAGCCATAAAGTGAAGAAAGGGGGCCCTTCATTACCTCAACCCTCTCTATCAAATCCAGTGGGAGATTTTCATCCACAGGAGCATGACCATAAATGGGCTCCCTCTGCGGGATTCCATCTATGAGAAGAAGGATTCGGTCGTTATAATATCCCTTAACTCCCCTCACCCATACCCTGTGAAGGTGCCTTTCTGAAGGGGTAACATATACACCATCAACCAGCATCAGAAGTTCTGCAAGCGTCTGAATACCAAGTTCCTCTATATCTTCCTTTGTGAAAATCGTGATATTTGCAGGGGCCTCTTTCACCTCCTGGGGAAACAAAAATGGGGAAATAACCAGTTCCTCCTCGGAGAAAAGCTCCATCTCCGAGAAGGAGAGAAGCAAAAAGAGCATTTTCCACCTCCTTTTTTAACCCACAACCGCCTTTATTATCTCAGGAGGCACGCGATGGCTTTCCAGGAATTTCCTCCTCTCTTCCTTCAGTTTCCTCACTATCTCCGTGTATTCGTTCATCCTCCCCTGTTTTTCATAGAACCTCCTCGGTTCAAGAATCTCTGCAGGAACCTTCTCAAGCAGGGATGCATTCTCAGGTGCATCGGGGTCCGGTATCTCGTATCCAAAGTCAGGGTCACGCTTCCACTTTACCTCTCCCTTCAACATCGCCTCAAGCATTGCAGAGGAATGCGGTATCTTCACCTTGATGGCTGCCCCCTTCTTTTCGTCAAGCTCGTCTCCACCAACATATCCAGTGTTCATCATCCAGACGGTGAGTTCAGGAAGTATCTTCAGGAGCTCTGCAAATCTCTCTGCCTGAAGCCTGTGCTCGCGCGGGAAGAAGGGCTGGGTAAAGGGAGAACGCGTCTTTCCTCTTTCCTTCCCGGCAGCAGATGTCTTTGATGTCTCTCCAAGCATAAAATACCCTGCGGCCTGTTCAGGGGAGGTGAATCTAACAATTCCCGGGGTTATTGCATCCCTTCCCTCATCCCTGTTGAGTATTCCCATAAACTTGAGTGGAGGAACATCCCTGGGGTCCCCTGCATTCTCTATGATTGAGAGAGGAATTATGGACCTTCCATTCTGCGTCCACACAACAAAGTCCCATCCATCCTGTGGAACCAGATATTCATTCACAACATCCTCTGCCTTTACCCTTCCTGAAATGTATGCATCAACATTCTCCGGGTCTGCTCCTGTTTCTATCAGAACATCCCTCCACTTCCTGACCTCCTCTGGAGTGAGCAGTGTTTTTGAGAAGTCAAACGTTCCATCCTCGTTCATGTAAACATTTTCAACCCAGGCATCGGGGTGTATGGTTCCATTGTAAATTACCGGCTCACTTTCCTTTTTAAGTCCAAATGTCTTTGCAAAGCATCCATTTTCGGTAACGGTAACCTTCCCATTGGGCCATATAACTATCATGTCATCCTGGAGAGGCTGGGTTATCTCACCCTGTTTGGAGAAAGTTGTGGTGGTTTTGCCAGTCCCGGAAAGCCCGAGGACCGCAAGCAGAACCCTCTTTCCTTCTATCTCCACAATCTTTGCACCTGCATGGAATACAAGTCCTCCCTTCTGGTAAACATACTCGTTGAGCATTCTCAAAAGTCCTTTCTTGCTTTCCCCAAAGTAATCCGCCCTTATAACATGGGTCGTCCAGTTATCCAGGTCAACCACCATCGCCTGCTTTCCCGGCATGTCCTCTGCTATAAGTCCTGGAGTGAAAACTATCCTGAACAGAGGTTTGAACGGCTTTTTGAGTTCTTCGGGTGGTTCAACCATCTCTCTTGGAAAGAGCAGTATCTGCTGCATTCCCGCAACATTTGCTGCCTCTTTTGTATACAGTGCCTGGCATGGAACAGCGTATCCATATTCAACCCCAAGGTAGCCGTGTATTTCAATTATCTCTCCTTCTTTCTCAATAAACTCTTTTTGCATGTCCAGTAATTTCTGTGCCTTTTCAGGGTCTATAACATTGTGGGAGTACTTGCTCTTTTCGCTTTCCGGGGCTATAATATAGGTGTATTTTGCCATTCTTGCCTTGTTTCTGGTTATCTTGTTTATGTTTCCATATGCTGTAACAAATGTGGCAGGGGTGTGCTTGAGTGCTATTTCCCTTATCTCCTTCTGGGAAGGATTTTCAATATATTTAACATTGTAAGGCTTGAGATTTTCGGAAGGTAGATGCCTCCTGTACATTTTACCTCCTCCTTTCCGTTTTTTGGGGAGTATAGAACAGGGAAAAGAATTTGTCAATATTCCGATTTCATCGAGAGTGATTTATCTTATCATCATTATTTTTCTTTTCTCTTTATGCTCTTTGTATTCAAACAGGAGGAAGTATATCCCCTGGGGCATGCGGGAAAGGGGAAGGGGGATGCGGTATATTCCTGGATTGAACCTGGAAGAAAGCATATATCTTCTTCTCC
>JAPDKE010000016.1 GCA_029258725.1 bacterium | reverse complement strand
GGAAAGCCAGAAATAGGCTGAATCCAGCTCAGGGTCGCTCTCAACATCCTTTGACCATACAAGCAAAAACTTCGAACTCTCCTTGGAACCAAAGACCTGATGCCAGTGAACAAGAGTATCAACCAGCACCCAGTCAGTAAAGGTTCCTGTGCCTTCATCAAAAAGAGTGTAATAGAGATTGGATTTATCATAAGAACGGGAGAAGAGAATAACATTGTCGGTGGCGTTGACCGCGAGCCTTGGCCAGATTATATCACCAGGAGATCCTGAGACAGTCGCAGGGTCAGGCGCATCATATATGGTGAACCATCCCATGTAAGGAGCAAAATCAATGGCCACGGAGGAAGCAAAGTACGTTCCATTATCGCCATGGAATGAAACCACTCCACGATTGTCACTCATGTAGTCAACCGTTCCATAACCTGTTCTTCTCGTCCCGCTGGTAGAGACCCCACCATCCATTCCTTCCCCCAGGGGCCATACCCCTGTCGCGTCTATACAATTATACTGCACAGTCCTATCAGTCCACGGGTCTTCCAGATTGGACCATATCCAGCACATGTGAACTCCACCCTGATAATCCACCGCAATGTACTGCTTACCATTGCCGTTTGTCTGCCAGTCATAGGTTGTGGACCCCGCAGTATCCACGGGAAAGGCATACTTTACATTTAAAACCGGCGCCTTAACATCAGGAGGAGTGCCCTTAAAATACGGAACCCTTTCTGCTCCAACAGGTGGGAGTATGGGTGCCTTCCTCTTCTGGAGACCCCTTGCCCCCATCAGGACCATGGCAGGAATCAACAAAAGCATCCATTTCCTCATACCCTACCTCCTTTTTAAAAGTTCAGGGTTATCTGTCCTCTCAAAAGCATGCCCAGGGAGGACCAGTCTGTGTAAGACACATCAACCCCTACCGGTCCCCCTCTCACACCCAGACCAAAAGAGTATCTCTCTGCGAATAGAGAAGGTTTCTGTGCAAGCCTGAATCCACCCCTGAGGAAGAAGGTTTTGTTAAAACTCCATTCAGCCCCAATTGCGAGTCTTTCATAGTTGTGGTTGGGATGCTCTCCCTCTATATCCACTATGAGACGCTGGGTTTTGGTTTCATAGGGAACGTAGGAAATTCCGACCTTGAAGAGCATGGGGAGTGGGAAGGTTTCGGTTATATAACACATATCAGGTCCAAAGTTCGATATCATCATTCCTATTTTTAAGGACCTTATCCCGGTATCATAGAAGGTTCCTATATCACCCGCTACTCCCCAGGTCGTGTATTCGTAAAGAGAGGAGTAAATTCCCTTGAGGGATATCCCGACTGAGAACTTTTCGGTGAGTTTCTTGGCATAGGTTACCTGGAGTGCTCCAGCCCTTGCAGTGAAGTAGTCACCCGTCCAGTGACTGTAAAGTGTATCCGTTCCACCCTCATTCCTTACTCCTGGAACGGTAATCTCCATCCACCCGGCATCAAAGAATGTAAATGAAACCCCAAAGGCACCTATAAGTTCGGAGACCGGAAAAACACAGGCAACATGATGAATATAGATATCAATCTCCGGATGATAGGAAAGCACATTCCCCAGGAACTGTCGATGGTGCTGCCATGCTATACCCGCAGGATTGAAATACAGAGCAGAGGCATCATCTGCTATTGCAACAAACGCCTGTGCCATTCCGGACGCCCTTGCACTGGGAGAGAGTTCAAGGAAGAGCATTCCTGCAGTTCCAACCTTTGACTGAGCAAAAAGCGCAAGGGGTATAAGAAGTAATATAACCTTTCTCATCTCTCCTCCTTTATTTTATAATCACGAATTTTCCGAGCTGCCTTCCTATAACGTTTCCATTCTCGTCAAGTTCCTCAACACTGAAGAGATAGACTCCAGAGACAATACCGAGTCCGTCCCGTGATATAAGCCTCCATTCTTCATAGTTCTGATAAATCTTACCGGGCTCGGGGTCTTCAGGAGGCTCATGTTTTATTTCAAACACAAGGTCTCCAGCAAGGGAGTATATCCTTATCCTGCATCTTTCAGGCAGATTGGTGAATATTATCCTCCTCTTGTGCTCATTCCACCCTTCCCTTGCCCAGTCCTCCCACCTTATAGCTGCATAGTCCTCACTTATAATATAGGGATTGGGTATAACCATAACCTTCAGGTCGTGTTCTTCAATTTCCTCAAGGCTTGGCTCACTTGCTGCCAGAGTGCGATTGAGAAGCACGCTGGATTCAAGAGGATCAACACTGTATTTCTTTACGATCTTCACGCTATCAAGCCTGCCGGATGCATTATAGAAAGGAGTTACTGTATAGGAGTAATAACCTTTGTCATACGCAGTGATGGAGAAGTAGTGAGGATAGTAGTCAAGGAATGGTCCAATTTCCAGTTCGTACCAGCCGTCCTCATCCTTTTCCGGAAGACCAAGATTATTCCCTATGGGAAATACCACAAATGTATCCTCTTCAGCAAGGGTGCTGTCGCTCTTGAACCAGACAGTATCGTAGTCAACCTTGTCGAATTCGTAAAGAAGAGTATAACTTCCAATTTCTCCGGTTTCGCTCATATATATTCTGTATCCTTCAAAGTCCCTTGCTTTCAGAGAATCCTGAGTCTCACGAAGGAGGAATGGATCTGTAAATGTTTCGGCATTGTCCTTCCATCTCAACACTATCTTACCCGCTTTCTGAACAACCTCCATTTCCGGAGCAGGAGGAGGTGGTGGTCCCTTAAAATCAGGCACTCCATCTCCAGTCACAAATGTGCTTTCTACATCTCCATTGGAATAGTATATCTTCACATAGTCACCCGCATATCCATCCTTGTCCGTATCTTCTCCTGGGTTATCATATACCCTGTATGCCCAGGATGCATTAAAGGCAAGGTCTGAAAAATCCCAGTATCTCCAGTCTGCATTTCCAGGTTCTATGACAGAGTGGAAGTTCTCCCCTCCGATGTACGCCACTATTAGAGACACAGTATCGTGGGGTTCAAGATTATAAGGTCCAAAGGAAAGAAGATATCTTGTATCGTTTATTGAGTCTACATTTTGAGGCCAGTTGAAACGTGGATCTGCATTTACACCCCTGTATCCAATCTGATCAGGGTCAAAGAATCCGTTCGAAAGCATTATGTACTTCTCCTTATTTCCTCCAGGACTTTCAACATAGGGATCCGAGGGTGTGTGTTCCGGATCAAAGGGATTATCTGGATCGGTTGGACCCCAGTCAAGTGCAGGGTCAGGGTCAGAAAGCCACCAGTTGTAGGATATCTTCTCTGGGGGTGGATAAAGAACCCTTGTTCCTGTAACAGATGGGTTTTCAGAAGGTCCCCCACTGTATTTATCATTGTATCCATCAGCATCAGCAATCCATGCAACTGCTATGAACTCTGACGGGTCCTGATATTTGGGCTGTCCAGTAACCTCTATGGTCTCCCACTGTCCTGTTTCCTTATTATAGTGACGGTAGTAGAATCTTGCCCCAGGATCGTAAGGGTCTTTCCAGAGAATAGCACTGCTATCAGAAAGATCGTCTGAAATAGGATAGTTCTTCCATGTTCGGAATCCGGTTATATCATCCTGTGCACCAAACCATCCGGCCCAGGGATCTGATGTAACAGGATGACAGTCCCCGTCTATGTAGAGCCCAACATAAACATTTCTCAGGGTTTTATCATCGTTCATGTTCACTATCTTGAAGTTTATGATGATGAAGTCCTGAGAATAAGAGTAGCTCCACTGATAGCTTTCCTGATAAACCTCTATTCCCATGGGAGTATGGTGCCCGGGAGCATACGGAACCCCAACCGTGTCAGTATAATGAGCTATGAAATCCTGTTCGGAGACAGCGTCCGGAGAGTAGTGAGGAGAAGAGAGCAGGATGGAACGCTCTATTATCGTATCGTTCTCTCCAGGGAACATCTCATTATCCCATGTCCATCCATCTGCACCCACGCTCACCAGAGTATCTATAAAGGAATCCACCCTGATCACATTTCCTTCATCATCATATATGGTATCATACCTCACAACCTCTGCCCCTATCCACAGAGCTCCCTGAAAGAGATAGTCCTGATTTGAACCTGCTGGGAACTCGCAGGACCACATGAACTGGCTATATTCTCCAGCGTTCCCGAAGAATCCCCAGTTGGATATAACGAGTTTCATATTCCCCTGGGTATGGGATTTTAACTGGGTGCTGGGTTTTCCCTTTGCCCCTTCAGGGGAATTGGGTGTAGCAGTCCTTGCAAGGAGAACAAAGGCAATGAATACCGAAAGGAGTACCTTCCTCATACCTCCTCCTTTACCAGTTTATGGTCATACCAAAGAGTATCTGTCTTCCAGGACCTATGTAGGTTGGATCGCTCTTGATGCGATCGGGATCGTTCTTCTTCCAGGGTGTCCCGGTATCAGAATACACCCTCAGCCAGTTCTTTTTATTAAAGATGTTCTTTATCTGGACAACAAAGTTTATTCCCATTCTTCCAAGTTTGAATCCCTTGTTAAGGCTGACATCCCAGGTCATTCTATAAGGCATCCTCATGCAGTTCGGAGTAACCTCTTTTCCTTCCTTTATAATTTCGCCAGCAAGAGAATCTGTGGGGGTGAAAGGTAGACCGCTTCCATATTCCATGAGCACATTGAAGCCCCAGTAATCCCAGAGTTTCCATCCAAATGCGACCGGATGCTCTCCTGGTGGGACATTCACATCGAAGGAGAAGGTTATCCTGTGGCGCTCATCCCAGTCAAGAGGATACTCCCTGAGAGGCAAGGGAATCCCCCTGTAGTCGTAGTCGTATCCCTGCCTGTCACTGGAGGAGTTACCCATCGCCCAGGAGAGGGTGTAGGAAAGCAGGAAGGAGTAGTAGTTGCTGTATGCCTTGGAGAATACAGCCTCTATTCCTCTCACACTTCCGTAGTCTTTATTAACCCTCATCTGATAGGTTATAGGAGGAACACCCCTCTTCTCCGTATCTATAAGCCCCCTTATATCCTTGAAGAACCCTGCTATCTTGAGTGAAAGAACATCGTTGAATGCATGGTGGACACCGAACTCATATGCTATGGTCTTTTCTGCATGGAGGTTGGGATTACCATAAAGTCTTAAAGCACCACCGAACTGGGTCGTATCCTCGTAGAAATACTGGAACTCAGGGGTTTCGCTGAAGTGCCCGTAGTTAAAGTAGAACTTGTCATACTCAGTCACAGGATAGGAAACACCAAGCCTGGGACTCAATCTGTACTCGGTTTTGCTCTTCCAGAAAGGAATTCCAAGCACAGGCTGTGATTCCCTGAGGTTTGCAACCTCATTTCCAGGATTGAAGAAGTCAAGCCTCAATCCCACATTCACAACCATTCCCTCTGTCTCAATCTTATCCTGTATATACCATGCACCCTGCCAGGGATGGCGGGTATAGAAGTCCCTGAAAATTCCACGGGTCTTCCACGGTCCGGGAAGGTATGAAGTATCTACAGATACTGTCTCTCCGGTGGCGGGGTCTATCTCCACATCTATCCACATTGTATCCCGGTAAGGGTCTCTCCACCATCCATACTGTATCTCCTTATGATTCACTGCATAGTACTTAAAATCAAGTCCGGTCTTTACCAGGTGAATCTTTGTTACCTGTGAGGTAATATCAAACTTGAACACTCCATACTGAACCCTGTGGGTATGCCAGTATGCCCACTGGTCAAATCCATAATCAAAAAAGCCATCGGGCTCAAGAGCATCCCTTATACCATTTCCATTGTAATCTACGAAGGGCTCTCCTTCATCGTACTGGCTGTTATTTTCACCCTCATCTCCAGTATTGGGGATACCATCTATTCCGTAATCATAATAAGGCTCGGTTCCATCCCATATTCCATCTCTATCATAATCATTAAAAGGCTCCCCTACATCGTAATGGTAATTTCCGGATGGTTCATCCGCAAAAGGCTCGCCAGGGTCATATTCTCCATCACCATCAAAGTCCACAAAGTCCTCTCCCCACTCCCATTCCCCATCGTATTCTGGGAAGTCAATGAACGGTTCATCCTGCCCATCAATTCCAGGCCATCCTATAACCACATCCAGTGGATTATCACTCGTTCCCTCCTCCCCTCCGGTATAGTGGTTTATCTCATCCGGATCTTTTCCACCGGGTTTTACTGTATACTTTCTGTCAAAATATCCAAGTTTCAGGGTGTAAAAGGTCTTTGCAGAGAGGGTATGGACCCATGTGACTCCTATCTGATTGGATACATTCCATCTATGATAGGCATTCCAGGGTATAAGTCTGAACTCGTGATCATAAGGGACTCCAAATCTTCTTGAACCATTAAAGAGCAGCCCCAGTTTCATCGATGGTGTGATTTTCCAGGTGAGTTTTGTATTATATGTGAATATGTTCTCCTGCCTCTTCCTTATTGTAAACGGACCCCAGCGATAGAGATTATAGGGATAGCTTTCATATCTCACATATGTGTCTGTGGCATGGAGCGCGACACTGGCGAAGTAGGTGATCGCCTTTCCAGGAAGAATCCTTGGAAGCGGACCTCCCATTGAGAAATCGCACATATCCTCGTTGAAACTGTAGGGAGTCAATCCTCCTTCCTTACCCCATGCGTCTGAAAGATACCTGAGGTTCCCCTCCATCTTCTTCTCACTCCCCTCTTTTGTCACGATGTTAATAACCGCGGACTGTGCCTCCCCATACTCTGCATTGAAACCCCCGGTGAGAATGTCCATTTCCTGAACAGCAACGTTCGATATCTCCATTCCCAGTCCACCACCCACGAGAGGATCAACCACCTCCATTCCATCTATCATGTAGAGCACCTCTCCACCTCTGCCACCTCTCACATGGATTTCGCCAAACCTTGCGTCTCTGGTAAAACTTGTGTGAGTGAGCAGTGCCTCCTGAACATTTCTTACCGGCATCCTTTCTATATCTTTTCCTCTTATAACATGCTTGGTCTCAGTAACATCCTTTTCCACTATCTTTTTACCATAAACTATAACCTCTTCCTTCAATTTTATCACTTCCTGCGTGAGCCTGAAGTTTACGACAGTCGTCTGGTCCACAAATACCTCTACATCCTTGTATTTCTGCTCATGATATCCTATCATCTTTGCCACAACAACATAGGTTCCAGGAGGAACGTTCAATATCACATAGTATCCCTCGACATCGGTAACTGCTCCAAGTCCCGTTCCTTCAAGGATTACCTGAACGAATGGCAGGGGCTCTCCTGTCTGGGCATCCACCACCCTTCCTGTTATCTTACCCGTTGTTCCGGCAAACAGGAAGAGTGGTAAAAGGAAAAGAAGTATCTCCTTTCTCATGATATTCCTCCTTTTTTACTGCTTCTCAAATACCTTTATTGCATGATTACCCATGTCCACAACATAGATTAACCCGTTTCTCACCTCTATATCCGTGGGCATATTTAACTGATCAGGACCGTTTCCAAGTGTACCAAATTTTTCAATATAACTTCCGTCAGAGGCATTGAGAACCACAATCCTTCTTTGACCTTCTGGAGCATCCCCCACAAAGAGTGTGTCATTCCAGTAGCCCACAGACCGCGGATTGTGAAGGGAGTCATAAAAGGTGGAATAGGTATTGTAGGGATCGTCTATATCCCACCATCTTACTCCCGCAATCAGGGTATCCAGGTAAAATGCCTCATAAACCCTCTCTCCATCATTGGTAATTCCACCAGCCACTGACTCTTCTATCTTAATCTCGCTCACGGTGAGAAGAGTTCTATCAACGATGCGCAACCTGACATTTCCATCGTTTACTCCCACAAGCAGGTAATTATGATTTCCTTCCCTCAACATCACATAAAGATTTTTCTCACTTGTCGCATATTTTCCGGTAAGCACTATTCTTTCATTTTCTTCATCCAGTTTTCCATAGCGACATCCCTCTGCAGTAAGAGAAACCACATAAAGAAGAGAGTCCCCAACCTCTATATCGTAGGGCTCCATTTCGGTATATGTGGTCTCTCCATTATCTATTTCTCTTATAACCACAGGATAGGCCCCTTTCTTGTTGCCCTCCAGGTCAAAGACAAATACCATCTTCTGTGATGGGTCCGCCACCCATATTTCATCTTCCTCCACACTCAGCCCGTAAGGCATAGTAAGATCTTCTTCTCCGATTATCCGAACAAGAGCATAATGTGCGACAGATACCTTAAAAGAAGTATCTGCCTCCCCACCCCTTCCATCTTTCACTTTCAGTGTGATCGTATATTCCCCTGGAGTCTCTGGCCACCATCTTATAGGATTTGCAGTGCTGGTCTCGTTGGTATCGGTTGTATCTGTAAATCTCCCGTCCTGAGGCTCAACACTCCATTCATAGTAAAGGGTATCATCCTGAAGGTCAGGATCCGATGCCCACGCAAGAATTTCGGTATAACCACCAGGAGAGACAAGGTAACTTGACACCCTGAGGGACACAATTACCGGGTCTTCTGTCGGAGGTTCCACCTTTTCTATCTTACATCCTCCGACAACGAGCAAAAACCCTAAGATGCATGCAAGCCTTCTCATATATTCCCTCCTTTTTTGGAGAGTATAAAAGATTTAGACCCCGATTGTCAAGGGTTGATTTTAGTTTTATTTATTTTTAAAATTCCAGTATGATTCATGAAAAAGAAGCAGAAAAACTGCCGGAGAGACCCGGGGTTTATATCTTTCGGGGAAAAAAAGGGACCCTTTACATAGGGAAGGCGCAGAACCTCAGAAAAAGGGTCCTTTCCCACCTCCATGATAAATACGGAAAGTCTGCAAGATTCGTAAGGGAGGCGGAAAAGATTGATTTTATAATAACCGAAAATGAGGTTGAGGCACTGCTGCTTGAGGATATTCTCATAAAGAAGGAAAAACCCAGGTATAATGTCAAACTCAGGGATGACAAAAAGTACCCCTATATTAAGGTGACGGTAAACGAGGAATTTCCAAGGGTTTTTTACACGAGAAATGTAAAGGAAGATGGAAGCATATACTTCGGTCCATATACCCATGTAAAGGCTGTAAGAAAGGTATTGAGAAGTATAAGAAAGATATTTCCCCTGAGAAGCTGCAAGGGAAAGAGACTTCCGCAAAGGGCATGCATGGACTATTACATAAAAAGGTGTGCAGGGCCCTGTATAGGGGCAATAAGTAAGGAGAAATATCAGGAGCTTGTGAAGGGTGTAATTGAATTTCTCTCAGGAAAGATAGACCAGGTTGAGGAGGAAATAGAAAAAAGAATGTGGGAGGCAGCAGAAAAGGAAGAATTTGAAGAGGCTGCAAGGCTGAGGGACCAGTTGCTTGCACTCAGAAAAATCACCCAGTCACAGAAGGTCGTTCTCCCGGAAAAAAAGGACATTGACATCCTTGGTTTTTCCCTTTACCAGGACACCGCATGCGCGGTTGTTTTCCAGATAAGAAGGGGTAAACTCACGGGTAAGGAGGACTTCATACTCAAAGGAAAGGGAGAGGAAAAGGACTTTATTGAGAGATTTCTCATTTCCTATTACCGCAACATATTTTTTATTCCTCCTCTTATCCTGATTCCCTCCATGCCCGAGAACAAATCTTTGCTTGAAAATTACCTTTCTCAGAAGCAGGACAAAAAGGTGGAGATAAGAGTTCCTGAAAGAGGAATTTACCGGAAACTCATGGAGATGGCATGTGAAAATGCAGAAAGAATCCTTGATGAGGAGGGAATAAAGGTAAGAAGAAGGATTCCAATGAGTGTTCTTGAACTCCAGCGCATTTTGAATCTTCCCTCTCCTCCCCGCAGGATTGAGGGGTTTGATGTGTCAAATCTCCACGGGAAGTATGCTGTTGGAAGTTGCGTTGTCTTCGTTGATGGGAAACCAAAAAAGAGTGAATACAGAAGATTTAAGATAAAAGAGGTTGAGGGGATAAACGACCCGGCGATGATAAGGGAGATAGTGAAAAGGAGGATAAGAAGGATAATTGAGGAGAGAAAAGAGAAACCGGATATGATACTGGTTGACGGAGGAAGAACGCAGCTCTCGGCTGCCCTTTCCGTGATAAAGGATATGGAGATTCCCGCCTTTGGTCTTGCAAAGCGTCTTGAGCAGCTATACCTGCCTGATGGAAGAATAATATCCATACCCCAGACATCCCCTGCGTTGAAACTCCTCCAGCGGATAAGGAACGAGGCACACAGGTTTGCAATCACCTATCACAGAAAACTGAGAGAAAGGATAACCTCCTCCCTTGACCTCATTCCGGGAATAGGGAAAAAGAAAAAACTGATGTTGCTCCGGTTTTTTGGTTCTGAGGAGAGGATAAGAAAGGCATCAAAGGAAGAGCTCATGCGGGTTAAAGGAATTGGAGAAAAACTTGCAGCCAAAATTTACAGGTTTTACCATGAGTAAGTATCTTTTAACTGTTGCAGGGTTTGACCCAACAGGAGGGGCCGGAATAATAAGGGATTCTCTTACATTCTTTCGTGAAGGATTTATTCCCCTTGCCGTTCCCACCGCATGGACCGTGCAGGATGGAAAAAAGGTTTATGGATTTGTTCCTTTGTCTCCAGAATACGTAAAACATGCTCTTTCCTTAATGCTTGATAAAAAACCTCCTGGAGTAAAGATAGGAATGGTGGGAAGTGAGGAGATTGTGAAGGTCTTATATGAGATTCTCAAAAACTTTGAGGGAATGATTATCTTTGACCCGGTTATCCATGCCTCAGGAGGAGAAAGTCTCTTTGAGGGGAATATTGACGCATTTTTCATGCTTTTCTCCATTTCTCATGTAATAACACCCAACCGGAAAGAAGGAGAATTACTCACAGGATTAAAAAAACCTGAAGAGGTGGTTAAAAAATTAAAAGAAAAAACAAAAGGAGCGGTGGTTCTCACCGGAAGCGGGGATTATGACCTGGTTTACGATGGGGAAAGAATGATAAAAATTGAAGGGAAAAAGATTCCCGCAAGCCTGCATGGCTCAGGATGCAGGTTCTCTTCTTATATGCTTTCATTCCTTGTTCGTGGAGTTTCAGTAGAGGAGGCTGTAAAAAAGGCAAGAAGGAAGGTGGAGGAGGAGATAGAAAGGGGGAAAAATGAAAGATAAAGGAAGGATAAAAAAACGGACTTATGAAATTCTGGAAGCCGCCTCTCCGGGGGATATTCCGAGTAAAATCTTTGATTACTTCATTATCATACTCATCTCTCTGAATGTCATTGCTGTGATGCTGGAAACAGTGAAATCTCTTTATGTGCGATGGTCCAGTCTTTTTCGTGGTTTTGAAATCCTTTCCATTTCTATTTTTACAGTGGAATACATTTTCAGGGTCTGGAGTTGTACCGTAGAGGAAAAATACCGGCACCCTCTTACCGGGAGGATAAAGTTTATATTTACTCCCATGGCTCTTGTGGATTTATTTGCTATTCTTCCATTTTATCTCCCTATGGTAATTCCTTTTGATTTAAGATTTATCAGAATTCTTCGCCTTTTCAGGATTTTCCGACTGTTCAAGATAGAAAGATATTTTGAGGCACTGAAAATACTTGGAAATGTATTGAAAAACACAAAAGAGGAACTCAGTGTTACATTCTTTGTTCTTCTCATCCTTCTTGTCATTGTATCCACCCTTATGTTCTTCGCAGAACACGAAGCACAACCTGAGGCGTTTTCCAATGTATTTGAAGCAATGTGGTGGGGAATCGTGACCTTAACCACGGTTGGATATGGAGATGTTTATCCTGTAACGCCTCTTGGGAAAATCCTTGCAGGAATAATTGCAATCCTGGGTATAGGTATGTTTGCACTCCCTGCTGGAATTCTCGCATCTGGTTTTTCCCAAGAAATCAGGAAAAGGAGAAAGATAATATGCCCTCACTGTGGAAAGGAGATAGAGATTGAATAGATGGAACCGGTTGAATTTCCATGAAAAATTGTTAAACTATTTTAAGAAGGAGATGAGATATGATTGAGGAAAAATTTCTTCAAACCATCGTGGAAAGAATTCTGAAAGTAATAAAGCCAGAGAAAATTATTCTTTTTGGCTCTCATGCATACGGTCGCCCATCCACCCATAGCGACCTCGATCTTCTTATTATAGTAAAAGAAAGTAAACTCCCCAGATACAGAAGAGCCGTACCCATCAATCTCGCCCTGTGTGATATTGACCTTTCTTTTGATATACTTGTATATACTGAAAAAGAAGTGGAAGAATGGAAAGACGTGCCTCAGGCCTTCATCACCTCCATCATAAAAAAAGGGAAGGTAATTTATGAAAGAGAAAAAAATTGAATGGAGAAATACCTTAAAGCCTATATGGACTGGCTTGAAATAGAGTATCCCAAAACCCACATGCTGGAAAGATTGATTTATTTAATCTCTTCCCAGGATAAAGAAATATTAAAACTCAAAGAAGACGCAGCAAAACTCACTCCTTTTGCGGTAGAGGCCAGATATCCTGAATTTGAGATTCCTGGACAAAAAGAAGCGATAGAGGCTGTAGAGATTGCCAGAAGAATAAAAGATTACATACTTTCCAGATTACTCCCTGAAATAGAGAAAAAATAAATCCCTTGTAAATCTCACAAATTTTGTTTATAATCCATCCATGTTCATAGGAAAGGTTGTGGGAAGTGTATGGGCGACAAGGAAGGAGGAAAGATTAAAGGGGTTCAAGTTCCTTATCGTTCAGCATTATGAGGTTGACGGTACCCCTCTCCGGGACCATCATATATGCGTGGACCTGGTTGATGCAGGAGTGGGAGATATGGTGCTTGTTGTAAGAGGAAGCTCCGCAAGGCAGACGGAGAAAACGAAAGAAAAACCCGTGGATGCGATAATTGTGGGAGTGGTGGACCGGATAGACCTGGAAAAATGAGAATAGGAAAGGTGATAGGGTCGGTTCACGCAACCAGAAAGGTCCAATCTCTCACAGGATACAGACTCTTAATCCTTGAGGTCCTGGGAAAAGGCCTGAAACCCACAGGAGAAAAACTCATTGCGGTTGACACAATAGATGCAGGTCCTGGAGATATCGTTTACTTCGTTGAGGCAAGGGATGCAACACTCGCTCTTAAACACGAACTCACCCCATCGGATGCAACCATAGTCGGACTGGTTGAGGACTTTGAATGAAACTTGCAAGGGTTCTTGGTTCCATAACATCAACCCATAAAAACAAAGAACTTGAAGGAGAAAAACTCCTCTGGCTCCAGCCTGTGGGACCCGATGGGAAAGAAGAAGGAAAGCCTGTTCTTGCTGTGGATAGAGTGGACGCAGGGAAGGGAGACCTGGTTATTTACCTTGATGAGGGAGGAAGTGCGAAACTCATCATGGGAAAACCCCGCGCTCCGGTAAGGGTGGTTGTGGTGGGGGTTGTTGATTCCTTGACATGGGAGGGAGAATCCTGTAAAAAATAGGCGACAAAAAAGGAGGTATAAGTGCTCGTATCATCCTCACCCCACATAAGGACGAAGGAGACCATTGAAAGCGTAATGTACGCTGTTGTCCTTGCCCTCATGCCCGCCCTTCTCGGGGCCATTTACTTCTTTGGATTGAGGGCACTGTTTTTAACTGCTCTTGCTGTTATATCCGCAGTCTTGACCGAGTACATCTATCAAAAAATCACCCGAAGACCCATAACTGCCCTTGACGGAAGCGCTATCGTCACGGGAATTTTGCTTGCGTTCAACATCCCCGTGAACTCCCCCTGGTGGCTGCCTGTGGTGGGTTCCTTCTTTGCAATTCTCATTGTGAAACAGCTCTTTGGTGGGCTTGGATACAACATATTCAATCCTGCACTTGCTGGAAGAGCCTTCCTCATGGCATCCTGGCCGAGCATAATGACGGGACGCTGGAGTGCCCCCATAAGACCCGCAGGAAGCACGATGAGCGGAATAGATGTTGTTACCTCCGCAACACCCCTCGGTGTTCTCAAATATCACGCAACTCCGGAAGTCGTTGCGAAACTCAACTCAGGCCCCATGCTCAAGGCTCTGTTTATTGGAAACACCGGTGGATGTCTGGGTGAGACCTCCGCTCTCCTTCTTTTGCTTGGGGCTATATTCCTTCTTATAAAAGGAATAATAGACTGGAGAATATCCCTCGGATACATTGGCTCTGTCTTCGTTCTTACGGGGATATTCTATCTTTTTGGAATAACCAGGGCTAACCCACTTTTCCATATTCTTTCAGGTGGTGTGATGCTCGGTGGACTCTTCATGGCAACGGATATGGTCACATCTCCGGTAACCCCTCTCGGAAGATGGATATTTGCGATAGGTGGCGGAGTAATTGCCGTTCTTATAAGGATATGGGGTGGATATCCTGAGGGTGTGAGTTACTCCATCCTCCTCATGAACATGGTTACCCCTCTGCTTGACAGGCTCACCATCCCGAAAAGGTTTGGGGAGGTGAAAAAATGAGACAGGTTCTTGTGCTTTTCATCGTATGCGTTCTCTCTGCATTTTTACTCAGTTTTGTTTACGGAAAGACGGCTCCTCTGATTGAGGAGAACGCAAAGAAGAAAATAGAGGCATCCCTTAAGGAGGTATTTCCGGGAGAGGTTGAGTTCAAAGAAATAGAGCCCGGAAAACTATGGGAGGTTTACAGGAATGGAAGCCTTGCTGGATTTGTTTACATACACGGAGAAAGAGGATATTCCAGTGTTGTGCGCGCAATGGTTGGGGTTGACCTTGAGGGAAAAATCGTGGGAATGAAGGTTCCAAAGGAAGGACTTTCTGAAACTCCAGGACTGGGAATGAAGGTAACGGAGCCATGGTTTTCCCGGCAGTTCATAGGGAAATATGCGGAAGATGTGAAACTCAAAAAGGACGGCGGAGACCTGGACGCAATAACCGCTGCAACCATAAGTTCAAGGGCATGTGTGAATGCGGTGAAAAACGGATACATAGAACTTGTCAAAAAAAGGCTTCCCTGGTGGATGAAATACATAAGGGAGTTTGCGAAAGAATATGGAATAGAAGAGGTGGAACCCGGGAAAAAGTGGAAGGTTAAGGATAAGGGCTTACTTTATCTTGGAGAGGCGGAGGGATTTGGTGGAAAGGTTCAGGTGCTTGTTCTTGTAGATGATAAGGGAAAGATTGAATGGATTCACATACAGAGACCTGAAGAGGGATTACCTGAAACAGAAGGATATGGAACAGAGGTTGCAACTCAGGAATATGAGCAAAGGTTTATAGGAAAGTCAGCAGCCAATCCAGACGTGGATGTATTAACCGGAGCGAGTGTAACATCCAGAGCGGTGATAGAAGCGGTAAAAGAAGGATATAAGGGAGGTGAGTAATGTTCAGGCACTTTGTTAATGGAATCCTGAAAGAAAACCCGGTCCTTGTTCTCGCAATAGGGCTGTGTCCCACACTCGCGGTTTCAACTTCTGCATACAACGCACTTGGAATGGGAGTTGCAGTGATATTTGTCCTCACCATGTCAAATCTCATTGTTTCGGCAGCAAGAAAGGTAATTCCCCAGAACCTCAGAATTCCGATATTCATCATCATAATCTCCACCTTCGTTACGATAACCGACTATGTGATGAAGGCATACCTTCCTGAACTTGCAAAAAATCTCGGTGTCTTCGTTCCGCTCATCGTTGTGAACTGTATAATCCTGGGAAGGGCAGAGGGATTTGCCTACAAACACAGTGTCCCTGCAGCACTGCTTGATGGGCTTGGAAGTGGAATAGGGTTCACACTCGTTATATTCATCATCGGTTCCATAAGAGAAATCCTTGGAGCGGGAACATGGATGAGCATTCCCGGAGGATTTGAGGGATTCAAGGTCTTTGGTGAGGGCTTCCTGAACTACCCCGTGCTATTCATGATACTTCCACCCGGCGGCTTCTTAGTAATAGCATTCCTCATGGCACTATCAAGGAAACTAACAGGGGAGGCATAAATGGACCTTTTTCTTCTTTTCCTTGCCGCTTTTCTGGTAAATAACATCGTTCTTCTCAGATTCCTGGGTCTCTGTCCTTTCTTCGGTGTCTCCTCAAAACTTGAGACGGCAATAGGAATGAGCATGGCGGTTATATTCGTGATGACGCTCTCTTCCATAATAACCTGGCTTTTATATAACTATATCCTTGTTCCCCTGCACCTCGTGTACCTCAGGACCGCAACCTTCATTCTCGTCATAGCATCCTTAGTTCAGTTTACAGAACTCTTTCTTAAAAAGTCGGCTCCTGCACTCTATAAGGCGCTTGGAATATTCCTTCCCCTCATAACCACCAACTGCGCAATCCTGGGAGTTGCCTTCCTGAACATAGACTACGGACACTCCATCATCCAGACAATAGTGTACGCCATAGGTGTTGCTCTGGGATTCATGCTTGCGCTTGTTTTAATGGCAGGGATAAGGGAAAGGATAGAATTTGCTCCCATCCCCAAGCCTTTCAAAGGGCTTCCCATAGCCTTTATACTTGCCTCCCTTATGGCCCTTGCCTTCCTCGGGTTTGTGGGACTATTCGGGCTTTCGCTGTAAGTTCATACACCTGCAAGACTTGTAATCTGTCTTACAACCTCACTATCGGTAAAGTGCCTGAGGTCTATGGCACCGCTCCTGCACGCACCCGAGCATGCACCACATCCCTTGCACAGGGCAGGATTCACCTCCGCAACCCTTCTTCCTCTCTTCTCAACCACACTGACGGCTCCGTATGCACACACCATTTCACAGTATCCACATCCCACGCACTTCCTTTCATCCACCCTTGCAGTTGTTGCAACCGCCTCTATACCATCCTTTGAAAGAAGGGTGCATGCACGGGACACAGCAGCATATGCCTGGGCTATTGACTCCTCAACGGTCTTTGGACCATGTGCAAGTCCACAGAGGAAAACCCCATCAGTTGCAAATTCAACAGGTCTCAGTTTCATGTGTGCCTCAAGGAAGAAACCATCCTGATTGAGCGGAACCTTGAAGAGTTTTGAGAGACGCTCGTTTTCCTCTCTTGGTGCAACTATTCCTGTTGAAAGAACAAGATAGTCAGGTTCTATAACAACCTCATCCTGAAGAATCGGGTCATAAACCTTTATCTTAAACCCATCCTCAAGAACGGGTGGTCTTTCAGGGGTGTATCTTATGAAGATAACTCCCTTTTCTCTTGCAAGTCTGTAGTAAACCTCCTTCTTCCCATAGGTCCTTATATCCCTGTAAAGCACAAATATTCTCGCACGGGGATTCTTCTCAAGGGTTAAGAGGGCATTTTTCACTGCCTCGGAACAGCATACCCTTGAGCAGTAAGGATGCTCATCATTTCTGGAACCCACACACTGAATCATAACAACCACTTCGGGATTTATCCTTCCCTCCTCCAGCGCCTCTGCATACTCAAACTGGGTCATGACCCTCGGGTCTTTCCCGTAGTTATATTCATGAGGAACATACTCCTCTGCCCCTGTTGCTATTATAACAACCCCGTGCTCAAGAACCTCTCCATTACTCAGGGTTGTGTGGTAGTTACCCACAAATCCCTCAACCTCCTCTACCCTCACACCCGTGAATACCTTTATAAGCGGATGATTTTTAACCTTTTTCTTCAGTTCATCAACAAGTCTCCCTGTATCAAGCCCTTCAATGGTCCTTCTTACCCGAACCGCCTTCCCCCCAAGTTCGGGCTCCTTTTCCACAAGATAGGTCTCATATCCTGAATCCGCAAGAACAAGGGCAGCCTTCATTCCTGCAACACCACCTCCTATAACAAGCCCTTTTCTGGTTATGGGAAGGATTTCCCTCTCAAGGGGCTCAAGATAGTATGCCTTTGCAACCGCAGAACGAACAAGGTCCTTCGCCTTTTCGGTTGCCTCCCGCTTTTCATGCATGTGCACCCAGGAGTTCTGGTCCCGGATGTTTGCCATCTCAAATAGATACGGGTTCAATCCTGCCTCCCTCAAGGTCTCCTGGAAAAGTGGTTCATGGGTTCTTGGGGTGCAGGATGCAACAACCACGCGGTTGAGTTTGTATTCCTTTATTATCTCCTTTATCCTCTCCTGAGAATCCTGCGAGCACGTATAGAGATTATCCTCTGCATACACAACCCCTGGAAGAGTCTTTGCATATTCCACAACCTCCTTAACATCCACATAGGCACCAATGTTTATTCCGCAGTGACAGACAAAAACTCCTATCCTGGGTTTTTCATTCAAAACAAATCTCTCAGGAGGATACTCCTTCTTCCTTATCTCACTACCCCTTGCCTCCGAAAGCATTGCCCCCGCAAGTGCAGCCCCTGAGGATGCCTGAGCAACCGACTCAGGGATGTCCTTCGGTCCCTGGAACGCTCCAACAACAAATATTCCTTCCCTTGTAGTCTTCACCGGTTCATCCGGGGAGGTCTTCGCAAATCCAAACTCATCCACTTCGATCCCCAGGATTTCTGCAAGTTTTCTGGATTCAGGGGGTGGGACAAATCCAACCGAGAGAACAACCAGGTCAAACTTTTCCTTTTTGAGTTCTCCATTCTCCTCGTATCTTATCCAGAGGTCCCCGGTCTCAGGGTCTTCCTCCACGGATGCAGGTCTTGCATAGACAAACCTCACTCCATACTCGGATTTTGCCCGCTCAACATACATCTCAAAATCCTTACCATACGAACGGACATCCATGAAGAAAATGGTGGGTTTTATTCTCGGGTCATGCTCCCTTGCAATCACCGCCTCCTTGACGGCATACATGCAACATACCGAGGAACAGTAAGGACGTTCCTTATCCCTTGAACCAACACACTGTATCCATGCTATTCGCTCCGGATGCTTTCCATCTTTTGGTCTCTTAACCTCACCCCTGAAGGGACCGGATGCTGAAAGAATGCGCTCAAACTGGATTGAGGTAACAACATTTTTATATCTTCCATATCCATATTCTCCAAGGGAGGTGGGGTCAAACTCCTCAAATCCCGTGGCAACCACTATTGCACCAACCTCAATCTCCTCAATCCTGTCAACCATATCATGAACTATTGCCTCAGGCTCACAGGCAAGAACACACAGACCACACTCAGAACAAACAGAACAATTTATACACCTCCGGGCCTCCTCCCTTATATCCTCCTCGGCCGGAGTCAACTCAACCTCAGAAAAAGACTTTATTCTCTCCTCAACCGACAAATGGGGCTGAACTATCCTTCCCTTCCTATAAGCAAGAGACTTATCACCAGCAAGTTCACTCTTCCAGGGAAGTTCTCCTTCCCTGCCCTCTTTCAAATCCTTACCCTCAAGAAACCTGTGAATGGAAACAGCAGCCCTCTTACCATGAGCAACAGCATCTATAAAAGTATTGGGACCGGTAACACAATCTCCACCTGCAAAAACCTTAGGATTGGAAGTCTGCAGGGTCAACTCATCAACCTTAACAGTGCCCCACGGAGTAAGCTCAATACCATCAACAAAGGATAAATCAGGTCGCTCACCAATAGCAAGCAAAACAGACGAAACCTCAACCTCATACTCACTCCCGGGAACAGGAACAGGCCTCCGCCTCCCACTCTCATCAGGCTCTCCCAGCTCCATCTTTATCAACCTCACACGCTCAAGCCTGCCATCCCTGCCTACGAACTCAACAGGATTCCTCAGGAAATGAAACTCAATACCCTCCTCCATAGCGGCCTCAACCTCCTCTAAGATTGCAGGCATCTCAGCCCTGGAACGCCTGTAAACAACCATAACCTCACAACCCAGCCTCAGGGCACTCCTGGCAGCATCCATCGCAGAATTACCACCCCCAACAACCATTACCCTCCTGCCAAGATTTACAGGCTCACCAAAATTAATCTTCTTGAGAACAGAAACCGCATGATAAACACCCTCCAGGTCCTCACCAGGTATCCCCATACCCCTGGACTTATGAGCACCAGTGGCAATAAACACAGCATCATACTGAGCTAATATCTCCCTGAATAGCTCCCTATCAACAGGAGTATTATACCTCACCTCAACGAGCTCCTCAACAACCTTAACCTCACGCTCAAGTATGTCCTTGGGCAACCTGTAAGGAGGAATACCAGTAAGCAACATCCCACCACCCCTGGGCAGCCTCTCAAAAACAGTAACCTTATAACCAAGCTTCCTCAAATCAAAGGCACAGGAAAGACCAGCAGGACCAGCCCCAATAATGGCAACCTTCTTATCCCTTTCCTCCTTTATCTCCGTATCAATCTCAGGAC
>JAPDKE010000044.1 GCA_029258725.1 bacterium | reverse complement strand
TAGAAAGAATGAGAAGATTGTGGCTACTCTTTTTAATTCCTTTATTTCTTGAAGGAAGAAAATGTATTGATGAACCCTTCTGGTTGATTGAGCGGATGGAATGGAGTGGTGGGGGGAAAATATGGACACTGAGTAGCTATGCTGCGATAGGGATTGGGGCAAGGCATGAGGGAGAACCAGGGATAGGAGTGGCGGTGGTAAGGATTGGGGGAGTGAACCGCGGGATGGAGACATGGCTTGATGGGAATCTTCTTTCTCCTTACATCCACATAGTTTTACCCGAGGGAGAAAAAAAGAAATTCGGATATTACTATTATCCCGTTATCTTTGAAATATTTGGAGGCGGACTCGGGCTTTTTTCCTGGAAAACGTCCCTCCTGGGATATGAATATCCTTCCTGTATCACGGCGGGGGCTCGCATTATATTTCAGGTTCTTCCATTTTTGGGTATGGGATTCCAGGGATTATGGGCAAAAACAAAAAATGAAACATTCTGGGGTTTACACCTTTATATCGCTGGAACCCTGAACAGTTTTATGGTAAAGGAGATAAAGCCGGAAATATCGTTTCTTCCCATAAATGGGCTTCCACCTCTCAAACCAGGTGAGGAACAGGTTGTGGCGTTCTCTTTAAAGGTGAAAGGGTGTGAACTCAGAAATGCAAAACTTGAATGCACCGGGGATGTAAGAAAGATAACCGATACCCCGGAAATGGAACTGGGAGACATTAAAGATGGAGAGGAGAGGATAATAATTATGAGGTTTGAAAAACAAGAGGGAAAAAGGATAAGAGGAGGGATAGTGATAAGAGGAGTGGACCCATGGGGAGAGGAGTTTACACATAAGTATCCCATTTACCGGTGGTAAATAAGAAAAAGAAAGGAGGATGAGATGAGAAAAATTATGGGGATTTTTCTTTTCCTTTCCATCCTTTCCTTTGCCGAGGAGCCCACATCGGAGGGGATGCTTGAACTCAAGGTGAAGGTTTCGGATGTTGCGGGGATAAATGCTAAAAGTAAGGTTATAACGCTGAAGAATCTCAGAGCGTCCGAGGTTGAACCATTTATAAGGAGCAGGCTCTCCAGATACGGAACCGTGCAGGTGAGCGATGAGTTAAACATGCTTATCATAACCGATATGGAGCCAAAACTTACAGACCTTGTGAATCTCGTTAAGGAACTGGACCGGAAGGGATACAGGGATTTTGTGAGGTTGAAGACAGAAATAGTGAAGTTGAACTATGTGGTTCCTTCAAAAATAAAGGGCATTCTTGAGGAGCATCTTTCCCCGGATGGAAGTATAAAGGCAAACGATGAACTCAACCTTCTTGTTATTACCGACCTTGAGGGAAGAATAGAAAGGATAAAGAAGATAATAAAGGAGGTGGACATTCCTCCACAGCAGGTTGCCATAGAGGTGAAGATACTGGAGATTGATGCCGATTATGCAAAGAAACTCGGGATAGACTGGGCTTCCATTCCCTCGGTAATTTCCAGTGTTCCCATCAGGGTATCTGGAACCGTGAGTGAGAAAATCAGCGAGAGCGAAAGCGAAAAATATCGTTATGAGGATTTCTCCGATACATCACTCTCCTGGAGAGAAGAAACTTTTTCTTCCTCCACAGCCTATCCCGCAGTTGTTATCGGGGGAGGAGCAACGGTTTATCCGGAAAAATTGTGGGAAATAATAGAACAGTCCATACATGAGGGAAGGGGAAGGGTTATCTCCTCTACAAGGATAATTGTACAGAATAACCATCCCGGAACCCTGTGGGCAGGTGAAGGAATTTACTATGCTTTTTATACCTCCGAGACATCCTCAGGGCGTGTATCCTATGGATGGGGAGGAGTGAGTGGAGATATTTCTCAAAGAAGCACCATCAAGAGGGGGCGGATTCCGACGGGAATCATGCTCTCCGTCACACCTCATATTGGAAACGAGGGGATGGTCGCTCTCGATATAAACTGTGAGGTTTCAAGCCTTACCGGATGGGACCCGCAGGGAAATCCCCTCGTTTCTGGAAGGGAGATGAGGACAACGATGATGGTGAAAAGCGGAAATACGTTTGTCCTTGGAGGACTTGAGAAGTCCGCGGTAATAAAATCGGAAAAGAAAATTCCCATCCTGGGAAGCATTCCATTGCTTGGATACTTTTTCAAGAAAAAGGTTGATGCGGAGATAAAGAAAGAAGTTGTTATTTTCATAACCCCCACCATTGTCTCCTCCACACAGGACATGAAACAGGAGATGGAGAAGATAATGGAAGAATGAGGTCTCTTTTTAAAGATTTGATTCTTGATGCCGTTGATTTTGTTCGGGGAAAGCAAGAGGAAAATCTTCCTCCCCGGTGGATAAGAAGGAGATGGGCGGGGAAGGGAGATTTTAAAGAAATAGGAGAAAAATTCCTGAAATATCTGATTGAACTCTGTAGACTCACCCCTGAGAGCAGTATTCTGGATATAGGATGTGGTGCAGGAAGGATGGCAATCCCTCTCACCCGGTTTTTTAACACAAAAGGAAGATACGAGGGGATAGATGTGGCCTGTATTCCTCTGAGGTGGTGTAAAAGAAACATAGAGAGAAGACATCCAAACTTCCATTTTCGAAAACTGGATGTTTATAGTGGTGTGTACAATCCCCTGGGAAAAAGAAGAGGCGCAGATGTAGAATTTCCGTTTGGAGAAGAAAGTTTTGACGTTGTTCTTGCAGCCTCTCTTTTTACCCACCTTCTTCAGGAAGATGTGGAAAATTATATAAAAGAGATGTATCGTGTTCTCAAAAAAGGAGGAAGAAGTTTATCCACATGGTTTTTACTGAATGAGGAGTCCCTGGGGCTTATTGAAGGAGGGAAGTCTTCTCTGAAATTCAAAGCTCACCCCGGGAGTACATTTTATAAGGTTCTTGATATTCACAGACCTGAAAAGGGAATTGCCTATACCGAAAAATGGGTAAGAGAACTTTTTAAAAAGACGGGGTTTGTGATTGAAGCCATCCATTATGGTTCATGGTGTGGAAGAAAGGAGTATCTTAACGGTCAGGATATAATTGTCGCACGCAAACCGTGAACCGGGATTGACAAAGTTGAGTTATGCCCTATAATGTTAAAGATGCTGTGGGTGCTGGGACTGATAATGGAGATACACGAGGTATCTCCCTCCGGGATACCTGATGGCTTACCATCTCCGGGGGAGACATTTGAACTGGTCCTGAAGGGAGCCTTTCAGGATACGGTGCTTTACAGGCTTGAGATGGAAGAGGGGAGGGGGGAGGTTCTCACGGGAAGACAGTATCCTGCAAATGGAAGGCTCTCCTTTTATGTTCACCTTTCTTCTGAAAGTGACCTTCCGGTTCTTTTTAAACTGAATGGAGAGCCATTTGTCCTCCATCCCGTTGCATCCTTTCAGGAAATAGAGGTTGTTCCAAAACAGGCAAGAAGATGGGAAAGGGTGAAGATAAAGACATACTTCACATCCTCAACAGGGATTGTCACGGTGAGGGCGCTTGTCCATTCCGGAGGAGATACGATAAAAGTGGACTTAAACGAAAAGGAGGATGGGATATTTGAGGGAGAATTTTTGTGCGGATATGAAAGGGACTGGGATATAAGCCTTGAAGTTCAATCACCGGAGGTTAAGGGAAGGATAGAGAATATATGGGGTTTCACGAGCAAAGAATGGAAGGGAGACGAGAGGGTTGTGGTTTACGATAGAAAGGGATTTGAGATGGACAGCACCATTTACCTTGTAAAGGAAAAGTTCTCCTCCTGCGTGTGGGATGTATGGTACCGGGGAATACCGGATTCCTTCCCCGAGGCAAGGATAATTCTCTGGTATGCCCCTGATGGGGGAAGGTTATCCCTGAGTCATAAAGGTATGCACATGCTTGAACATACCTCAAAACCCTTTGTTCTCATTGCTCCAGGGCTTGCTTCCTGGATAGCAACCTATGGAGACAGCCTGTCCCGTGAATTCCTTTCCTTCCTGGGGATAAGGTTCCTCCGCTCCTTTTCGCCCGATGCCTACCTTTCCACGATTGAGGGGTGTGATTCCTCATTCGCCTTTACCGTGCTTCATGCGGAAAAAAATGCGCTTTACTATGCGGATGAAGTTGAGGTTACCGATGCCACTCCTCTTTTCCGTTTTCAGGGTGGTGGAGTGGGATGTGCAGGGAAAAAGGGAAGGTTTGTTGTTTTTACGTTTGACCCTTACAAAGCAGACCCATCCCTTGTTGATGATGTTATTGAATGGCTTTTGAATGAAAAAGAAGAAAAACTGGAAAACCTTGCTGTTTCTCCCAATCCCTTTATAAATTTCCTTGAGATCTTCCCTCCCCCCGGGGTGGAGGTTTCCCGCATTTTTATCACGGACGCAGGGGGAAGGGTCGTGAGAAGTCTTGAAGGAACCCTGTGGGATGGAAGGGGAGAGGATAATAATGAACTCCCCGCAGGCTGTTACTTTATATATCTCGTGGATGAAAAAGGGAAGGTTTACTTTGCAAAGGCAGTAAAGATAAGGTAAAAGGAGGTAAAATGGAGATAAGGAACTTCGTCCTTGCAGGACACGGCGGATGCGGAAAGACCTCTCTTGGAGAGGCAATGCTCTTTCTTTCCGGGGCAACCACAAGATTGAACAGGGTTGATGAAGGGAATTCCATCCTGGACTACGATGAGGACGAGATTGAAAGGAGAATTTCCATAAACCTTTCGGTTGCGACATTTGAGCGTGATGGAGTGACATTCAACCTGCTTGACACGCCCGGATATCTGGACTTCTGGGGAGATGTCCTTTCAGGATTGAGTGTTGCAGATGGGGCTGTGGTTGTTGTGGATACAGCAAGCGGGGTTGAGGTTGGAACGGAAAGGGTGTGGCAGTTCTGTGAGGAGAGGAAACTTCCCAGGATAATATTCCTGAACAAGATAAGAAAGGAAGGCGTTGATTTTGAAAGTGGATACAACGGAGTTAAAGAGGACCTTGGAGGAGGAGTATTCCCTCTTACCATACCCATAGGAACAGGGCTTGAGGTAAAGGGAGTGGTTGACCTTTTGAGGAAAAAGGCATTTTTCTATTCCGATGGTAAGGTGGAGGAGCGCGAGATACCCCAGGAACTTCAGGATAAGGTTGAGGAATACCGCGGATATCTTATAGAGGCGCTTGCCGAAAGTGATGAGACCCTGATGGAGAAGTATGTTGAGGAGCAGCCCATAACCGATGAGGAACTCATCTCCGCCCTCAAGCGCGGAGTCCTTGAAGGAACGGTCTTCCCCGCCCTGTGCGGAGACGCACTTCACCTTATGGGTGTTGATGTTCTCATGTACTACATAAAGGAATTGCTTCCATCCCCGAAGGAGGCGCGCCTTCCCAAAGGAAAGAAGGGAGAGGAGGAGGTTGAACTCACACCGGATGGTCCTTTTGTTGGATTTGTATTTAAAACCCTGTTTGAGCCCCACATAGGAGAGATGAACCTCATAAGGGTTTACCGCGGAAAACTCACATCCGGAATGGAGGTCAAGAACACAACAAGAGATAAGAGCGAGAAGGTGAACCAGATGTACATGTTAAAAGGGAAGGAGAGGAAGGAGGTCAAGGAGGCGGATACCGGAGCCATAGTTGCCCTTGTGAAACTCAAGGAGACAAAGACAGGGGACACCCTTGCAGACCCATCCGACCCCATAGTCCTTCCTCCCATAAAGTTCCCCGAGCCCAGCATCTCGGTTGCCATTGTTCCAAAGAGCAAGGGGGATGAGGAAAAGGTATCAAATGGACTTGCAAGATTGCACGAGGAGGACCCTACCTTTGTCTCCTCCTATGATGCGGAGATGAAGCAGACCCTTATATCAGGACTTGGAGAGGGGCACCTTGAAATAATCGTGAGAAGGCTCAAGCGCAAGTTTGATGTTGATGTTGAGATAGAGAGACCAAAGATTCACTACCGGGAGACCATAAAGAAGAAGGCGGAGGCGCAGGGCAAGTACAAGAAGCAGACAGGAGGAAGAGGACAGTATGGGGATGTGTGGATAAGGATAGAGCCTCTTGAGAGGGGTAAGGGGTTTGAGTTTGTGGATGCGATAGTTGGAGGGGTCGTTCCTGCAAAGTATATACCTGCTGTTGAAAAGGGAGTTAAGGAGGCTATGGAGAATGGAATCCTCGCAGGATATCCGGTTGTGGATGTGAAGGTTACGCTTTACGATGGTTCCCACCATCCGGTTGACTCCTCTGATATAGCATTCAAGATTGCGGGTTCCCTTGCATTCAAAAATGCTGCTGCAAAGGCAAATGTTGTTCTGCTTGAGCCCATCCTTGAGGTTGAGGTTATTGTTCCCGAGGAGTTCATGGGAGATGTTATAGGAGACCTGAATGCAAGGAGAGGGAAGATACTCGGAATGGAAAGGGTTGGAAAGTATCAGAAGATAAAGGCTTATGTTCCAGAGGCGGAGATGTACAAGTATTCAACCACTCTCAGGTCCTTAACCCAGGGCAAGGGAACCTTCACCCAGCGTTTTGCCTTCTATGAGGAGGTTCCAAAGGAGATAGCGGACAGGATAGTGGAGGAGAGAAGGAAGGAGATGGAAGAGGAGAATAAGTGATAATAATCCTCTCGGTCTTTTACGCCGGAGACTTTCTTTTGCTTGACAGAAACATGGGCGGCAGGATTCCTGACTTGCCTGCCGCCTTTTCCTTTCCCTCTTTTGGGATGGAGGGCGGTTATCTCTATGGTGGACTTGTAAAAACCCTCAAACTCACCTTTTCCACGGAAGAAAAATATCTCTCTCTTTTTTCCATCTACTCATCCGGTATTCCTGATACGAGGGACACCCTGTCTTTAAGTTACTTTTCGGTTTACGATTTGGTTGTCACAGCAGGGATAAAAAAGAAGAATCTCTTTTTCCTCTTCAGGGGAATATACCGGAATCTGTATACCGACAGGGCATGGGGTGGTGTTGTGGATGCGGGATGGATGGGAAAGAAACACGGATTTTTTTACGGGGTTGCAATAAAAAGTCTCTCCCCCGTTCCCCTGATATGGAAGGAGAGGCTTGAGTGGATATATCCTTCCCTTTTTGCATTTTTCGGTGTTGAAAAGGAGACCTGGTGGGGTGTCGGAGGTGGAAGACTGGATGAGGGAGGAATGGATGGATTTTTCCATGCAGGATACACGGGATGGAAAACCTTTTCTCTTTCTGGATACCTTGGATACGATAGACTCTCCATAAGACTCGGGTTTGAACGGGGAAAACTTTTCCTTTTCTATACCCTCTCCCTTTCCCTTGAACTCCTTCCGGAACACCACACCGGATTTTACTGGAGATTATGAGAAGGAAGTTAATCCACCTCTCATCCTTTCTCATTCCTTTGCTTTACTACGTTATCCCTCCCGAGTGGCATCCAAGGCTGTTGCTCATAGGTTTTACGGTGATATACATAACCCTGGATGTTTTGAGGCTCAGGATAAAAAAACTCAGGATTTTGTTTCAGCGCATCTTTGAAGGGGTTATAAAACCGGAGGAGCGTGCAAATCT
Organism: bacterium; assembly: GCA_029258725.1. Lineage (GTDB taxonomy): Bacteria > Hydrothermota > UBA3072 > JAPDKE01 > JAPDKE01 > JAPDKE01. Next base: position 14,791 of record JAPDKE010000044.1, on the reverse strand, counting down.
TACTGCAGGAACCTGGCTGCTTGTTGCTGCGGATATTGCGGTTATTCTCTTTCCAAAAGAGATAGCGGTCCTTGCCCTTGCCTATACTGCCATAGGGGATACCTCTGCATACTTTATAGGGAAAAGATACGGAAAAAGAAAGGTCCTGGGGAAGAAGACCGTGGAGGGAACCCTGGGAGGGCTTCTTGCCAATGTCCTGCTTGCGCTCCTCTTTCCCGGTCCAAAACATGTATTTCTTATCGGTGCGGTGATTGCCTCCTTTTCAGAACTTCTACCTCTCCCGCCGGATGATAACTTCTGTATTCCTCTTTTAAGCGGAGGTATAATGACGCTATGTTCTGGGATTACATTTTCCTTATAAGACCAACCCTGCTTGTTCCTGTCTGGACCTTCTTCCTCATAGGATATGCAAGGGGAGGAGGGGAGGGAAGATTCTTCCTCTCCATTTTTGCCTATTCCTTGCTCATGGGAGGAGTTTACATACTCAACCAGATAGTGGACAGGGAGACCGACAGGATAAATAAAAAACTCTTTCTTCTGTCCGAGGGAATAATTCCGTTGAAACATGCATGGTGTGAGATGATACTGCTCTTTGTTGCCTCACTTACACTCTCTTTCCTTTTTCCCGTTCCCTACCGCATATTCTTCTTTATCTCCTTTATTTTTGGCATCCTTTACTCTGCTCCTCCCGCAAGATTCAAGGGAAGACCCCTTCTGGACCTCTTCTCAAACGCATTTGGATACGGGGTTTTGAACTTTGGGATAGGATACCTGACCTCAGGGGAATTTACCTGGAAGATATTTCTCTACTCCCTTCCTTACTTCTTTGCCGTGGGAGGAGTTTTTATAAACACAACAATTCCTGATATTCCGGGAGATAGGGAGGCAGGGGAGATAACAACAGGGGTATGGCTCGGGGAGAAGAAATGCCTCTTCCTTTCCACAATTTTTATTTTTATCTCCCTTGTTTTGAGCATAATTCTTAAAGATATTCTCTGCCTTATTGCAGCCTCAGTTTCCCTTCCCCTGTTTCTTTACGCCCTTTTAAGACCTTCAAGAAAAAGTGTTCTTATTTCCATAAGAATAGGCGCACCCATCCTGACGCTTGCGGTCTGTTTCCTCTATCCCTTATTTTTCCCGGTTCTCCTCCTTCTCTATCTCTCCATGAGGATATACTATAAAAAACGCTTCAACTATGACTATCCAACCCTGACACGATGATACTCCTTTTTTCTTTCCTTGAACTTGAACCGGTGATAAGAGAGGGGCTTTTTTATGCCTATCAGGAACTTTACAGGGAGGCAGAGTCCTGTTTTGTTATGGTGCTTGATTCCTATCCTGAACACCCTGCAGGATACTTCTTCCTTGCAGGGCTTAAAGGACTTTACATAATAGACCTGGGGAAATATGAGTTATATCCGGAGATGAAGGCACTGGTGGATTCCTGTGTTAAGAAAGGGAAGAGGTGGATTAAAAAAAATCCCGACGATGCATGGGGATACTTTTTCATAGGTGGGGCATACACGTATCTTACATTCTTCCATGCCCTGAGGGAGGATTATGTTAATACATTGGGGTATGGGATAAAGGCTCTTTCCTGGGTGAGCAGGGCGGTCGAGATTGATTCAACCCTTTACGATGCGTACCTGGGGCTTGGGGGTTATGATTATTTTAAAGGAATTTTCCCCTGGTGGAGGTCTGAGAAAAAGAGAGGATTGAGAAAGATAGAACTTGCGATGAGGAAGGGAAGGTTTTCCCACGAACTTGCCGCCGATGGGCTTGCGCAGATTTACATAAGGGAAAAGAAATACAAGGAGGCTGAAGATTTGCTTTTTTCTTTGCTTGAACAATATCCCCTTTCAAGAACATTCCGCTGGCCCCTGGTTGAGATATACATGGAAGAAGGAAGATGGGAGGATGCTTTGAGGGTTGTAAGGGAGATGAGGGAGGTATCCAGGGGTAAGGAAAATACTCCTTATGTTGAACTTTCTCTTGCGTTGCTTGAGGGAAAGGCACTGGTTGCGATGGGAAGGGAGAAGGAGGCACAGGAAATACTTGGTAAGGCACTTGATATTGAATGCACAAATGATGAAGAGAGGAAGGTAAAAAGAGAAATAGAGAAAATTTACCGCAGGATTTCTCCTTGACACCCATAAAAATCTTCATAAAATCCAGGGAGGATGGAGAAGCATCCTTTTGTTTCAGTTATCATTCCATGTTATAATGAGAGAGAGTACATAGGGAGGTGCCTTGACTCCCTTATAAATAATGATTATCCCCATGACAGGCTTGAGATTCTTGTTTACGATGGGATGAGCGAGGATGGGACAAGGGATGTTCTCAGGGAGTATGAGAAGAGGTATCCTTTTATAAAATTTCGGGACAATCCCCACAGGGTTCAGGTTAAGGCGCTCAATATGGGGATAAAGGAGGCTGAGGGGGAGATAATAATAAGGTGTGATGCCCATGCTGAGTATCCTGAGGACTATATAAGCACCATTGTAAGGTATCTTATGGAGGGAAAGGCGGACCATGTGGGAGGTGTGTGGGAGACGCAGCCAGGAACAGATACCCTTATGGCAAAGGCAATAGTTACTGTTGCCACCCATCCCTTCGGGGTGGGTTTTGCATTCCACCGAACAAAAACGCTGAAGAAGCCAACGTATGTAAAGTATGTTCCCTTTGGGGGATGGAAAAGGGAGATTTTTGACGAGGTTGGATATTTCGATGAGGAGTTCATAAGAAATCAGGACCTTGAGTTTGATATAAGATTGAGAAAGCATGGAAAGAGAGTAATGCTTGTTCCCTCTTTACGGATAAAGTACTACATAAGAAAAGCCCTCAAAAAAACGGCAGCCATGCTTTTTCAGTATGCCTGTGCCAAGGTTGCCATTTACCGGAAGCACAAAACCTTTGTGGGGCCACGCACGATAATTCCCTTCTTTTTTGTTCTCGGTATTCCATTTGCCTTTATTCCCCATCCAGTTTTTACTCCTTTGAGATGCCTTTACGGGCTTTATTTTGCGATAGGATTTTCCATCGGGATATACCGGGCAATAAAGGACCGTGTTCCTGCCTATGTTTTCCTTTTGCCTTTTCTTTTCTTTGTTTTCCATACTTCCTATGGTCTTGGATACATTAAAGGGATATGGGATTTTTATATAAGAAGAAAGCCTTTTTCAAAGGGATGGTGGGAGGTTACACGTTAATAGGAGAAGTATTCAAGGAAAAGGACCTCGTCGTAGGACCAGCCCTCTCCCTCAAGGTGCGATGAATCCTTTACAAGTCCAATATCAGCAATCCATGTCCACCAGTTTTCCCCGTTTTTTATTCTTATTGCGGAAAGCAGTCCTGCAGTGGTTGAGATGTATTCCACCCTCTCCGCCTCCCTTATCACACCCCCGTAGTTCCATGTTGTTCCGGGATACAGGGGCAGGGGGACTGCAAGGAGAGGTATGATGGTGTCCTTAAATCCTGGAAAATAGGCATTTCCCGTTGTTTTCAGCAGGAACATTCCCGAATCCTCCACCGCATACCAGAGGGTGCATGAGAGAGTGTCTTCGGTGATGGATAAGGGATATGCGATGTATTCCCCAAGGGGCAATGGATTCCCCATCTTCCAGTACTGGGTTTTTATTTTTATATAAATGGAATCACCAAATTCCTTTCTTATTCTGTGTTCATACTCCCATCGGGAGCCAGGACCGAAGGAGAATTCCTCCAGGATAAATTCTCCGGTATCACATGAGGCAAGAATAAAGAATAAGAATACGGGTCTTTTCATGGAAAAGAAAAAATGGAGCAGAGCGGATTTGAACCGCCGACCTCCTCCGTGCGAGGGAGGCGCTCTCCCACTGAGCTACTGCCCCATTTACCTTAAATTTACCAGAAAAAACATCAATGTCAATAGCGATGCGGGTCTTTCTCCGGGTGTATGGGTGATTTTTGAAATACGGTCATTCTTTGGTTACAGGAAAACCTTCCTGTCCAGTATCTCACCTATTATATCCATACTCGTGAATACCATGCACTTTCATCGCTTGATTTTTATGTGATTTGGGGTAAAATAGAATTATCATGCTGGTGATGCTTCTTATTGCAGGGACTGCAAAGATTGCGTTTGTTCATCACGGAAACCAGTCCTTCAGTGACAATGGGGCGTATGCACTGCGACCCGGGGATGAAGGGTATGTCGGAAATTCATACCACCGCATTCTTGACACCCATGAATACTATCAGGTTCCTGTTGACCTCCACATTTCAGGTCCTTTGCTTCATTCCTATGCCTGGCTTGAAAATGATAATGGTCTGCTTGATAGAATGAAAGGAGACCTGGTTGATGTGGTTGGAGGGTTTTATGCAGAACACATTGCACCATACGTTGCAGTTGAGATGAACCACTTCGCCCTCTGGTACGAGAAGGAAATCCTTACATGGAACATAAAACCTCCGGGATGGGAAAACTATCCCACGGTTATATGGATACCGGAAAGGGTATGGAAGTCGGAGGTTTTGATGCCCTATTCCCTGATAGACGTTCTAAATGCAGAATACGGAAAATTTGATACCGCAGGAACATGGCTTCCACCATGCATAGTCCTTGACGACAATGCACTTTACATAAACTCCCTCTCCTTAAATCCCCACAAGGTTTATAAACTCGTTGACTCTGATGGAAATTATGTTTTTGTTGTTTTCATAGACAAGACCGCACGGGACCAGCTCGTGTGGAACGATATCTCAGACCCCTCAAACCCATTGAATCAACTCCTCTGGTCGCTTGCAAACGATACCGACCAGTGGCAGGTGGTTGTTTACGGGGATGACTGGGAGAAGGCGGCAGGGGTTGCAGGGTGGGACTTCGGACAGCCTGGTGCTCCTTCAAACTCCTACGACTGGAATATAAAGTGGATAAAGGAGACCTCATGGGTCCAGCCTGTTCATGTGTGTGAGGTTGCAAGGTGGTGGGGTGTGGATAATCCATCCTGTCCCGAGATTTCCTACGATGAACTTGTTTATGCAACCTATCAGGAACTCCACGACTGGACAGGTGGAACCTACGACAACTGGTACTATGACTTCAAAACGACTCCTGCCTACGAATGCTCAACCTATGACTACAATGGAAACTCAATTCCGGGTGATTACGAGGACCTGTGGCAGTTCTCCTACAATGAACTCCTCAGTGTTCCCGACAATCCTATTGCAAAACTTGGATGGGTAACCATGATGGGCATGCTTTATGAAACCGCATGGCACAGCGGACCAGGAGGAGAACTTATATACTGGGGAAAGAACCTGTGGAATCATTCACGGTACGGTGGGCTCTTTGCCTTTGGCGCAACATGGCTTTCATTTCATGACACCCTCTCTATTGCAAGAACAGAATCCCTTGATGCTGATGGGGATGGTATAAAGGAATATGCAATATACAATTCTCAAATCTGTGCTGTTTTTGATAAGAGGGGAGGAAGGGCACTGGTTGTATTTACCGGGGATTCAGCGTGCGTTGTTGGGAATCTCATGTCAAACTGGGGTGGTGAGGGAGACTGGGATGATGGAGGGCATCCAGGACTCTTCCACGATGTTCAGGCATACAACTCGTGGTTTTCAATAACCGCAAAAGAGACCCTGGATATGGCAGTGCTTGAGCTCCAGGAAGTCTACGATGCCTCAGGGGATTCCTCATGGGATGTTCACAAAAAGATAGTCCTAAAACCGGGAAAGCCCTATCTCACCGCATACTACTACTCGGGCTTTACAAACTGGACAAAATCAGGGCTAACACCCGACCTTTACAATGTATTGCTCAAAGGTTACAACCTTGAATTCATAACCGGAATAACCGATTCAGGATGGACCTATGCAGGATGGATGAACAGGGAAACAGGGGTCAAGGCGGTTTACCTCTGGGGAAGCGGGCAGGGACTTGTTTACCACAACCTTGGAAGGATGTTCTCAGGAGCAGAGCTGGTAGAGATAGGTGGAATATACGGGGATTACACAATCTTCTTCTATGCAGGAAAGGGAGAGCCCGAGGTTGATTCGGCCGGTCCGGGAGACCTGGATGGACCTATAATATATGGAACAGCCTTCTACCCATCACATTCAATTCTCCCCGAGGACAGTGTTCTTGTTGAAACCCATGTCCTGGACCCATCAGGTGTCTCCCTTGTTGAACTATGGTATGGGGTAAACGACCTCCCATGGAGTTCCATTCCCATGGAGAGAGACGCCACGGATTCAACAAGATATTACGCCTGCATCCCTCCTCAAAACGATGGAGACAGTGTGAGTTTTGCAATAAAAACCGAGGATTCCCTTGGAAATGTCTCATGGGATAACAACAACTGGCAGAATTATAACTATGTTGTTGGAAGGATAAAGTTTGTTATGGATGGTGAACTTGACCGCGTGGCGGAACTTCTTTCAGAGAATCCTGACATGCACCTCTGGGGATACTGGTATGCCGACTCCTCCCTGCTCTATCTTGCAACAGAGGCAGCGGGGGATGGTGCGGATGCATTTTCAAACGACCACTTTATATTCGTTTCCCTTTCTCCCTCAAGTTCCGTTCCTGCCCCATGGGCAAAGAAGGGACTGGTTGGAAAATACATTGCATTCCTTGCTGATGAGAACGATAACTCATGGGTTGCATGGTATGATTCATCGGGAAATATAAAGGATACACTAAACTGTGCATCCGGGACCGTTCTTGAGGGGATTATAAGGTTTGATACACCTCCATCCTCCATATTTGTATGCGTTGGAACCTACGAGACCTGGGATGGTGGATACCTCCAGTGGCAGGTTCCAAAACCAAGGCAGATTCCTCCTGATACAAACATTGACCCTGATGAGTGGTATGTTATAGCACTCACAGGGATTGAGAAGAAGAAAAAGACACTCATGGTTAACCCTGTAATTTCAAAAGGGGTATTCCATGTGAGGGGTGAAAGAATAAAGGTTTACGATGTCCTGGGAAGAAAGGTCTGGGAGGGAAAGGGAGGGAAAGTTAATCTCCGTGTCCCATCCGGCGTTTACTTCATGGTGAATGAACTTGGAGAAAAGGAAAAGGTGATGGTGATAAGATGAGGGTTGTTGTTCTTGGAGGAGGGGCGCAGGGAAGGTATGTTGCAGAAAACCTGAGGGATGAGGGGGTTGAGGTCACCGTGCTGGATGTAAGGGAACTCAGCATCCCGGGGATTGAATGCATTAAAGGAGATATAAGAGAAACAGAGCCAGGATTTTTCAGACAATTTGACCTTGTTGTGGATGCATTACCTTCCTCCTTTGGAAGGATGGTGATGGAAAAATGCATTGAGGGGAGAAAAAATCTCGTCAGTGTGAGTTTCATGCCCGAAAACTACCTTGATTTTCATCCAGAGGCTGAGAAGGCAGGAATAACAATAATCCCGGATGCAGGAGTTGCACCGGGGCTTTCAAATGTGCTTGTGGGGCTTGGTGTATTAAAACTTAAAAGACCGGAAAGGGTTGTGATAAAGGTGGGAGGATTCCCTGAAAACCCTTCCCCTCCTCTTTTTTATGAATTAACCTGGTGCTTTGACGACCTTATTGAGGAGTACACAAGACCGGCAAGGATAAAGAAAAATGGGAAAATTCAAACAGTCGACCCTCTTTCAACCATACAGAGGGAGGGAGAGGGGCTTGAATCCTTCACAACCGATGGATTGAGAAGCCTTCTTTACACATTACCCGTTCCCGACATGGAGGAGAGAACCCTGAGACCCGAGGGGCATCTTGCGGTCATGCGGATTTTAAAAGACCTGGGTGCGTTTGAGGACAGGAAAAGATTAAAGTCTGTGCTTTCACCCTGGCTCAAAAAACGCTCAAAGGATATACTTAAATTAAGGGTTGAAATCCACGGTGAAAAAGTGCTATACTTTGAACTTGAGGAGAAAGAAAGAGATGGGATAACAGCAATGACAAGGACAACCGCTCTCTCCCTCTTCTCCTTTACAAAACTTATGCTTGAGGGGAGGGAGAGAAAAAGAGGGGTTATACCCCCTGAACTCATCACGGAAAAGGAAGGTTTTCTGGAACTTCTTGAAAGGAAGGGAATCAAAATAAAAGGAGGTGAAGGATGAAGAAGATTCTTCCTTTTGTTCTTGTGCTTTTGCTTGTATCATGTGGGGGAGGAGAGGAGAAGTGGGTTCTCATGAGTTCTCCTGTGGATGCTGATCTTTACGATGTCTGGGGTCTCGAAAACGGGGATGTGTGGATTGTAGGGGCCGAGGGGAAGGTTCTCTTTTACGATGGGGAGATTCTTGGTGCACTGGAAAGTGGGCTTTCCGCAACCCTTAGAGGTGTCTCATTTGCCAGTGAAAACACAGGATGGGTATGCGGAAATTTCGGGGTAATAGCAAGATACTCCGATGGAACATGGGTCCAGGATACATCCTTTGGCTTCACACGCACCCTTCATGATATATACTTCTTTGACGATAACACAGGATGGGCGGTGGGAAGCGGGGGAAACATATACTACTACAACGGCGCTTTCTGGAAAGAGTTTTCATCCCCGGTAAACAATACCCTTAAATGCCTTCACTTCTGTGACAAAAACCACGGGTGGGCTGCCGGAGATGAAGGGGTTATCATAAAGTACTCTGATGGAACATGGGTTGAGATTGCTTCTCCAGCAGACAGAACAATAAACGGTGTATGGGCTGTTTCACCCGATGAAGCCTGGTTTGTGGGAGTGGATGGGCTCATTATCCACTGGAAGGATGGAAGTTTTGAGGTTCTTCCTTCTCAGACCACCCTTGACCTCTACGGAGTCTGGATGAAGAACTCGAACGATGGATGGATATGCGGTGAAAACGGCGCTCTCTATCACTACGAGGATGGGGAGTGGGTTGCTAAGGCGTCCCCCACAGCAAAAAACCTTTACGGGATAAACAAAGGATGGGCGTGCGGTGAGGAGGGAACAGTTATAAGGATTGAATGATGATGAGATATACTCAGGAAGAGATACTTGAACTCATCCGGATGACGGAACTTGAGCACTTTGATGTGCGGACCACGACGCTCGGGATTTCCCTGCGGGATTGCAGAAGTGAGGATGTCAAAAGATTCTGCGATAACGTTTACCGGAAGATAACACGGGTTGCGGGGAGGCTTGTTCAGGTTGCAGAGGAGGTTGAGGAAGAATACGGGGTGAAGATTGTTAACAAGAGAATAGCAGTATCTCCCATTGCGGTTGTTGCAGAGTACGACAGAATAGACGACTATATCCTCATAGCAGAGACCCTTGACGCAGCGGCAAGAGAGGTCGGGGTTGACTTCCTGGGAGGATTTTCAGCACTTGTTGAAAAGGGATGCACAAAGGGAGACAGAAACCTCATAGAGGCAATTCCTCCTGCAATTGCACGAACAAAGAGGGTCAATTCCTCCTTAAATGTTGCATCAACGAGGGCTGGAATAAACATGGATGCGGTGAGACTTGCAGGAGAGACTGTGAAGCGTATTGCGGAACTCACAAAAGACCAGGATTCCATAGGATGTGCAAAATTTGTTGTCTTTGCAAATGCGGTTGATGACAATCCCTTCATGGCGGGCGCATTCCACGGAATTGGAGAGCCCGAGGCAGTGATAAATGTTGGAATAAGCGGACCCGGGGTTGTTCTTGATGTCGTTCGTAAGATGAAGGGGAAGGACCTGGGAACCCTATCCGATGCAATAAAGAGAATAGCATTCAAGATAACAAGGGTTGGAGAACTCATAGGCAGAACGGTGGCAACCCGTCTGGGTGTTGAGTTCGGAATTGTGGATGTCTCCCTTGCTCCAACCCCTGCCCCCGGTGATTCGGTTGCGGATATAATAAAAGAGATGGGGTTTGAGGAGGTTGGGGCACCCGGATCAACCGCAGCACTTGCCCTTCTCACAGATGCGGTGAAGAAAGGTGGGGCGATGGCATCGTCGTTCGTTGGAGGGCTTTCAGGAGCATTCATTCCGGTTTCCGAGGATGCCGGAATGGTGAGGGCTGTTAAAAGCGGCTTTCTTACCCTTGAAAAACTTGAGGCAATGACATCGGTGTGCTCGGTTGGACTTGACATGATAGTCATCCCCGGTGATACCCCCGCAGAAACAATCGCAGCAATAATTGCGGATGAGATGGCAATAGGTGTTATAAACCAGAAGACCGTTGGGGTGAGAATAATCCCTGCATATGGAAAGAAAGAGGGTGAAGAGGTTTACTACGGAGGACTTTTGGGATACGCCCCTGTCATGCGCGTGAATCCGGGAGACCCCAGAGAATTCATCCTGAGAGGAGGCAGAATACCGGGACCCATCCAGGGAATGAAAAACTGACCCTTGACAATCGACGAAAGATTATTATATTATATATGAAAATCGTGCAAAGATTCTTATAGAAAGGAGGTGATAGGATGAGGAGAAGGGACCTTATAAGATGGGATCCATTCAGGGATATGCTCTCCATAAAGGAGGACTTTGACAGGCTTTTTGAGGACTGGTTCGGGAGGGTTTCTGAGAAAGAGGAGATGTGGTATCCTCTCGTGGATGTGAAGGAGACAGAGAATGAGATAGTGGTGAGTGCGGAGGTTCCTGGAATGAAGAAGGAGGATATAAAGGTATCCCTCCTGGGAGACCAGCTCATCATCTCCGGAGAGAGGAAGATGGAGCGCGAGGAGAAGAATGCGACCTACCACAGGATAGAGCGGTCCTATGGAAAGTTCGAGCGGAGAATCACCCTTCCATGCGAGGTTGAGGAGAATAAAGTCAAGGCGACCTACAAGGACGGAGTCCTCACCATAACCCTCCCGAAGTCCGAGAAGGTAAAGCCAAGGGAGATATCCATAGAGGTGAAGTAAGGGATAAGGGGGAGGAAATCCTCCCCCTTCAATAATAAAAAGGAGGCGGGATGAACGATAAAAGAACAATAGTTTTATCCGCTCTTTTTATATCCCTGGTTGCAATAATATCCTTCTTCATCGGAATGGTCGTTGCATCCTCTTTCAAACTCCCGGAACCTTCCCGTGCGGAGTCTTCTCCTCCGCTTACCAAGGATTACAGGAGTCCGTTTGTTGAGGTTGTAAAGCGTGCAGGTCCTGCGGTTGTTAGCATATCTGCCGAAAAGATAATAAGGATAAGGAGTCCTTTTGAGGACTTCTTCAACGACCCCTTCTTCAGGAGGTTCTTCGGGGATCTCTTTCCCAGGGAGTTCACCCAGCGTGAGCATATCCTGGGTTCAGGTTTCATAATAGAGTACAGGGGCAAGAGGTACATTCTCACAAACAATCATGTGGTGAGGGGAGCGGAGAATCTTATTATAAAACTCCAGGATGGAAGAACCTTCAAGGGGAAAGAGGTTGAGATAGTTGGAACCGACCCGAGAACAGAAGTCGCGGTTCTCAGGATAAATACAAAGGAAGACCTTCCAACAATTCCCATTGGAGACTCGGATGCCCTTGAGGTTGGAGAATGGGTGATTGCAATAGGAAATCCCTTCGGACTGAGCGGAACGGTTACCGTTGGGGTTGTGAGTGCAAAGGGAAGGTCCGATATTCCACTTGAATCAGGTCCTGTCTATCAGGACTTCATCCAGACCGATGCCGCAATAAACCCGGGAAATTCCGGCGGTCCTCTTTTAAATATAAAGGGAGAGGTTGTGGGAATAAATACTGCAATTCTCACGGAAGGATTTTCCAGGGGTAACATAGGAATAGGGTTTGCCATCCCGATAAACATGGCGATGCGCGTTCTTGAGGAACTGGTTACGAAGGGGAAAATTGTCAGGGGATTCCTCGGCATAAGACCACAGGAACTCACAGAAGACATGAAGAAGGCACTTTCATACGAGGGAGAGGGGGTGTTTGTTGCAGAGGTTCTCAAGGATTCTCCTGCGGAGAAGGGTGGGCTTAAGGATGGGGATATAATAGTTGAGTTTGATGGAAAGAAGGTTACATCCCTTTCAAAGTTCAGGATAATGGTCGCCTCAACGGAGCCGGGGAAAAGGGTTAAGATAAAGATATGGAGGGATGGAAAGTACCGGACCCTGACAGTTGAGATAGGTGAGATGCCGGAGGAGATTGCAGGAACCGAGAAGAAGAGCAGTGAGTGGCTCGGGATAAAGGTTGCATCTGTGCATTCTGATGAGGCAAGGAGGCTTGGAGTTTATGAGGATGAGGGTGTTGTGATAGTTGAGGTTGACCCATCCTCAGTGGCTGCCATGAGTGGAATAAGGCCCGGGGATGTTATAAAGAAGATAGGAAATATAGAGATAAAGGATATGAAGGACTTTGAGGAAGCAAAGAAGAAGTATGAAAAATCAAAAAACCCGATAATCCTCAAGATAAAACAGCGTGAAGGAGGAATACTTTGGGTAACGCTCACGACGGATTGATTGATAAAAAAGAAGGGAAGATAGGGGGAGGGGATGACCCCCTCTCCCTCTACATAAAAGAAATCCAGAAGTATCCCCTCCTCACAGAGGAGGAGGAAAAGGAGCTTGCGCGCAGGGCACGCCAGGGGGACAGGGAGGCGCGTGATAAACTGATAAAGTCTAACTTGAGATTTGTTGTTTCCATTGCAAAAAGTTATGCCGACCTGGGTATTTCCCTCCTGGACCTTATAAACGAGGGGAACATGGGATTGATAAAGGCTGCGGAGAGGTACGATGAGAGAAAAGGGGTGAGATTTCTTTCCTATGCAGTATGGTGGATAAGGCAGGCGATTCTCAAGGCAATAACGGAGCAGATAAAATCATACCGGATTCCAATGAGCAGGGCAGGACATGTGGTGAAGGTTGCAAAGGCAGAAAGCAGGATAAGCCAGCGGACAGGAAGGGAGCCTACGGTTGAGGAACTTGCAAAGGAACTCGGGCTGAAGGTAAAGGATGTGGTTGAGGCGATGAGTATAGCGAAGCACGATATTTCCCTTGATGCAACGGTGAAGGATTATGAATCTTTAAGTTATCTTGACCTTGTTTCCTTTTCTGCCTCAGCCCCGTCTCCTGAGGAGATTTATTTCAGAAAGAAGTTTCTTGAGGATATAAAGATTGGGATTGAGAAACTCACAGACCGGGAGAAAAAGATAATAAGGATGTATTTTGGTATAGACGGTGAAAGACCCCATACCCTTGAGGAGATAGGGGAGATAATGGGGCTTTCACGGGAGAGGGTGAGGCAGATAAGGAACAGGGCTATTGAAAAACTGAGGGAGTATGCGTCGCTCACGGAAACTGAAGATACTTCTGGTTCCTCATGATGAGGGGGAACCGAGAAGCCTGAATATACCCCTTCTTCTCATCCTTATAGTAATTCTCGGGGTTCTCATAACCTTCGGTGTGTTTTTGAGATATTTTTCAAGATGGGTTGATATAACCACCCTTGAGCGGATGGAAAGAGAGAACAGAATTCTGGAGAGTCAGTTAAAGATATTCAGTGAGCGTGCGGAAAGGCTCGAAGAAGAATATGGGGAATTGAAGAAAAAGGTTGAGTATATAAAGAAAAAGGGAGAGATGGGGGTTCCGGAGGAGGAAGTTTCTGATGTCTCCTCTCTTGATTCCCTTGTGGCATTGTCAGAAAGGATAAACCCGTTTTTCCAGGAGATAGAGAAACTGTTTTCCAGAGAGCCCGCGATTTTCCGGGCAATTCCCTCCTTTCTTCCTGTTAAGGGATGGGTTATAAAGCCGTTCGGAAAGATAAGGGACCCATTTACTGGAAGAAAGAAACCCCACAACGGAATAAACATTCTTGCCCCCCTCCGCACCCCTGTTGTCTGCCCTGCTGATGGAAAGGTTCTGGAGACAGGGAGGGACAGGATAAAGGGACTGTGGGTTGAGATAGACCATGGATACGGGATAAAGACCGTTTATGCACACCTGCACCGGATTCTTGTTAAAAAAGGTGATGAGGTGAAGAGGGGGGATTTAATTGGGGAGGTTGGAAAAAGCGGGAAGGCACTCTATCCAAATCTTTACTGGGAGATAAAGAAGAACGGAGAACCGGTTGACCCGCTGAAGGTTGTTGTGTTTTAAAACAAGGGGGAAATCATGCATAACTTATTTTTATTCGCCCTTGGTGTTCTTATTGCAAAAGGGGGAAAACTTTATGAAAGGAAGCATTTAATGGGAGTTCCGCAAAGGAGAGAAAAGACGTGTTTTTCTGCCTTCCTGAAACCTGCCACAGGATAAGCCTTTCCTGTGGACACCGCAGGTTCCACCACCTATGACTGGCAGACCATAAATTCAAAGCAATTTATAGCAGTGGACCCTGCTGGGGGAGTTCACATGTGCTGGACATGGTCAGACATGAATGACCTGAGTGGCGTGTGTGCAAGGTATAACTGCATAATGCCGGACGGTGCATGGCCTCTCGGCAGGGGTATGGATGGAGGAGTATGCGTGGGTTCGGGAGGAGCAGGGACGGTTGACTATCTTTCAGATGGAAGGGGTGTTTTATCCTGCCGTACTGACAGTGGATGTGCGGTTGGCGTGGATTTTTCTCCCTATGCGGGATTTTTTACCCTCTTTCATTCGCCTTCCTCGCAAAATCTGCCCTGGCCCAGGCTTGCGGTGAACGCTGAAGATGATGTGATTCTTCTTTCTCGTGGCTATGAGAATAGGCATCTATACTACATTCTTTTTGATGAAGGCTCAGGAACCTTTACTGACTGGGCGCTGGTTGATACTCTTGTTCACTGGCATCAGGTCTTTGGTTCCAAGGAGAGTTCGAAGTTTTTGCTTGTATGGTCAAAGGATGTTGAGAGCGACCCTGAGCTGGATTCAGCCTATTTCTGGCTTTCC
>JAPDKE010000024.1 GCA_029258725.1 bacterium | reverse complement strand
TCCCGGATTATACTTATCATGTGAGGAAAAAGATCCTTTTGCTTAAAGAAGATAACGAAGAAAAGGAACTGGAATTTGAACTTGAGTTCCAGCGTTCCCTTTCGGTGGAGGAGAGATACCGGATGCTCATTGAAAGAATGAAACTCATAAACCAAATCCTCATCCAGTATGGACATAGAAAGCCTTTTGAGATTGTTAAACGAAAATAAGGTAAAATATGTGATTATAGGTGCCTTTGCCTTTCCCTTTTACGGGTACACCAGGGCAACACTGGATGTGGATATATTTGTGGAACCAGAGAGAGAAAACATTGAAAGGCTGATGGAGGCACTTGAAAAATATGGATATGACCTCCAGGACCTCACCATCCAGGATTTCCTGGAAAATAAAATTTTAATACGCCAATATACCTTGGAAATAGACCTTCATCCCTATGTGAAGGGCGTAAGTTTTGAAGAGGTATGGAAGAACAGAAAAAAGGTTCGATTGAAGGATGTGGAATTCTACATTCCCTCCCTTGAAGACCTTATCAAGATGAAGGAAAGTGCGGGAAGGGAAAAGGACCTCCAGGATGTAAAAATTCTCAAAAAACTAAAGCCTTGAAATTTATATCCATCTTTATTAAAATCTTCATGCATGCCGGAGTGGCGGAACGGAAGACGCGGCGGACTCAAAATCCGCTGCCCCTCGCGGGCGTGGGGGTTCAAATCCCTCCTCCGGCACCATTAAATAAGGGGGAAAAGATGAAAAGACTGCTCCTTTTCCTCTTTTTAACAGGTTGCGCGGGTGCAACCTATGTTTACATAGATACGATAAAACCTCCAGAGATTAACCTTCCCGGTATAGAAAGGATTGCAGTGGCGGAATTCAATGGGCCACGGGGTTCGGGACGCCAGGCATCATACAAATTAACCGAAAAACTCATTGCAAGCGGCAAATACAAGGTTCTTGAAAGAGAGAAAATAAGGGCAATCCTGGAGGAGCAGGGATTTGCACTCTCAGGAGCAGTGGATGAGGCAACCGCAGTTGAAATGGGAAAACTCCTGGGAGTGGATGCACTCATCTTCGGGGATGTTACAGCATACAACTGCGAGGACGAGGAGGGAACAAGGATGGTTGAACGCTGGGTGGGAACGGGAAGATACAGGACGGTTACCAGAAGAATTCCATTCACAAACAAAACCTTCACCAGGAAGGAAGAAATCAAGGAAAAGAAACTTGTTGAGGAGCACTATCACATAAGGAGGGCAACGGTTACCGTGAACTTCAAGGTTGTGAGTGTCAAAACAGGAGAATTGCTTGCCGTTAAATCCCTGACACGCTCGGATAAAAAGGAGATAGTGGATGGAAAGGGAACACTTCCCTCCAGGGAGGAAATGCTTTCAAGGCTCATGGACGCGGTCGTGGATAACTTCATCCGCCTCATAGCCCCGGTTCCCGTAAAGGTGACAAGGAAACTTGAGACAGGAACTCCCCTTTTAAAAGAGGGAGCAACATTTGCAAAAAACGGTCTCTGGGATAAGGCACGGGATATCTGGGAGAAGGAAAAAGAGAGGCTTCCATCCCCTGAGGTTTACTACAACCTGGGGGTTGCATACGAGGCAATGGGAAATCTGGAGATGGCAGCCCGGATGTATGATAAGGCAGTGTCAATGAATCCAAAACCAGAGTACATAAGGGCACTTAAAGAGGTGAGAGAAAGGTTAAGCAAAGGAGGAACCTGATGGCAGTTATAAGACCTTTCAGGGCACTGAGACCGAGGCGGGAATTCGCAGAAAAAATAGCATCTCCACCTTACGATATCATATCCTCAGAAGAGGCAAGGAAGATATACGAGAAAAACCCCCTGAGTTTTGTCCGGGTCATAAGACCTGAGGTGAACTTCCCTCCCGGGGAAGACATGTATGCGGAGAAGGTTTATAAAAAGGCAAAGGAGGAACTTTTAAGGTATCTGAAAGAGGGGCACATGCTCCAGGATGAAGCCCCGAAGTTTTACATATATCAGCAAAAAGACGCAAGCCATACCCAGACAGGACTTGTCTGCGTTGCATCATGTGAGGATTATGAAAAGGATGTGATAAAGAAGCACGAACTCACCCGTGAGGAGAAGGAGATAGACAGGGCAAAGCACATTGATATTGTGTCTGCCCAGACAGGTCCCGTCTTCCTTACCTACCGGTCAAGGGAGGATGTTGACCCACTCCTTGAGGAGGGGAAAAAGGGAGAGCCTGAATATGACTTTGAAAGTGATGGAGTGAGGCACACCTTATGGGTTGTTGATGACCCTGAACTCATATCCAGGATAAGAAAGGCATTTGAGGGAATAGATAGACTTTATGTTGCAGATGGACACCACCGGTCTGCCGCATCGGTAAGGGTCAAGAACTGGAGAAAAGAAAGAAACCCAAAGCATACGGGAGAGGAGGAGTACAACTTCTTCCTCTGCGTTGTCTTCCCCCACAACCACTTAAGAATACTGGACTACAACCGGGTTGTTCGGGACCTCAACCGCCTCACCGAGGAGGAATTCATTGAAAGGATAAAGGAGAACTTCAGGGTTGAGCCTGCCCCCTCTTCGCCCTACAGACCCGAAAAACCCCATGAATTCGGGATGTATCTTGGTGGAAAGTGGTATAAACTTGTGGCAAAAACCATCCCGGAGGACCCTGTTGGTTCCCTTGATGTATCCATCCTGCAGAACTTCCTCCTCTCTCCCATACTCGGGATACAGGACCCGAGGCGCGATAAAAGGATTAACTTTGTTGGTGGGATAAAGGGGCTTTCAGAACTTGAGAGACTTGTAAATTCAGGAGAATATAAGGTTGCTTTCTCCATGTATCCAACCACGATGGATGACCTTTTAAGGGTTGCGGATGCAGGACTCATAATGCCACCCAAGTCCACCTGGTTTGAACCGAAACTCAAAAGCGGTCTTTTTGTTCATCTAATAGAGGAGGTGTAATGCACAGGATACTCGTAATAAACCCCGGTTCAACATCAACAAAGGTTGGTCTCTTTGAGGATGAAAATCGTGTCTGGGTTGAGAAGATAAGCCATCCGGTTGAGGAGATAAAGAAGTATGAGAGGATAATAGACCAGCTTGACATGCGAAAGCAGGTTATTGAGAGTTTTCTTGAGGGGAAGGATGTGAAGGAACTGCATGCTGTGGTTGGAAGAGGTGGTCTGCTCAAGCCCATACCGAGCGGAACCTACAGGGTGAACGAGAGAATGATAGAGGACCTGAGAAAGGGGGTTCAGGGTGAGCATGCGTCAAACCTTGGAGGGATACTTGCGCATGAGATAGGTAAAAAATACAATGCCCCTGCGTTCATCGTGGACCCGGTTGTTGTTGATGAGATGGATGAGATAGCAAAGGTTACGGGATGGCCGGAGATAAAGAGAAGGAGCATATTCCACGCCCTCAACCACAAGGCGGTTGCAAGAAGGGCGGCAAAGGAACTTGGAAAGAGATATGAGGATGTCAATCTAATAGTCGTTCACCTTGGTGGAGGAATCTCTGCTGGTGCTCATAAAAAGGGGAAGGTTGTTGATGTGAACAATGCCCTGAATGGAGATGGTCCCTTTGCCCCTGAAAGGGCGGGGAGTCTTCCAAACTGGGACCTCATAGAGATTGTTCTTTCAGGAAAATATACAAGGGATGAACTCAAGAAAAAACTCGCAGGAAAGGGAGGGGTTGTTGCCCATCTCGGGACCAACGACATGAGGGAGGTGGAGGACAGAATAAGAAATGGAGATGAACATGCAACCTTTATAATGCAGGCAATGGCATATCAGGTTGCAAAGGAGATAGGTGCGCTTTCAACTGTTTTAAAGGGAGAGATAGATGGGATAGTCCTCACCGGAGGTCTTGCATACGACGATAACTTCATAAACTGGATAAAGGAACGGGTTTCATTCCTTGGAAGGATTTTTGTATATCCCGGTGAGGACGAGATGGAGGCTCTTGCGCTTGGTGCCCTGAGGGTTCTCAGGGGTGAGGAGGAAGCAAAAGAATATTCCTATGATTCTTGAGGTAATAGAGAAAAAGAAAAGGGGAGAGAGCCTTTCTCAAAAGGAAATAAGGGAGATAGTAAATGGGTATCTCTCAGGAGAGATACCCGATTATCAGTTTTCCTCCTTCCTCATGGCGGTTTACTTCAGGGGGATGGAAAGGGAGGAGGTTTGCTTTCTCATAGATGCCTATATAGAAAGCGGTAAAACCTTTGACTTCTCCCACCTTCCCACTCCAAAGATAGATAAGCACTCAACCGGTGGAGTTGGGGATAAGACAAGCCTCATTCTTGCCCCTGCTGTTGCGTCGTGCGGCATAAGGGTTCCCATGCTCACAGGAAGGGGTCTTGGGCATACAGGAGGAACTGCAGATAAACTTGAATCTATCCCTGGTTTCAGAGCAGAACTTTCCTTTGAGGAGATAAAAAGGGGTGTTGAGGAGATAGGATGTGTGATGGCGACAACCACCCCTGAGATAGTTCCGGCAGATAGAAAAATTTATGCCCTGAGAAGTGCAACAGGGACCGTTGACTCCATTCCCCTTATCGTTGCATCCATCCTTTCAAAGAAACTTGCGGAGGGAATTGATGGGCTTGTTCTGGATGTGAAGGTGGGAAGGGGAGCATTCATGAAAACCGTTGAGGATGCAAGAAAACTTGCGATAGAACTCGTTGAGGTTGGAAAATTAAAGGGATTGAAGGTTGTTGCTCTTTTAACCGACATGAATGTTCCCCTTGGAAGGGCGGTTGGGAATGCAATAGAGGTTATAGAGGCTGTGGATACTCTCAAAGGAGAGGGACCTCCTGACTTAACAGAGGTGACTCATGCACTTATCAAAGAGATGCTGGGTCTGGGTGGCTTTGCACATCCTGAGGTATGCATAGATGAAATATTTCCATCAGGAAAGGCATTCGCAAAATTTGATGAGATGGTGAGATTCCAGGACGGAAGGCTTGATGAACTGCATCTCCCTTATGAACCACTGGAAATCACAGCAGACAGAGACGGCGTTGTTGAAGATATAGATGCATATCTTATAGGACTTGCCTCGGTTTATGCAGGGGCAGGAAGGCTGAGAATGGAGGATGAAGTGGATTATGGTGCAGGAATATATCTCATGAAGCATCTCGGGGATGAGGTTAAGAAGGGAGATACACTTGCACTCCTTTATACCAGAAAAGACCCGAAACAGCCAGAAGAACTGATAAAGAGGGCATATAAGATAGGAAATAAGGCAAAGGAAAGAAAACTTATTATAGAAAGAATTTCATGAAAACCGGTGAACTGGAAAAGATTTTAAAGATACTTGAAAGGGAATATAAAAAATGGGATGTTCCTGTTGTAACCATGATTGCAGAAAGGACCCATGACCCCTGGAAGATACTTGTATCCACGGTTCTTTCAGGAAGAACAAAGGACGAGGTGACCTGGAAGGCTTCAGAAAGATTATTTTCACATGCAAAAACCCCGGAGGAGTTGCTTTCCCTTCCGGTAAAAACCATAGAAAAACTCATATACCCTGTTGGATTTTACCGGACCAAGGCAAAAAGGCTCAAAGAACTTGCAAGGGCAGTGGTTGAGAATTACAAAGGAAAGGTCCCTGATAATCTTGATGAACTGCTGAAACTTCCGGGGGTTGGAAGAAAGACGGCAAATCTTGTTCTCATTCATGCATTTGATAAGGATGGAGTATGCGTTGATACACATGTTCACAGGATAAGCAATCTCTGGGGATTTGTGAAGACAAAAACCCCTGAGGAGACGGAGTTTGAATTGAGAAAGAAATTGCCACGAAAATGGTGGAAACTCTACAACGATATTCTCGTTGCCTTTGGTCAGGCAATATGCAGACCGGTGAAACCAAGATGTGAGGAATGTCCTGTTAAGGATTTATGCCCGGTTAAATCCCGACAAGGGGCATGAGGAGATAAAACTGGTCCTCCCTTCCCTCTCCCCTTATAAGTGTGGGGCTTGCTGGTTCCTTTAACGTTATCTCTATTCTCTCATCCTCTATCCTTCTTATTATCTCAAGCAACATCTGATAGTTGAATGTTACATCTATTCCTGTTCCATCAAACTCTCCTTCAAGTTCCTCCTCTGCCTCTCCCATTTCTGACTGTGCCTTTACCACCATTCTTTCTGGAGTGAGTGAGAACTCTATTCCCTTTGCCTGGGGAGTGGCAAATATTGAAACCCTTTTTATAACATTTACAAGTTTTTCTTTTTCAATCCTCAGAATCTTATCATTATCCCATGGTATAACCGCCTCGTAATCAGGATACTCCTCCTCAATCAGCCTTGCAGATACCGTCATATTTTCACCCGAGATACCTATTCTTCCCTCTTCTATTTTAACCGTTATTTTCTCATCATCCATTTTCTTTATAAAGTTCAGAACCTGTGGAGGAACTATAACCTTTATGGGTTCCCCTCCCTCTATCTTTCTTGATACAAACGCAAGCCTTGTTCCATCACTTGCAACAAGTTTAAGTGTATCATCCTCTATATGAAACAGAACACCAACCATTGCTCTTCTCGCAACCCTTTCAGAGGATGCAGTGGCAAATACAGTTTTCTCAACCATGGCTGCAAGAGTCACCCTCTCTATCTCAAATCCTCCCTCTTTTGATGGTATAATTGCCTCTGGATAATCCTCGGGCATTATAACAGGAAAACTCACCCTTCCTCTCGGATACCTGCAGTAAAGATGTGATTCGAGCAGTTCAAATTCAACATCCCCATCTATGTTTTTCATTATTTCACCAAAAGATTTTGCGGGAAGTCCTATCTTACCCTCCTCCTCAACCTCTCCATGGGTTTTAACCATTACAGATACCTCAAGGTCTGTTGCATATGCTGAAATACCTTCCTTTTTCACGTCAAGAATGAAGTTTGTCAAGACAGGAAGGGTTGTTCTTGATGGAACAACAGAAAGAACCGGGTTTATACCTTCATAAAACTCTATTGCATTTACCTTGAATTTCATTATCTCCTCCTTTTTCTTCTATTTTTAGATAAAACCCAAGTAGAAGAGATAGTCCATGTTGAAAAGTTGAAAACCCTCTTAACATCTTCTCTATCATATAGAAGTTATTCATGCATTTCAAGTTTTTCCATGAGTTTTTCCACACGCTTCCTCAATTTTATATCGTGGTCCATTGTGCGCTTTATCTTTTCTATTGCATGAAGAACCGTTGTATGGTCCTTTCCTCCAAAGTTCATTCCTATCTCTTTTAAAGGCATGTTTATGAGTTCCCTTGCAAGATACATTGCAACCTGTCTTGCTGTCACAATTTCCTTCTTCCTTCTTTTACCCTTTATCATCTCCTCTGATATTCCAAACTCCTCTGCAACACACTTTATTATCCTTTCTATGGTTATCTCTGCTGTTGTTTCCTTTATTATATCCCTCAAAATCTCCCTTGCAGTATCCAGGTCTATCTCCTGCTTGTGGATTGAGGAATAGGCAAGTATCTTGAATATGCATCCCTCAAGGGTTCTTATGTTGTCCTTCACATGCGATGCAATGTAATAAAGAATGTCATCGTCAATGTTAATGTTATCCAGTTCTGTTTTCTTTTTGAGTATGGCAAGCCTTGTTTCAAAGTCAGGGGGCTGGATATCAACCACAAGCCCCCATTCAAACCTTGAGCGTATCCTTTCCTCAAGTGCATGCATTTCCTTTGGAGGTCTGTCCGAGGTAAGGACTATCTGTTTTTTGTTGTTGTAAAGTTCGTTGAAGGTATGGAAGAACTCCTCCTGGAGGCTTTCCTTTCCTGAAAGGAAGTGAATATCGTCTATGAGCAGGATATCAAGCCCGCGGTATCTCTCCTTGAATGCAAGGGTTGTTCCGTTTTTTATTGCCTGGATGAGTTCATTCATCATCTTTTCTGTCTGGACATAGAGAACCTTTAAGGAGGGATAATTTTCACGAACATAGTTCTTTATTGCGAGTATGAGATGGGTCTTTCCAAGCCCGACACCCCCGTAAATAAACAGAGGGTTGTATGCCCTTCCGGGTCTCTGTGCAACCATGTGGGCTGCTGCATGGGCAAGCATGTTTGACTTTCCCACAACGAAGGTGTCAAATGTAAATCTCTTTTCTATATCCTCCTCTTCCTGCTGGGGAGGAAGGGTGAGTTTTGGAGGGGTGAACTGCGTCTCTCTTGCCTTGAGGACTATGTTACAGTTTCTGTATCCGAGGGATTCAAGGATTGAGCGGAGGGTTCCCATGTAATGTGTCTCAATCCACTGGCTCACCGTGGAATCCCTCACCTCAATGTAAAACGTATCTCCGGTGTGCTCAAGAAGGCGACTCCCGGAGAACCAGGCAGTGAAAGGACCCTCACCCAGGAGTTTTCTTAACTTTTCCAGAACCTTTCCCCACAGATCCATGAGTTTTCCACAGAGTTTTCCACAAGAGGTTTTCTTGTAACCCTTTGATTTTCAAGAACTTCGTTTATTTTCAATGGCTTCCCTTTTTATTTTTCCACAGCACGGAGATTTTACCATGGGAAAGAGCAGAAGTCAAGCATCGGGTTTCTTCAAGATTAACCTTCCGGGGTTGATTTTTGAGGTAAGAACTCATTAAGAGGAAAAATCGTGCAATTGACATATCCTGATTTATGGGATAGGATAAAGTTGATGGACATACTTGACCTTGCCCTTGCACTAATACTTGCAAAGGTTCTTGGTGAAATATTCATAAGAATGCGCCAGATGGAGGTGGTGGGGGAGATACTTGCCGGAATTTTCTTTGCCTTTCTCATGGGATTTTCCACCTTACCAATTCATCTTGAGGGAAGTATTTTTGAATTCTTCGCGGATGCAGGGGTCATAATGCTCATGTTCCTTGCAGGGCTTGAAACATCTTTAATGGATGTTGCAAAGGCTGGAAAAAGAGGTGCATTAACTGCACTTGCAGGGGCTGTGCTCCCAATGACACTCTGTTCTTTATTTTCCTGGAAAATTCTCCACCTTCAGCCAAGACAGGCACTGGTTGCGGGTTCAATATTTACGGCAACAAGTGTTGGAGTCACCGTGAGGGCATTGCTTGAGATAAATAAGTTAAGAACCCCATCCGGAACCACCATCGTTACCGCTGCTGTGATTGATGATATCATAGGGATTCTTATGCTTACTTTTATTCTTGGAGAATCCTCCCCTTTGAGGCTTCTTATGGGATTTTTTATCCTCTCCATTACCCTATTTGTCCTCTATTCCGGTCCTGTGGAATGGATGATGAGGGCATTGAAAGAAAAATTTCATTCCCCAACTGCAATCCTTTCCGTTTCTTTTGGATTTGCACTCCTTATCTCTTCCCTTACCGAAAAGATTGGACTCTCTCCAATAACAGGAGCATACTTTGCAGGGGTTCTCATAGGGAAGACAAAGGAAAAGAGGCTGATAGTGGAGCCTTTTGAGAAGATAGCATATTCCATTTTTGTTCCGATTTTCTTCGTTAAGGTGGGAAGCCTCTTTGATGTAAGGATATTCAGCGGGGTAAGACCTTTGTTTTTCTTCCTTATACCCCTGGGAGCATTTGGAAAATTTGCAGGGTGCACCTTTGGGGCATGGAGGGGTGGACTTTCTTTTAAGGATTCAACGAGGGTGGGAACCGGCATGGTTCCTCTCATGGAGGTCGCACTGGTCATTGCAACGTATGCATACACCCATGGGATATTTTCAGGAAGGCTCGGTGTTGACATGGTTTCCATAACAATAATCTACGTTCTCTTCTTCACCCTCCTCGTTCCTGTCCTCATGAAATTTCTCTATCGGGAAGGTTGACATTTTTATTCTTTCCCTGTAAAAAAAAGATGTGAGGAGATTCTGGAAAATAGCAATAACCTACATAGGGGAGACCGCAACACTTTTATGGCAGATAATCCTTGCCGCTCCAACGGTGGTGAGGAGGATTCCTCTTGTAATAGAACAATTTATTTTTATGGGAATAGCATCCCTTACCATTGTCCTCCTCACTGCAATGTTTACCGGTATGGTTACGGCATTTGAGGCATACCATCAGGTTCAGCATTACGCACCCATAGTTTATGTGGGAATGATGGTAACCAAGGCAATGATGATAGAACTTGGTCCTCTCATTACCGGACTTGTTCTCTCAGGAAGGCTTGCATCCTCCATTGCAGCAGAGCTTGGAACGATGAAGGTTACGGAACAGATAGACGCCCTTGAGGTTATGGCAATAAATCCCATTGAGTATCTCGTTGTTCCCAGAGTTTTTACAGGAATGATAGTGACACCTCTTCTTACAATCCTTGCAGAGTTTGTGGGAATAATTGGAGGATATTTCGTCTCCAGGTTCTTTTTCCAGATAAGCACACCACTGTACTTCAGGGGCGTAAGGCTCAACTACCTTCCCCATGAACTCTTTGGAGGACTGCTCAAGTCTCTTGTCTTCGGGCTTGTTATAAGTTTCATGGGATGCTTCCACGGATTGAGAACCGAGGGAGGAGCTGAAGGAGTGGGAAGATCAACAACCCGCGCGGTGGTTTCCTCGTCCATTCTTCTTCTGCTTGCAGATTATCTTGTAGCAAGGATTGTATTCAGCTAAGGAGGAAAGATGGAGGAAAGGGAAAAAACATATCGTGTTGGCCTTTTTGTGTTCGTAGCACTCTTTATTCTTATTTTTGGTCACCTCTGGCTCTCCCGATTTGAGATGGGAAGAAAGGGAGTGGTCATAACCGTTCTCTTTGATGATATAAGCGGACTTAAACTGGGTGACCCGGTTTACGTTTTTGGTGTGAATAAAGGAAAGGTGATAAGCATAAGAATGCTTGAACGTCAGGTTGAGGTGAAACTCTGGGTGAGTAAGGATGTGGATTTGAGAGAGGATACAAGGGTTTCAATAAAGGATGTAGCAATGATATCAGGGACCAAGTGTATCATTCTTGACCCTGGTGTAAGTCCAAGACCCCTTGACCCATCAAAACCCATAAAGGGGGAACCAAGCTGGGGTTTGACAACGGTTGAGATAGGGAAACTTGCCGATCAGATAGGAAGGATGGTGGATTTTGTAAAAAAAGGATTTGGAGAGGGAGGGGGTCTGCTTGATGAACTGAGGAAAACACTTGTGGCAATTGAAACGATCCTGGTGGAGAATAAAAAATCCATCGGGAAAACAATAGAGGAATCCAGGGAAGACCTGGAAAAACTCGGGAATCTCGTAACAAGACTTGATTCCCTTGTTCAGGACCTTGAGAAGGGGAAGGGAAGTGCTGGAAAGTTTCTCAAGGATGAAGAACTTTACAATAATCTGAACCTCGCAGCAAAGAAACTGGTTGAACTCATTGACGATATAAAGAAAAATCCTCAGAAATACATAAAGATAGATGTGAAAGTGTTTTAATGAGGGTCCTTTTCTTCGGAGATGCAACAAGCATTCATATTCACCGGTGGAAAAGCGCACTTGAAGAAAGAGGAGTTGAGGTAAGACTCATAACCCCTGATAAAAATGGCGGGATTTACTTTCCATATCCATCAAAAAGAGATATTTTTAAGGATTGCGTAAATTTCAGGCATATACTTTTCTCCTTCCGGCCCCATCTCATTCACATCCATTACCTTCCCACATCCTGGACAAACATCACAAGATATGCCGGGCTTAAAAAAATTGTTCTCTCCATATGGGGAGGGGATATATGGGGAAGGGAATCCCTTTCGTGGAAGGATAGATTTTACCGGGCATATCTTTTGAGACATGCAGCCATGGTAATATCCCCTTCTTTTTATCTTATAAAGAAGGCTCTTGAATATACACGGCTCATAAAAAAATGGGAGATTATCCCAACCGGGGTGGATACGGGGTTCTTCAAAAGGAAAAGGGGAAAGAAAAGAATGATTCTTTTCCCGAAGCACCTTGAAGAAAGATACGGAGGAATGGTGCTTTTGAGGGCGATGGAGAAAGTGAAGGAAAGGTTCCCTGAAGTGGTTCTTTACATGACGGGAAGAGGAGAAGCAGAGGAGGAATGGAGAAGATTTGCGGAGAGGAAAAAATTAAGGGTTGTCTTCACCGGGGATGTCCCCCATGAAAAAATGAGAGAACTCTATGAGGACGCCTGGGTTGTGGTTGTTCCTTCCCTTGTCGGGGAGGGGTTGCCTGTGAGTGTTCTTGAGGCTTCCTCCATGGAGGTTCCGGTGGTTGGCTCTGCACTTGGAGGGATAAGGGAGGCGGTGGTTCATGGAGAGACAGGATTTCTCTTTGAACCGGGAAATTCAGAGGAACTTGCACGATATCTCATCAAATTGCTTGAAAATAAGAAACTTGCTGATAGAATGGGAAGAAAAGGAAGGGAGCGGGTGAAGATGAAATTTGAGTGGAAAAGATGCACTGAAAGAATGATTGAGGTGTACAGGAGGATTTTATGAGAGTCCTGGTTATCGGTGCATCAGGACTTGTTGGGGGATACATACTCAAAGAGGCGAGAAAAAAGGGGTATGAGGTCCTGGGTACATGTTTTTCCTCCACAAAAGAGGGGCTAATCCAGCTTGATATAAGAAAAAAGGATGAGGTCTTTAAAGTTATCTCGGATTTCAACCCTGATACAGTTATTCTTCCTGCAGCCTATGCCTCTGTGGATGGGTGTGAGGAGAATCCTGAACTTTCCTATGGGATAAATGTGGTGGGAACGGCAAATGTTGCAGAGGCATCCAGAGGGAGGAGATTTATATACTTCTCAACCGATTACATATTTGATGGAAAGAAAGGACCCTATCCTGAGGATGCGTACCCCGGACCCCTGAGCACCTACGGACTCCACAAACTCATTGGAGAGTATGAGGTCCTGAGAAGGCATGACCGTCCATCCATTGTGAGAACCGCATGGGTTTATGGATGGGGAGGGAAAAGGCTTGGATTTGTTCTGCATGTTATAAAAAGTGCAAAAGAGGGCAGGAAGTTCTATGCGGCAGTGGATGAGTATGGAACCCCCACCTATGCAGGGGATATAGCAGAAAGGATATTTGACGTTCCTCCAGGTATAAAAAATATTTCCGGGAAGACGTTTGTTTCCAGGTATGAATATGCACTCCTTGTGTGTGAGGCATTCGGACTTCCCGTGGATGTGGTGGTTCCGGTAAAGGCAGATGAACTGCCGAGAAAGGCAAAAAGACCGGAAAAAGCAGGGCTTATTGACCCGGATGGAATGGAACTCAGGGAAGGTCTCGGGAGGATGAAAAATGAGAGAAATCCTCCTGCCTGAGTTTCCGACCCGCAATCCTTTCCCGCGTCTTTATGTAAAAGAAAGAAAAGAGTTTGGAGGTGATGCGGAGTGGAAGAAACCCCTTCCATTCTTCACCCTCACCTACTACGCCTTAAAAGAAAAACCCAGAATAATAGAGGTCCACTGGCACTATCCCCTTGTCTTTTCAAAATTCTATCCATTAACTGTCCTGAAAACCCTTCTTTTTCCCCTTGACCTCTTCATTGCCTCGCGCCTTGTCTCCATTTTCTGGGTTCTCCACAACCTCTCGCATCACGAGGCGAAATATCCCCTGTGCGATTACCTTGCCTCTTTCTTTCTTTCCCTATTCTGCCACCGCATTCTTGTCCCCTGCAGGGAGGCAAAGGAGATAATAAAGCGATACTTTCCTCCAGCGAGAAAGAGAAGAGTACTCTGGCACACCTACGCCCATCCCGAGTATGAAATTAAAAAATTTGACAGGAAAAAAGTGAGAAAAAAACTTGGGATACCGGAAAGGGACTTTGTCTTCATTACCTTCGGGGAACTGAGACCTTACAAGAGGATAGAGGAGATTATAAGGGCGTTCTCATCCCTGGAAAGAAACGCATGGCTCATTGTTGCAGGCAAACCCTACCGGTTTTATGGAAGAAGAATAAAGAAGGAGGTGGAAAAAAGCAAGAGAAGAGAAAGAATACTTTTATTCCTCAGACCCCTTACCGACGACGAACTCTTCATGCTTCTTTCTGCTTCTGACTGTGCAGTGTTTGCAATGAGAAAGGTCCTTTCCTCAGGCTCTGTTCTGCTTGCCAAAAAAATGGGGCTTTTTATTGTTGCACCTGATAGGGGATGCATTCCCTCTTATGGGGTTCATATTCTTTACAAAGAAGACCTCAAAAAGGCAATGGAGCGTGCATTATGCGTGTTCTCTGGATGAGTTATTATTTCCCTCCCCTCGGAAAGGCGGGAGTAATGAGGAGCCTCAAGGTTCCAAGGTACCTTGAGAGAAAGGGGGTGGATGTGTGGGTATTGACACCACATCCTCCTCACTACACCGCATACGACCCCTCTCTTCTGAAAGAGGCACCACGGCATGTGATAAGAACGCCATCCTTTGACCCGCTTCATTTTCTTCCTGCGTTCAGGGGAGGGAAGGGAAGAAGGGATTTTGTCTCATTTCCTGACAATAAAACAGGATGGATTCCATTTGCGGTAAGAGAGATAAAAAGAATAAATCCGGATGTTCTTGTAACCTCCGGTCCCCCTTTCTCAGTCCACCTTGCAGGATTTTTTACCCCATCCTTATGGATTGCGGAATTCAGGGATGCCTGGACCCTGGGTCATTTCGGGAAATATGCATTTTCATGGGAGGAAAGACTTGCGGAGAAAATTGAGAGAAAAATAGTCGAGAGTGCGGATGCCTGTGTTGTTGTGAGCCCTCATCTTAAAAGGGATATGGAGAGAAAATACAGGAAGAAAATATACTGCATTCCCGGAGGCTACGACGAGGAGGATTTTCAGGTTGAGCCGTTAAAATTTAAAGAATTCACCATATTCTACATGGGAAGCACAAGCGAGAAGAGATACATAGACGAGGAGATAGTTTTTGAGGGAGTGAAAAGGAGTAAAATTCCTGCAAGATTTCTGGTTGCAGGGATGGAGGGGAAAGGAGAGGGGATAGAATTCTTGGGATACATTCCCCATAAGGATGCAATAAGATACATGCTTTCCTCTGACCTTCTTATTTTCACCTCCCAGACCGAAAGAAAGATGAAGTATGTTGTTTCATTAAAAATCTACGAATTCATGAGGTCCCAAAAGCCAATCCTTTACGTATGCCCGGATGAGGAACTGCTTGAGATAATGAAGGGGCATGCAATTCCCGTTGAATCTGATCCAGAAAAGATAGGTGAGAAAATAAGGGAAATCTATCATGGGAAACACCGGTTCTCTTTCAAACATCCGAAAAATTATTCCTGGGAAAATGTTGCAGAGAAATATCTGGAGTTGATGAAAAAACTGCTTCACACAAAAACAAAAGGAGGCAAAAAGGGAAAAGGGTATGATAAGGAAGTTTTTAAACCCCGGAGGTTGACTTCGGGATAAAGTTCTCTCCGCAAGGGCATACCGTAACCTTCATGGTTTCTGGAAGAAAGGAGGAGAAATGAGCATTAAGGGAACAAGAACAGAAAGGAATCTCCTCACCGCATTTGCGGGGGAGTCCCAGGCAAGGAACAGATACACCTACTTCGCATCCCGGGCAAAGAAGGAGGGTTATCCCCTCATTCAGGCTGTATTTCTTGACACCGCACAGAATGAGAAAGAACACGCAGAAAGACTCTTCAAGTTTCTTGAGGGAGGAGAAGTTGAGATGACCGCATCCTTCCCTGCAGGAAAGATAGGAACCACGATTGAGAATCTCAGGGCTGCAGCAGAGGGGGAAAACTACGAACATACGCAGATGTATCCGGAATTTGCAAGAATCGCAGCAGAAGAGGGATTTTTTGAGATAGCATCTGTTTTCAGGGCGATTGCCGTGGCAGAGCAGTATCACGAACAGAGGTTCAGATTCCTGCTTGAACAACTTGAAAAGGGAACCCTTCTTAAGAGGGATAAACCGGTAAGGTGGAGGTGCAGAAACTGCGGGTACATTCACGAGGGGACAGAGCCACCGGAAAGATGCCCCTCCTGTGACCATCCAAAGGGATACTTTGAGGTCCTGGGAGAGGTCTGTCTTATCACGGGTTGACATTCTCTTTTAAGGTTTTATAATCTTTAAGGATGAAAGTTGGATGGGTCGCTATAGTTGGCGTCCCCAATGTGGGGAAATCTACGCTTTTAAACAAGCTCCTCCATGAGAGGCTTGTTATTATTACGCCCAAACCACAGACAACCCGCCATCGCATCCTGGGAATTCTGACGGGTGAGGACTACCAGATAATCTTCATTGACACACCCGGTATAATAAATCCAGCACACGAACTCCACCGCGCTATGATGCGCGCGGTTGATGTTGCCTTGAAGGATGCAGACCTTGTATACTGGATGATAGATGTTGAGCAGAGGGAGGTGGATGAAAATCTGGTGAGGAAACTCAAGGATGGTGGAAAGACTGTTTTCCTTGTTATAAACAAGGTTGACAAAATATGGAAGCCTAAACTTTTACCCTGGATAGATGAGTACTCAAAACTTCCCTTTGATGAGATAATACCAATCTCGGCAATGAAGGATAAGGGTCTTGATGACTTGCTTGAGACAACGATAAAATACCTTCCCGAGGGTGATCCCTTTTTCCCTCCTGACCAGGTGAGCGACAGGCCTGAAAGGTTTTTTGTTCAGGAGTTGATAAGGGAGAAGATATACAAACTCTATGGTGAGGAGATTCCCTATGCGGCATCGGTTGAGATTGAGGAGATGAGGAACGGCAAAAAAACATACATAAAGGCAACGATATGGGTTGAGAAGGATTCTCAGAAAAAGATAATCATAGGAAAGAACGGGGAGAAGATAAAGAAACTTGGAAGGTATGCCAGGGAGGAGATAGAGGGATTTCTGCAGCGCCCGGTTTATCTTGAACTCTGGGTAAAGACAAAAAAGAACTGGAGAAAGAATCCCTATGAGGTAAAGAGGATGGGTTATGGATAGAAGAAAATTCTTAAAAATGCTTTTTCTCTTTTTCCTTTTTCCTGTGAGGTTTTTGTTCAGGAAGAAACCGGATCTCTGGGGTGGTGAGAAACTTGGAGGCTAAAAAGGAGGTGATATGGCAAGGTCCAAGAGTAAAAGAAAAAGGAAAAGACACAAAATAAGGCTAAGGTGGAAGAGAAGGAAGGAGAAAAAGAAACTCCTTCAGAAACTGAAGGAGCAGGCTGAAAAGGCAGAGGAAAAGGAGGAGGAAACAGAAAAGATAAAAGAGGAGGTGAAGGAATGAAGGTTTACTTCCTGGGACATGCAGCCGTAAAACTGGAAGGGGCAAAGACAGTTTACATTGACCCCTTCCTCACGGGAAATCCTGTTGCATCGGAGAAAAAAGAAGATGCAAAGGCAGACTATGTTATAGTCACCCATGACCACGGGGACCATCTCGGGGATGCATTTGATATAGCAAAGGCAAATGGGGCTGTTCTGTTTGCACAGCACGAGATAGCGGTTAAGGCACAGGAAAATGGCATAGAGGCAGAGGGGATGAATGTTGGTGGTGCGGTTGAGAGGGAAGGGATAAAGGTGTGGTTTACAAACGCAATCCATACCAGTGAAACCGGGCATCCAATGGGTGCTGTGGTGGAGATGGAAGGGAAAAGGGTTTATCATGCGGGAGATACCGGACTCTTTGGCGATATGAAACTCATAGGCGAACTTTTCAAACCTGATATTGCGCTTCTCCCCATTGGTGGAAGATACACAATGGATGAGGAACAGGCCGCATATGCCGTGAAACTTATAAAACCCGGTATTGTCATTCCCATTCATTACAACACCTTCCCCATAATAAAGGCAGACCCTGAAAGGTTTAAAGAACTCGTTGGAGGGGAGGCAGAGGTAAGGATACTCAATCCAGGGGAGTTTGTGGAGATATAATGCTTCTTTTTCTTTTCATTCTCTCTCAGGTAAAGACCCCTGAGCAGAGGCTTATAGAGCTCAGGGAAAAACTCAAGGAGGAAAGAGAAAAAATAGCATCCCTTGAGAAGGAAGAAAAGAGCATACTTTACACGATAAAGAAACTCGATGATGAAATAAGCCTTACAAGGGAACTGCTCCAGGAGCTGAGAAAGGAAGAGAAAAGAATAACGGGAGAAATAGAGGAGACAGAGAACTATATAAAGAAACTTGAGGAGAAACTTGAGAGAAAGCGCGAGATATTAAAAAAGCGCCTGAGGGAGATGTACAAGCATGGAAAGCTTCACCCGCTTGAGATAGTCCTCCTCTCGCATTCCTTTAACGATGCTATAAAAAGAATTAAGTACCTTTCCCTCATTGCAGAGCAGGATATGAGGGTTTACAGGCAGGCGAAGGCACTGATTGATAGACTCAAACTACAGCGGGAACTGCTTGACGGAAAACTTGCCTATTTGAGGGAAATAAAGGAAGAAGTGGAAAAGGAAGAACAGAATCTGAAGAAGAGGAAGAAGGAAAAAGAGGATTTTCTTGCGGGTGTGACAAAGGAGAAGAAAAAGACCAAAAAACTTATAGAGGAATTGAAGCAGGCAGAAAAGGATTTGGAAAAACTCATCCTTGCCCTTGAAAAAGAAAGAAGGAAGAAGGCGAAAGGAAAGGAATACTTTGAAAAATTCAGGGGGAAGATACCCTGGCCCTGTAAGGGGAAGGTTATATCGGGTTTTGGATTGAAGTACCATCCAAAGTACGGGACCGCAACCAGGAACAATGGAATAGATATAAAGGCGGATTGGGGAGAGGATGTCTATGCGGTTGGAGATGGAAAGGTTGTGTATGCGGATAATTTCTTAGGATATGGGAAGGTGATTCTGCTCGACCACGGGGATGGATTTTATACTCTCTATGCGCATCTTTCATCAATGTCTGTGGGGGTTGGGGATGAGGTGAAGCAGGGTGAGATTATAGGAAAGGTGGGGGATACCGGGTCCGTTGATGAACCCATGCTCCACTTTGAGATAAGGAAGGGTGGAAAACCCGTTGACCCCATGCTCTATCTCAAAAAATGATAGTGGGACAGGAACAGGCAGTTTGTGCAGTTAATTCAATGGTGAAAAAGAAAAGGATACCAGGTGCCTTACTTTTTTATGGTCCTCCGGGGGTGGGAAAGTTCTCTCTCGCAACCGAATTTGCATCCATGCTTGAGGAAGATGATAGGGTCTATTCCTTCAACCATCCCGATGTTTTTATAATTTATCCTGATTATGGATACGACAGGGAAGAGGTTCTTTCCCTGAGAAGGGAGGGGAGATACTACCGGCTGAGAAGAAAGAAGGGGACCATAAAGATAGATACGATAAGGGAACTGATAGAGCAGGCATATCTTACTCCATATACCGGAAAGTACAAAATCTTTATTTTGCTTGAGGCCCACCGGATGACCGAGGAGGCACAGAATGCGTTTTTGAAGGTTCTTGAGGAGCCGTCTTCAACCACGGTCTTTGTTCTTATAACTCCTGAACCAGGAGGACTTTTACCCACCGTGCGTTCAAGACTTTACCCTGTAAGGTTTGCGCCTCTTGGAGAGAGGGAATTGAGAGAGATACTTGGTGAGAGATACATGGGAGAGGATGTGAGTGGTGTTGAAGAGTTTAACCTGCTTCATGAGGATGAATACCGGGAGATGGCGGAGTTTGTTGTTGAACGTTTCTTTGAACTCGACCCTGTGGAGAGAATCTATGAAACACCGGAGATAAGGGATGTTGAAATAGAACTGCTTGTTCAGGTTCTGAGATGGGTTCTTTCTGATATCATATCCATAAAAACCGGTGGAAGACTTATATTCCCGCATCTTCAGGAAAGAATAAAGGAAGTTTCTGGAAGATATACGCTTGACGAATTGAGGGAAAGGATGGAAAAGGTTGACATGGCATATACGTATTCTAAACAATATGTGAAACCTGCTCTTGTGTATGCATATCTCATGCTGGAGGTATAAATGATATATGAGATAGAATTCAAACTGCAGAGAAAGCCCATGTTTTCAAACTTCTCCCTTGAGCCAGGGGAGATTGTTCTCTGTGAAACCGATGAGGGGGTATGGAGGGGAAGGGTTGTTGAGGAGAAGAAGGGGCTTTCCCCTGATGGCAAGGTTTTAAGACCCATATATCCCGGAGAGGAGAGGAAGATAAAGGACCTTGAGAAAATGGAGGAGGAGGCGTTTCAGGTATGTCTTGAAAGGATAAAGTTCCGTGAACTCCCGATGAAACTTGTTGAGGTGGAGAGGGAGTGGGAGGGAAGGAAGATAAAGTTTTACTATCTTGCGGATGGAAGGATAGACTTCAGACAGCTTGTTCGGGACCTTGCGAGAGTTTACAGGACAAGAATTGAAATGAGGCAGATAAGTGTGAGGGAGTATGCGAGGTTTCTGGGTGGTTTTGGCGTATGCGGGAGGCCAGTATGCTGTTCAGTTTTCATGAAAAAGAGGATTTCTGTTACAATCCAGATGGCAAGGGAACAGAATCTATTCCATGACCCGAGGAAACTTTCGGGTATATGCGGAAGGCTCATGTGCTGCCTCAAGTACGAGCTTGACTTTTACAGAGAAGAAAAGTCCAAGTATCCGGAACTTGAAAGCATGGTTGAAACCCCCAAGGGTCCGGCAAAGGTGATTCATTTCAACATGTTGAGGAAAATAGTAAAGGTTGAATATGAGGATGGGACAGTGGAAAATTTACCTTTAAATATGGTCAGAAGAAAGAAAATCTGGTGGCTTTTGCCCAGGAAGTAACTATTTTCCGGTTTCCTTTGCCCGTGTTACTGCAAACCGTGTAAGGATAGGACCTATTATCTCGGTTACAACCGTTGTTCCAAGTGCAATTGCTATGATTGAGGGGGCATACTGAGGGAACCTGTCTGCCGCCATGAGTGCGAGCCCTATAGCAATTCCTGCCTGGGATACAAGACCAAAACCTGCGTATTTCTTAACAACAGCGGGCGCCTTCCCTGCGACTCCGCCAACCCATGCCCCTATATACTTTCCTGTCAATCTCCCCACAAGATACCCTCCTGCAACTGCTCCAAGGCGCAAAAGATACTTTACCTCAAGCCTTGCTCCTGCAAGCACAAAGTATATGAGATAAAATGGATATCCAAAGTATTCAAGGGACCTCCAAACATTGAATTCTCTTGGTGAGTAATTTGAAAATATGTATCCCATAACCATTGCAGAAAGGAGGGGTGAAAAGTGGTACCCATGAAATTCCCCGTAAAGTGGTCCATTTATAAACAGAACACTCCCTATAACTGCAAGGAGTGCCTGGATATCGTAGGAAATGAGTCTCATCAGAAAAACAAGGACGATTCCGCCAATAATTCCACAGATGATGGATGCTGAAATGTCAACAAAGATGGTAAATGTAAGGTGTGCGGGATGGATTTTTCCTCCTGAGAGTGCCTGGACCAGAGAGGCACATATTGAAAAAAGGGTTATTCCAATTGCATCGTCCATACCCACACATGCAAGAAGGGTTGTGGTAAGGGGACCCTTTGCCCTGAGTTCACGCAAAACAAGAACAGTTGCAGCGGGGGCGGTTGCAGAACCGAGGGATGCAACAATAAGGGAAAGCCTTGTATCCCCTCCACAGAGTTTCATTCCCAGGAATATGAAAACAAATGCAAAAATGCTCTCTGCAAATACCACAGATAATATGGACTTTCCCATTTCCCTGAGGTCCTTTCTCTTGAGAGAGCCCCCTATGGTGAATGCAATGAGCAAAAGAGCAAGGTTTATGAGATAACTCATTCTCAGGTTTTCCTCAAGGGGAATTACCCTGAGGAAGGAGGTTCCAAGTAAAAGACCCACTATTATATATCCCGTAACCGCCGGGATTTTCAATTTTGAAAGAAGGTAGGACCCGAGAAATCCCGAGAATACGACGATTCCCAGAAAAAATATCTCATTCATGCCTTTTTATTAACACCATAAAGGTGATAAGTCAAGTAAGTTATTTTGGATACCCCTGATTTTCCCTGTGGTTCTCCAGATTTCAATACTTTCTCATTTTGACAATTGACAAAATGTCAAAATAGAGATTGGGTCATGCAGGAATATTTCTTTTCTTTCCGCAGAGTTCCTTACTATCTTCTCACGAGGTTCTTCCCTGTGGAAGCCTCAGTATGGTTAACCGTTAATAACGGACCGTTCTCCTTTAAATTTGCCTTTTCACCTCACCAGTATTATCTTTCCCGCTGCAGTGCGCTCTCCAGCCTCAAGCCGATAGAAGTATACCCCGGGTGTCTCTGTATTCCACCTTATCCTGTGAACTCCCGCATTCATTACCCTGTCAACAGGCTCAGCAACAAGCCTGCCACTGATGTCGTATATCCTGAGATTAACCTTACATTCCTCAGGAAGAGAAACCTCTATAACAGTCCCATTGCCGGAAACGCCTCTCTCACTCCTCACATAAAACCTCCTTGGAGAATTAAGTCTCCTCTCCACTCCCTCCAGAGGCTCAGTGCCAAGAATAACCTTGCTGAAAACATACGGCGCAAGAAAT
>JAPDKE010000027.1 GCA_029258725.1 bacterium | reverse complement strand
GATGAGTACATATCCTCGCAGCAGTTGCAGCAAAAACAAAATCCCTCTCCTTCCTCACTATCTCCTGCGCACGCTTCCACTCACCAGCCTTAACAGCCATAACATAACCATGAGCATTCAAATGTATAGGACAGCGAGCACGACAGGGAGGAATGCCTTTTTTATCTATCGCAAATGCGGAGGGAACAGCCTGGTCAAATGGTCTCCATATTGCCTTCCTCAGGGTGAGATTTTCCTCGTAAGGGTGTAAAACCTCAACAGGACATGCCTCTGCGCAGTCTCCGCATCCCTTGCATTTTTCAAGGTCAACATATCTTGCATTCTTTTTTATTTTCACCTTGAAATTTCCGGGTTCCCCATCAACAGAAAGAAGTTCTCCTCCGGTTATGAGTTCTATATTTAAATGCCTTCCAGCCTCAACCATCTTCGGGGAGAGAATGCACATGGAGCAGTCGTTGGTGGGGAATGTCTTGTCCAGCTGTGCCATGACTCCACCGATGGACAATCCCTTTTCAAGGAGATATACCTTAAATCCTCCTTCCGCAAGGTCAAGAGAGGACTGTATTCCGGCAACTCCTCCACCTATAACAAGAACACTTCCTTTCATTTTCCCTCCTTTTCTTCTGGAAAGAGTTTAAGAAATGGAAATACCGATGTCAAGGAATTTTCACATGATGTTGACAAAATTTTTATTCTTTTATAAATTTATATCAGAAACCATGAGAGTTGCTCTTATCTCTCTTTATAACAGGGAATTCGCCTTCGGTCTGAGGTACCTTTCTTCATTCCTTAAAAAAGAAGGGTTCCCTACCAGTATAATATTTTTCAAACAGGTCTCCACCTATCCCAATCATTATAATAATCTTTTACTTTACGCTCCTTCAGGATTTGATGAACCCTGGACGGAAAGAGAAATGGAGATAATGCTTGACTTGCTGGAGAAACTCTCTCCGGGATTGATAGGAATTAGTCTTGTGTCTTCCCATTTTGAACTTGCCTGTGAGATAACAAGGAGGATAAAGAAACGGATGGATACTCCGATAGTGTGGGGTGGTGTGCATCCCACTTTATGTCCTGAGGAATGCATTGAACATACCGATATTGTGTGTGTGGGAGAGGGGGAGGAAGCAATTGTGGAACTTGCGGATGCGATCTCAAGGGGAAAGGATTACACAAAAATAAGAAATCTCTGGGTGAGGAAGAAGGATGGGACCATTATAAAAAATGAACTTCGTCCCCTTATAGAAGACCTTGACTCCCTCCCCTTCCCTGATTTTGACCTTGAGGATAAATATTACATCCTGAATGACTCCCTCACTACTGAAGAACCTCCTGTAGGTGGAGAGAGACTGGAGTATGCATATCACATGATGACCTCAAGAGGCTGTCCCTTTGCCTGTGCTTATTGCTGCAATTCAGAATTCAAAAAAATTTTTAAGGGCAAAGGTCTTTACGTGCGGAGAAGGTCTCCAGAAAATGTAGTGGAGGAAATAGAGAAATTTATGGAAAAAAGGCGTATAGAAATAATCCATTTCTGGGACGATGTATTTACTTTTGATGAGGAATGGGTTGAGAGATTCAAGGATGTGTACTCTGAAAGGATTGCTCTTCCATTTGTATGTTATGCCCATCCTGCTTATACCTCTAAGAGAGTATTAAAGTTGCTGCGTGATGCCGGACTTATAATTGTCAATCTTGGAATACAATCCGGAAGTGATAGAACAAACCTTTATGTGTATCATCGTGCTCAGCGTGCAGAAGACGTTATAAAAGGTTCCTTATACATGAAGGAGCTCGGGCTTATAAGACACTACGACCTTATTCTTGACTCTCCCTTTGAGGACGACGAAGACCACCGGCAGACGCTTGAACTCATGCTTTCTCTTCCCCGTCCTTTTCTCCTCAATACACATTCCATGTGCTATTTCCCCAAGGCAGAGGTTACTGTTCGTGCATTGAAAGAAGGACTGATAACGCCCGAGGAGGTTGAGGGTAATGCACATAAATCCACCACTGCATTCCTGGTTGATGTAACGCGACCCCAGCCAAAACTCAACCTCTTCTGGAATATTTTAATAGGGATGACGCGATACCGGGTATTTCCTTCCTGGTTTATAAGGTTGTGTTCACGTAACAGGTTCTTGCGCAATCATCCAGGGCTTATGGTACCTGTGGTGGTAAATGTTGTAAGGATACTGACAAAAGGCAAAAGAATAAGGGATAGATATGTGAGATGGAGGGAGAGAAGAAGGAGAAAGAAAATGGAGGGCTTTCCGATAGAAGTAAGAGAAGAAAATGGAACATGGTATGTAACGCTGAGGAATCCGGAAAAGAAAAAGAAGAGAATCATGTTTTCTCTGGATATATACCCTCTATTCCAGGGACGTCACCCGGACAGGCATCTCGGATGGTGGAACATATACATTGATCTTCCAGCAGATGGGAAAAAGGAAATAAAGGTGGATTACTCCTTCCCCTTCACGGTTTTTGAGTTTGACGGGAAACGCCACCTTGCTGAGAAAAGATGGGTTGGAGACTTTCGGGACAAGGAAACATGGTACAGGGTGGGTTTCATTGTTTACAGTGAAAATGGAAAACTCCTCGGAGCAAAGGAAATCAGGGTTTCTCCAGAAAGGGTGTTTGAGGAGAGAAGAATTTCTCTTAAAGACGCCTTCATGGACTTTTTAAGAACGGCACCTCCAAAACAGAATATATTTGAAAGAGTAATTGGAAGAATATTCAGGTTTTTCTATAAAAGGGCTTATCCGAAAGAGCATGCCTTTTTCCAGAATCTTCCATGGCTTCTGTACATGATGGGAGAGATGGAAGAGGAATTTAAAAAACTCAAAGAGGATGTCCTTTCTTATTCCTCAGCAGTCCCCAGGGAGGAAATAAAAGAAAGCATCTACAAAAGATATGAGGAGATATTCAGGGAGGAAGACGAAACCAGGGGAAAAATGAAGGAGTATGTCAAATACTTCAGAGGTAAAGACCCTGTACTTGATGCAGGATGTGGGAAGGGAGAATTTCTCGAAATACTGGATAAGGAAGGAATCAATGCATATGGCGTAGAGAAAAATCCGGTCCTCTTCAATCACTGTATAAACAGGGGGTTGAAGGTAGAAAAGGGTGATGTGATAGAGCATCTCTCTTCCCTTGAAAATCAATCCCTTGGAGGGATTTTTGCCTCTCATCTGCTGGAGCATCTTTATCCCAGGGAGGTCTCAGACTTTATAAGACTTTCCTATGCAAAATTGAAGCCAGGTGGAGTTCTGGTTATAGAACTTCCAAATCCATCTTCCCTTTATTCCTTGCTTGAATTTCACAGGGACCTCACTCACAAAACTCCCCTTCATCCTGAGACTGTAAAATTCCTGGTGGAGGACGCGGGTTTCAAGATCAAGGAATTTTCCTTTATTAATCCTCCTGAGGAATGCCTGAGGTTGCTTGAAAGCACTGGAGACGATGATAAAAAACTCATCAATAAAAATTTTGAGCTCCTGAATAAACTTCTTTTCGGTGGAAGGGACTTCTTCCTTGTTGCGGAGAAAGAGGGATGAAGATTGCTATTGTTGCGGTCCATGAAAGCAAAACAGACCTTTCTGATTTTCTTTCCTCGCTCTCTTCATCAGAACTTCCATTCAAATTATTCCTGCTGGATATCACTGGAAACTGTAAAATAAAACTTCCAGAAGTTAAATCCATTGCCTTTCCCAAAAGAATAAACCCTGTAAAAGCACTTAATTATGGAATAATTCAGGCATTGAGGGAAGGGGCAGAATATGTGGGAATTCTTCATGAAAATGCAAGGGTGGAGAAAAACTGGCTTTCTGAGTGTCTCAGAACCTTACAAATGGAGAGAGTGGGGATTGTGGGAAGCAGCATAGTGTTTCAAAATCATCCTCATATATTGTATGCCACTGGCATTAATCTTAACCTTGACCTTCATCCGATAAAAAGGGATTATGGAAATGAGATGCATGAGAGAAGTGAAGAAAGTGAGGTCATTGCAGTATCCGCAATATCCATGTTTATAAAAAGTGCGGTTTTCAGCAAAACAGGTCTTTTTGACCCTCTCTTTCCTTCCCTGGCAGATGTGGAATTTTGCCTGAGAGTAAGAAGGTACACAGACTACAGGATTATTCATAATCCGCGTGCTGTGGTGCGTTTTTCTCCTCATAAAGAGGAAAATATCTCCTTTAGCCATTACCTCCTTCTGCTACGGTATCTTCCCCTGGAGAAGATGTTCTGGAGACTTGGTAGGACAGTTAAAGTCAGGGTAGAGAAAGAAGCATACATTGGTGGAAAGTTAAAGGCGTTTTTTCCCTTTCTTTCTGCGATATTTTTCCTTCCATGGATTTTTTTAAAAAGATTAAGCATGGATATCAGACATGGAATAAGAGAGGAGTATATGAAAATGTTACTTTACGAGAAAGGAATACCCGGAAAACATCCCTATCCTCCGGAATCCTATACCGCAAAAACCCCATCATCCAGAATACTCTTCGGGGTCAATGATCTTTATTCAGGAAAAGGATTCTCCGCTCCTTTTGGGATTCCCGTGGTAAGATGGGTTAAAAAGGAGGCATCCATTCTTCTTCCTTCTATCCCCGCACATGAGGGTTTTGTCCAGATTCACATCCTGGGTAAAGGGAGAGTGAGAATTGAGGTGGAGCAAAAGATACACGAGGAAGAAATCACCGGATGGAAAACCATAGTTTTCCCTGTAAAAATCAGAAAGAAAAAGATAGAAGTAAAAATAAAGGGAGAGAACATGCTTGTAAATGAAATCTCACTTATTCCAAAAAACTCTCCCTTTCTGAGGAGGATTTCATGAAGATTCTCTGGACCATGCTGAGACCTCCTCATGTTCCCGGTGGGGCGGAGAAGCATTTCTTTGAATTTGCAAAAAGACTTGTGAGGGATGGAATAGATGTAACCATGTTAACCACAGACATAGTGGACATCAACACTCTTTTAACCAACAGAGGTAAAAAAGTCAGAGGGGGAAGAAGTTATATCCAGGGGGTTGAAGTTATAATATTTCCTTCTCTTGAGTTTCCCATGGACAGAAAAATAACCAAGGCACTGAG
Organism: bacterium; assembly: GCA_029258725.1. Lineage (GTDB taxonomy): Bacteria > Hydrothermota > UBA3072 > JAPDKE01 > JAPDKE01 > JAPDKE01. Next base: position 17,296 of record JAPDKE010000027.1, on the reverse strand, counting down.
CAAACTCTCTCTATTTTTTAATGGAATTTTTGGTATTCCTCATATTCCTGTTCCCGCATTTCTCATAAACGTGCTTTTTAGAAAAGGAAGCTTTGATGCGGTAATAAGTGGGCCCCATCCCTACTACTCCATCATCTTCCCATCCTTTCTTTTTGCGAAAAGAAACAGGATCCCATTCATTGACTTTCCACTTCTCCATACTGGTCTCCCATTTGAGGATTTAAACGAAAACCCCTATCTCTCTCCTGTTGCTCTTTTCCTTCTTAACCACGCAGATGCGGTTTTTGTGAATACTCCTGAGGAAATAAAAATCTGTAAGAAGGCAGGTGTATCAGACGATAAATTTTTCCTCGCTCCCCCGGGGATAAACCCTGAGGAGCTGGGTGGAGGAAATGGGAAAAGATTTAGAGAAAAATACGGAATAAAAGGAAGTATGATTCTTCAGATATCCGTTCATGCAGTGAGGAAGGGAACCCCCACAGTTTTGAAGGCCCTCAAAAAACTAAGAAAAAAAGGCATAAATGTCACGGGAGTATTTATCGGAGAAGTTCTTGAAGAGGTAAGTCATCTCATACATGAAAAGGATTGTCTTTTCCTGGGAAGGGTTGACGAAGATACAAAAAAAGATGCACTTGATGCATGTGATGTATTTGTTATGCCTTCTGCCACCGATTCTTTTGGAATAGTATATCTTGAGGCATGGATGTATGAAAAACCGGTTATAGGAGCATATGCAGGAGGCGTGCCTTATGTGATAGATGATGGAGTAAATGGCTTTCTCATTCCCTTCGGGGATTACCACATGCTCTCGGAATACATCGAAATTCTTTTAAAAAACAAAAACCTGGCAAGGAAAATGGGAAAAGAAGGGAAAAAGAAGGTTCTCACCCATTTCACCTGGGAAATCTCATACCAAAAATTCCGCACCGCACTTGATACGGTCTTCACGAAGGCTCCTCATCGGCAAACGGAAGAATGACCCTTATATCCTTCAACCCGTTCTCCACCTTTCCTCCGTGCCTCTCTATTATCTTCCTTGCTGCATATGCCAAAAGATAAGGATTTGAAAGTATACGCTCCCTAAAATAGAATGGATGGAGATCCGGGGTTTCTTCTCCGCTTATATTTACAATCACTTCTTTTGAAGAGATGGAGAAAGAAACCTCTCCTTCCTTTACAGATTCCTTCAGAGTAGAAAGAGCCCATCTCATTTTTTCTCGGTCCACTTTTAACTTCCGAAAACACTCTGGAGCAAAGCCAAAAATTTCATTAAAAAACTTTTTGCATTCCACCTCTTTAAGATTCAATTCTCGCCTTTCAGCCAGTTCAGAAAGGTCGTTGCTAACACGCTGCAAATGCTCAACGCATTTCCTCAGCCCCTTTGCAATAAAGAGCCCCTCCTCTTCCGCAAGGTCTGTGGTCAAAAGAAGGCTTGTAAGAACACCATTTATCTCATGACCAAGTATTCCTGCAATTTCCGGCAAAACAACATCTTCTACAACCTTCTTCATAACTTCCTCCTTTTGATATATATTATACAAATTTTATACCAGAAATGCCAGTGAGCTTCAATAGGTTAATTTTCTTGTGTAAATTTTATTTTACATAATCGGGATGCAAAATGTAAAATTTTAAAGACAAAAACATGGGGAATAAAAATCAGTCCTTTATCCTTTTTATTTCTGAATAAAGTTCCTCAAGGAGTGATAAACAGTCACTTTTTCCCTCTTCGATCTCCTGCATCTTTTCTTCAAGAATTCTTGTTCTTTCTTCGGATACAAAATCGTGGTATTTCGAAAAGAGAAAATCGAGCACTCTTTTTCCTTTGGATGTGGCAATTATCCCCTCTTTCCTCTCAATCACATATCCCCTTATAAAGAGCTTTTCTACAATCTTGGAATAGGTGCTCGGTCTTCCAATTCCCTTCTCCTTCATTGTTTTTATGAGTTCTGCCTGGGTAAAGAGTGGCTTTTCGGGACGTTCAATGCATATAACCCTCACCCTCATCTTTCCTGATGGAGGAAGCGGTCTGGGACGGTGGATGTATGGGAATACTGGATAAAATCCTCCTTTTATCTCAACAAGCCTCTCCTCCTCATATTCGTTGCCTTCAAGTCTTACCTTTATCTTTGCAGTCTTTGCATGCGCCCGTTTGCTCTGGGATGCCATGAATCTTCGGAATATAAGGTCATAGAGTTTTATCCCCTCCTCACCTATTTTTTCTGCAAGATTCATCTCTTCTTCGTATCTCTTGAGTTCCTCTCCGGTTATCGGTCTTGTAGGTCTTATACATTCGTGCGCTCCCCCCTCTCCATATTTTCTGGGTATAAAATTCTCTTTGAGCCATCTTCTGGCAACCTCCCATCCCTTTTCACTCACCCTTACAGAATCCGTCCGGTGATAGGTTATGAGTCCGAGCTCAAAAAGCCTCTGGAGCAATTCCATGGTGCGCCTCAGGGAAAGATGCAAAATATCTCCTGCATCCCTCAGGACCGCATCGGTTGAGTAGGGTGGTGGAGGATTTATTTCCTTCTCTTCAATTTTTTCTATTTCAATCTCTATCTCTTTTTCCCCCTCAATTTTTTCCTCTACAGGAATTTCAATTCCGAGCTCAGGAATTTTTGCAAATTTTTTGCGTCGCTTGTGTTCCTCCATACGCTTCACAACCCATGAAAGAACAGGAGTCTGTGCACGCCCTGCTGAAAGGTTCCTTTCCCTGAAGGTTTCAATCAGTTTCTGGCTGAGTTCAAATCCTATCCATCTATCCTCAATCCTCCTCACAACCTGCGCCTTCACCATGTTTTCATTGAATTCCCGTGGATTTTCAATTGCCTCAAGAACTGCCTTCTTTGTCACCTCATGGAACTCTGCCCTTTTTATTTCCTCTGCATAGGGTTTTAAAAGGTTGTAAAGGTCCCATGCTATTTTTTCTCCCTCATGGTCCGGGTCGGTTCCTATCATCACCCTTCCCGCCTCCTCAGCAAGCATCCTCAGGAATCTAACCTGATTCAGTGATGAATAGTATTCCCTGCTGCCACACCTGGGACATTCCTTTCCCTCCACCCACTGATGCCCGCATTTTTTGCACCTTTTCACGGGTCCGTAAATCGGTATAAATCTTCCGTCCTCAACCCTTACTCCATGAAATTCTCTTTTTTCAACCAGGTCAGAAACATGCCCGAGGGATGGAGCAACAATTAAGACATCCCTTCCAAGAGAAATCTCGTAGTAAATTGCCTCATTTACAATTCCCGTGTTTGGAACCCCAAAAAACTTTGCAATCTGCTTTGCCTTGTTCGGGCTTTCAACAACAAAGAGGAGGGGCTTTATTACTTCCCGGTCCTCCATTTCTTCTTTTATTTTCTTTCTTGATTCCTCAATTTCTTTCAAAATGGAAGGCAAGGAGATGGAGGAAAATGGCTTCCATTCTATTCCGTAAAACTTCCCCTTCTCCTCAAGGAGTGTTATTCTTTCCGGAGTATCCAGGACAATGCTCGCACCCCGTGTTATCCCGCCCCGTGTCAATCTTGAGGTTCTTCCCGACGCCTGGATGTAGGTCCTTATGTCAGGAAGGACAAGATAGTCGTTCTCTTTAATCAGTCTGTACTTCAGGAGTTCTTCGGAAGAAAGGCTGGAGAAGAGGAGTGAAAGTCTTTCCCTTATCTTTTCCTCGTTTTTCTCCTCAAGCGCCTTTTCCAGTTCCTCATCCTCCTCATGCATAAGTTGTGCAAGTCTTAAAAGGACACTGGAAGGTGCGTTTTCAAGGTTCAGTTTAAGTTTGAAGTGAGGAATACCGTAAAATACTGCATATTTAATCCTTCCAGGAAGGTCAAGCCCACGGGTGAGAATACCGTAAAATGCAGCAACTCCGAAAAGATAGTCAAGTTCACCCCTTGCAAACCTTTCAAGGTCCTTTTTCCTGCGGGCTGTAACATACCCTGCCTTTAATTTCCTTTTGATTTCTTCCAAAACCTCCTTCATCTCCTCTTCTTCATGGAAGAGAACAATACCTCCATCTCCCATCTTTTTGAGGACTTCCTCAAGCACCTTAATGGATTTTTCAGGAATGTAAAGGTCCTCAACATTTCTCACAATCTCTGTAAGCATTCCAACATCAAATCCGAGGAGGTTCCTGAAGAGGTATGTTTTCTCTCCCTTCCTTCCCGTTGCCGTTGATACCATTATCACACCCTTTCTCCCCTTTCTTTCCACCCTTCTTATCTCCCTATCACTGAATCCAAGCAATTTGAGAATTCTTTCCACATTTCCCGATGCCCTGAGAACGCTGTCAACATCATCAACGAAAATGAAGTCAAAGAATTTCCCTCTGAGGAGGGAGAAGTTCCTGGAAAGAAACTGGGTTGTGGTTATGAGTATCCTGAATTCGCCTTTTTTTATTTTTTCTTTTATATTTTCCTTATCCTTCATTGAAGCATGGTAGGCAACAACCTCTGTTTTTCCTGTCTTCTCCATAAATGAATTTATCTTCTCAAGAACGTTGGTCAAAAGTGTTGAGGTGGGAAGAAGGATGTAGGATTTTTTATTCTCCCGGGCAAGAAAAAGGGATGTGATTATTCCAAAGACCGTTTTTCCAATTCCTGGAGGGGAAAGGGCAGCAAAACTTCTCCCCCTGAAAATCCTTCTTGCCCACATCAACTGGATGGAACGTGGAGGAGAACCGAGTGCCTGCTCAAAAAATTCTGAAAATCCTTTTATTTTCTCCTCAAATTTCAGGTTTCTTAATTCCTTCCCTGTATTTTCACATTTTCCCTCCTCGAGTTCCCGGAGGGAAATATCCTTCCCGCATACCGGACAGAATTCAGTAAAAATTGCATCAGGTTTCACTTTATAAAATTAAAAAGAAAAAAACAACTGTCAAGATTCAAAAGCTCTGCCTGAAAATCGAAGGGTTGACTGATGGAGGTATCTCGGTTATACTTTTTTCATGCTTGCAAAGGTATTTTCCACGGGTATAGAGGGAATAGATGCGTATCTCGTTGAGGTGGAGGTTGACATAGCAAGGGGGCTTCCCTCCTTCACCATTGTTGGACTGCCTGAGGCTGCGGTGAAGGAGGCAAGGGAGAGGGTTGAGTCTGCAATAAAGAACAGCAATTTCTCCTTTCCATCGGGAAGAATAACCGTGAACCTTGCTCCTGCTGGAAAAAGAAAACAGGGAACCTCACTTGACCTTCCCATTGCAATAGGAATCCTTGCGGCTTCCGGACAGGTAAATCCCGAGAGGGCAAAAAGATACCTTATAACAGGGGAACTCTCCCTTGAGGGGAAACTCCGTCCGGTGAGGGGGGTGCTTTCCGGGGCAATCATGCTCCGTGGTATGGAACTTGCAGGATTTTTGCTTCCAGGGGAGAACAGAAGGGAGGCTGCACTGGTTGAGGAGATAGATGTGTATCCGGTTAAAACCCTCAGGGATGCTGTGGAGTTCCTCAATGGAGAACTTGAACTCTTGCCCTATAAGGAAGATAGAGAGGAGATTTTTAAGGATACAGGGGATTACGATGTTGACTTTTCGGAAATAAAAGGGCAGGAGCATGCAAAGAGGGCACTTGAGATTGCCGCGGCAGGGGGTCACAATGTCCTCATGATAGGACCCCCTGGTGCAGGAAAAACCATGCTTGCAAGGAGGCTTCCAACAATTCTCCCCCCCATGGAGTTTGAGGAGGCAATTGAGACGACGAGAATTCATTCGGTCGCTGGAATCCTTCCCCCGGGTATTGGGCTTGTTACAAGGAGACCTTTCAGGGCCCCACATCACACAATTTCCTATGCAGGGCTCATAGGGGGTGGACACAATCCCCGTCCAGGGGAGGTGAGCCTTGCACACAATGGGGTTCTCTTCCTTGATGAGCTGCCCGAGTTTGAGAGGCATGTTCTTGAGGTCCTGAGGCAGCCCCTTGAGGATGGAAAGGTTACGATTTCAAGGGCATCATCAAGTGTAACATACCCTGCAAGGTTTTTATTCGTTGGAGCAATGAATCCATGCCCCTGTGGATACTTTGGGGATGAAAGGCATACCTGTACATGCACTCCTGGACAGATCGAGAGATACCTGAAGAAACTCTCGGGTCCCTTGCTTGACAGGATAGATATCCACATAGAGGTTCCGTCTTTATCCTACGAAGAAATTCTCTCAAAAGGTGAGGGGGAGCCATCGTGTAAGATAAGGGAGAGGGTTGTGGAGGCAAGGAAGAGGCAGCTTGCCCGGTATAAATCAGAGGAGAAGATATACTGCAATGCCCATCTTACACCAAAGCTTGTAAAGAAGTACTGCAAGGTTTCACCCGAGGGGGAGGAATTACTGAAGCTTGCAGGGGAGAGGTTTGGTCTTTCTGCAAGGGCATATCACAGGATCCTCAAGGTTGCAAGAACCATAGCAGACCTGGATGGAAAGGGAGATATAGAGCCCGTTCACATATCGGAGGCAATCCAGTACCGAACCCTTGATAAGCGAATATGGCTGAGAATGTAAAGAAAAATGCAAGATACATTATAGGAATTGTTGTTGCAGGTATACTGGTATTCCTGGGAATAAAGTTTCGCTGGGATAAGGCAATTGTTGGAACCTCTGTCTTTCTTGTGGGTCTGATAACCCAGGTTTTTGGATGGTTTATAGGTTTGCTTGGAGGAATACCCATCCTCGGACCGCTCTTTGTGAAGTTCCTGGGATTGCCTTTGCTTTTTGTTATAAATGCCCTTGGAAATGCACTTATCTTTATTGGGGTAAAAATGGGTTTTAAGAGAGAGGTGCTGAATGGGAGGCTGCTCGTTTTTATCTTCATCCTGGGAATGCTCATAGGATTCATAGTGGGGAAACTGCTATGATACTCTTTATCTTCCTTCAGTTTGAATTCGGAAAGAACAAGATAGACTACTACTCCTTTACCTGGATGCTCAGGGAGACCGAGCATTTTGAGATATATTACTATAAGGAAGAGGAGGTTTTACTTCCTTTTGTTGTTCAGGTGGCGGAGAGCGCCTATAAAAAACTTGAGGAGGTTTTTTCAAGAGGTCTTGAGGAAAAAATACCCTTGATTCTCTATGCGTCCCATTCCCACTTTGAGGAGACCAATATAACTCCCTATATCATGGATGAGTGGGTTGGAGGATTTACAGAATCCTTCCAGAACAGGGTTGTCATTCCATTCGAAGGGGATTTTGAGCGCCTCAGGCATGTTATATGGCATGAGATAGTGCATGCATTTCAATTTGAAATTCTTTCCTGGATAGGATTAACTGGGGTGATAAGGAGGGCATTTGCAAACGTTCCCCTCTGGTTCATAGAGGGGATGGCGGAGTGGGCTTCCCTTGGCTGGGACCCTGAGACCGAGAGATGGATGAGGGTTTATCTTGTTTATGGAGAACTTCCCTCCCTGAAAGAGCTCTCCTCCATGGAGGGATACATTGTTTACAAGGAGGGACAGGCATTCATGAAGTTCATTGAGGATAGATATGGTAAAAGGAAGATAGGTGAAATACTCTTCAAAACCAGAATAAAAAGGGACCTTTTTCTTGCAATAAAGGATGTTCTTGGAATGGATGTTGAAAGACTGGATGAGGAGTTCAGGCATTACCTGATGGAAAGGTGTTTTCCCCTCTATGTTGAACTTGAACATCCTTCAAGAGATTGGAGAATCATAAAGGAACCTGATGAAGAAAAGTATATATACGCTCCATCCCTCTCTCCCGATGGAACAATGATAGCATATTATGAGCTCCATGATGGAGCAACGTCCGTTAAGATAATGTCTGCAATTGATGGAAGGGAAATAAAGGAAGCTGCAAAGGGAGGTTTCACCTCAAAGTTTGAGACAATTTACATGACAAAGGGGAAGATATCCTGGTCTCCTGATTCCAGAAGGATAGCCTTTGTTTCAAAAAGTGGAGGATTTGATAGAATAGATGTCTACGATATAAAAACCGGGAAACTCCAGAACTTTACCCTGAGGCTTGATGCTGTGATGGAGCCTTCTTTCTCTCCTGATGGGAGAAAGATAGCATTTGTTGGGTTGAAGGAAGGAACAACGGATGTTTACATACTTGACCTTTTGAACAGGGAAGTTGTGAAGTTAACCAACGATTTTTACTGCGAGCACTTCCCTGAATGGCTGGATGGAAATCATCTTGTTTTTGCAGGAAGCATGGGAGAGGAGTGGGATTATCAGGAGGAGAGACTCTATATGGTTGACCTCAACGGAAATGAATTCTGTCTCACGGCCCCTCTTGGAAAGGTGAAATCCCTCGCGGTTAAGGATGGAAAAATATACTTCGTTGCCACAAGAAATGGAAGGGAGTGTCTTTATGTATATGAAAGGGACTCTCTCTTTTTACTCCTTGACCTTTTTGAGGGAATAACCTGTGTCTCATGCGGAGGGGATTATCTGGTTCTGAGTGTTTTTGGGACAGAGGGGGAGAGGTTTTACCTGGTTAAGGAGGAGGAACTGGAAAGAAAGAAGATTCCGGAGATAAAGGAAAAAGAGAGGTTCATTCCCGTGGTTATGGAGATTGAGGACAAGGGGAAGCCTGCTCCACTTGCCTTCACCGTAGATGGCATAGGAGGGATAACATACGATACCTATTCTGGATTGAGTCAGGGTGTGGAGGTTGTGATGAGTGATGTTCTTGGAAATCATCAGATGTATGGCTATGTGAACTCCATGGCTTTATATAACGACTTTTACTTCCGCTATTTCTATCTTCCAAGGGTCATAGACTGGGTCTTTGATATAGGAAGATATGCAGTGATGTTTCCCCAGTATTACTCCCGGACCCAGGATATATTCTGGTCGTACGAACTCTGGCTGGGGGGCATTTCCGCCTTTCTGCCTGTGGACCGTTTCAGGAGGTTTGAACTGGGGGTTGTAGGAATAAGGGAAAAACTGAATGCCGAGATTTACGATTACGCAACCGATGAATGGTATCAGGTTTCAGGATATCCTGTTTACTCCTATGGGTTCTTCCCTTATCTTGCATTTGTGTTTGACAACACATACTGGGGGGCATGGGGACCCCAGGCAGGAATGAGGGGGAGGGTTGAATACCAGACGTGTGTGCTTGGAGAGAGGTTCCTGGAGGTTTATGGGATCGGAGCTGATTTCAGAAAATACTGGCATCCCGGAGGGAATTACATATTTGCGGGAAGAACTTACTATGAGTGTGTATGGGGAAGGGATGCATTTTATCCATACCTCGGTGGGACATACACCGTTAGAGGCTATCCTGATACCCTTCAGGCATCGCATATAGCCGGGTTAAATCTTGAATTCAGGTTTTCCCTCATAGAGTATCTCAGGATGGGATTTCCACCTGTTGAACTCCATCATCTTCGCTCTGCGCTTTTTGTGGACGCCGGACTTGCGTGGGATGAATGGAATAATATAAATAAGGATAATTTTATAGGAAGTTTCGGGCTTGAGGTGAGGTTCTGGCTTGGTTTTGCATATCTCAACCTTATCTTTGCAAAGAGGTTTAATCTTGATGGGGTGGAACCGGGAATTTATCCTGATTTTTACGTTGGTTTCCCCTTCTGAGCCATGGTTCATGTCGTAGGTGGTGGGCTTTCAGGTTCTGAGTGTGCCTTGAAACTCGCATCCTTCGGGATGGATGTTGTTCTTTATGAGATGAGACCGGGTAAATTAACGGGGGCACATCGCACCGGTCTATTTGCAGAACTTGTATGCAGTAATTCCTTTAAATCCATGGAGATAACAAATGCTCATGGATTGTTGAAAAAGGAGATGGAGATGCTTGGTTCCTTTATTTTAAAGGCAGCCTATGAGACACAGGTCCCCGCAGGGAAGGCGCTTGCAGTGGATAGAGAGAGATTTTCTTCCCTTATAACCAGGTGGATTGAGGAGAATGAGAAGATAAGGGTCGTGAGGGAGGAGGTTAAGAGCCTTGATTTTCCCGGAATAAAGGTTATAGCAACCGGTCCCCTGACATCGGATGGGCTTTCAGAGGAGTTAAGGAAACTTTTTGGTGATTGTCTTTACTTTTACGATGCAATATCCCCGATAGTTTCCTTTGAAAGCATTGACATGAGCAGGGCATTCTTCGGCGCAAGGTACGGGGTTGACGATTCCTATATAAACTGTCCCCTGACCGAGGAGGAATTTGAGAGGTTCTATCAGGAACTCATAAAGGCAGAGGAGTTCCTTCCCCACCTTGAGGAGGACAGATTCTTTGAGGGATGCCTGCCCGTTGAGGAGATAGCGAGAAGGGGAAAAGAGAGTTTGCTTTTCAGTGTGATGAAGCCTGTTGGACTGGTGGACCCGAAGACAGGAAAGATGCCCTATGCGGTGGTGCAGTTGAGAAGGGAAAACAAAGAGGGGACCATGTGGAACCTGGTTGGATTCCAGACCCGTTTGAGGAGAAAGGAGCAGGAAAGGGTATTCAGGCTGATTCCGTGTTTGAGGCGTGCGGAGTTTCTGAGGTATGGTTCCATGCACAGGAATACATACATAAACTCTCCCAGGGTTTTATTGCCCACCTTGAGGGCAAAAAAGAGAGACGATGTTTACGTGGTTGGGCAGTTATGTGGGGTTGAGGGATACATGGAGTCCACGGCGATGGGGCTTTTGTGTGCGGTAAACATTAAAAGGAGGCTTGAAGGGAAAGGGGAGGTTCTGCCTCCTGAGGGGACCATGCTGAGGGGGCTTATAGATTACATAACAGAGCCAAAGGAGGACTTCCAGCCGATGAATGCGAATTTTGGGTTGCTGCCCCCTGTTAAAGGAAGGAAAAAGGAGAAAAGGAGACAGCTTGCAGAGCGTTCCATATCGTTGATGGAGGAGTGGGTAAAAAATTTATAAAAATTTACATTTCCCCCTTGACAAACCGCGTTTTGTTTGTATATTAAATACTGCCAAATTAAGAAAAAAGTTCTTTGAAAACCGAATAGGGATTGGTAAGGGCACCTTAGGGTAAGCTACTAAGGGCGCAGGGTGGATGCCTCGGCAGGAGCAGGCGATGAAGGGCGTGGCAGCCTGCGATAAGCCCGGGGGAGCCGGCAAGCAGGCTTTGATCCCGGGATGCCCGAATGGGGAAACCCGGCGGGGGTAAACCCCCGTCATCCTGGGATGAATACATAGTCCCAGGAGGCGATACCCGGGGAAGTGAAACATCTCAGTACCCGGAGGAAAAGAAAGCAACCGCGATTCCCCGAGTAGCGGCGAGCGAAAGGGGAGGAGCCCAAACCCGTCCCGGTGCCAAAGCCCGCGCGCGTTGCCGGGAGGGGGTAGCGGGGCCCAGTCGGAGCCTAGCGCGGACGGGCTCGGGGAGTTACAAAACTCCCACCTAGCCGAACGCTCTGGAATGGGCGGCCACAGAGGGTGAAAGCCCCGTAGGCGAAAGGTGAGGAGTCTCCCTGGACTGGGTACCCAAGTACCTCGGGACACGTGGAATCCCGGGGGAATCCGGGTGGACCACCACCCAAGGCTAAATACTCGCTCCTGACCGATAGTGCACAGAGTACCGTGAGGGAAAGGTGAAAAGGACCCCTGGCGGGGAGTGAAAAGAACCTGAAACCCTGCGCCTACAAGCGGTCGGAGGGTATCCAGTTTCCGTTGTTCCCTTCGGGGAACAGGAAGCTGGACCTGACGGCGTACCTTTTGCATAATGGGCCGGGGAGTTATCCTCCGTGGCGAGGCTAACCCACTCTGTGGGGGAGCCGGAGCGAAAGCGAGTCCTAACAGGGCGTCTCAGTCGCGGGGGATAGACCCGAAGCCGGGCGATCTACCCATGGCCAGGGTGAAGGTGGGGTAAAACCCACTGGAGGCCCGAACCGGTGGAGGGTGAAAACTCCTCGGATGAGCTGTGGGTAGGAGTGAAAGGCTAATCAAGCCCGGTGATAGCTGGTTCTCCCCGAAATAGCTCTAGGGCTAGCCTCGGGCGGTCAGTGGCGGGGGTAGAGCACTGGATGGGCTAGGGGCTTAACCGCCACCGAACCCAACCAAACTCCGAATACCGCCACTCAAAGCCCGGGAGTCAGGCGGTGGGGGATAAGCTCCATCGCCGAGAGGGAAAGAACCCAGACCGCCAGCTAAGGCCCCCAAGTGCGGGCTAAGTGGGAAAGGATGTCGGGTCGCGAAGACAGCCAGGATGTTGGCTTAGAAGCAGCCATCATTTAAAGAGTGCGTAACAGCTCACTGGTCGAGCGACCCGGCGCCGAAAATTTAACGGGGCTCAAGCCCGCCGCCGAAGCTGCGGATCTGCGATGGGAAGGTTTTACCTGACCATCGCAGGTGGTAGGGGAGCGTTCCATACCCGGTGAAGGCGTACCCGCGAGGGGCGCTGGAGGGTATGGAAGTGAGAATCCCGGCACGAGTAGCGATAAGGAGGGTGAGAATCCCTCCCACCGTAAGCCCAAGGTTTCCAGGGGAAGGGTCGTCCGCCCTGGGTTAGCCGGCCCCTAACCCGAGGCCGAAAGGCGTAGGGGATGGGAAACGGGTTAATATTCCCGTGCCACCCGATAGGCGTTTGTACCCAGGGGGTGACGCAGGAGGGTAGGCCATGCCGGGCGCTGGTCGTCCCGGTCTAAGCCTGTAGGGGGGTCCCTTAGGCAAATCCGGGGGACCGGGTTTAAAGACCCAACCCTGAGAGGCGATGGGGAGGCCGTTAAGGCCGAACTGGCCGATCCCACACTGCCAAGAAAAGCCTCGTGGGGAGTCTATCGGGTGACCGTACCGGAAACCGACACAGGTGGGCGGGGTGAGAAACCTAAGGTGCGCGGGTTACCCCTCGCTAAGGAACTCGACAAATTGGCCCCGTAACTTCGGGAGAAGGGGTGCCCACGTGTAGGTGTAGGTCCTTGCGACCGAAGCCGAGGTGGGCCGCAGCGAAGAGGCCTGGGCGACTGTTTACCAAAAACACAGGGCTCTGCTAAGTCGTCAAGACGACGTATAGGGCCTGACGCCTGCCCGGTGCCGGAAGGTTAAGGGGAGGGGTTAGCCAGATAATCTTATCTGGCGAAGCCCTGAACCGAAGCCCCGGTAAACGGCGGCCGTAACTATAACTCAGGACCGTTGTAGTTACGTAAATAAACCCGGCTGTATGCGGGGAAGTCCGGCGCATCCTTCGGGTACTCAGCCTCCGTAAGGGAGGTGGGTAACAATCCCGGGGTGTTGGGAAAGGTTGCTCTCCCTACCGGATCACCCGCAGGAAACCCTGGAAAGGGGATCCTCAGAGGCCATACGCCGGGCACCACGGAAGACATAACCCCGTAAGGGGAGGCGCCGCCGGTCTTCCGGGTGAAGATATGGTCCGATCTCCGTGGCGACACGGAGGACCTCCAGAGGAGGAGGTCGCCAGAGTAAAAACTCTGGTAACGAAAGAACGGTCCTAAGGTAGCGATGCTGCCTGCCTCGGGGGTAACTCCGAGGGCAATACCCGGCTGTATGCGGGGAACCCCTTAGAGCCCTTCCTACGAGGGAACGATTTCCCCGTAAAAATGGAAGGGATTGGGCAACCCGCAGGAAACCCTGGAAGGGGGATCCTCAGAGGCCATACGCCGGGTGTCCAGAGGGGAGGTGTTTATGAAACTCTCACCTGAATGGGTTGTCGGATTTGTGGATGGCGAGGGGTGCTTCCATGTGAGTGTGGAGCCACATCCTGAGATGACTGCAGGTTATCAGGTTCTGCCGGAGTTCACCGTGGTTCAGCATGAGCGTGATATTCAGGTTCTGTATGCACTCAAGCGATTTTTCAGATGCGGAGTTGTAAGAAGGAATCATGGAGACCGGTTTGCATACAGGGTGAGAAAACTTGAGTGTCTGGAACGGATATGCGAGTTTTTCATGGAGCATCCCCTGAAGACGAAGAAAAATGTGGATTTCAGGAAGTTCAGGCGCATAATCCTTCTTATGAAGGAAGGGAAGCACCTTACTCGCGAGGGATTGCTTGAGATAATAGATATTGCCACCGGGATGAATACAGGAAAGAGGGAGTCCCTTGAGCGCATAAAAAGGGAACTCCTCTCTGGACAAAGAGATGGTCCACCCCTGTCGGAAACGGCAGGAGAAAGGTGAGCGAAATTCCTTGTCGGGTAAGTGAGAACTTGCCCCTTCGTCCCGTGAGGGACGATGAAAAACCGGCTCATATCGGGGAAGCCCTCCTGCCCGTAAGGGCGTGCGGGTAACCCCGAGGGAAGTCCGGGAAACCGGACCCCGTAACGACTGACCCGAAAGGGGAGGCGCGCTAACCCCGCGCGCAAGACGCCGGCCCTCACCCCTCCATTGCTGGAGGAAGTGGGCACCTATGGAGGCTTCCTTCTCAAGGGGGTTGATATGCATCCCTGGTATATCACCGGACTCTGTGAAGGTGAGGCATCTTTCTGTGTGAGTTTTTCCAGGAGGCGGAAGTTGAAGGTGGGGATTGAGACAAGACCTTCCTTCTCCATCTCGCAGAACCGGAGCAATCTCGGTGTGCTCAAGGAGATAAGGCGATACTTTGGATGTGGTGCAATAAGATATTCCAGGTCGGACAGAACCTACAAATATGAGGTGCGGAGTGTGCGAGACCTGGTGAAGCGTATAATTCCGCATTTCCGGAGGTATCCTTTACAGGGAAGTAAGAAGAGGGATTTTGAACTCTTTGCCAGGATATGCGAGATGGTCCATCAGAATCTTCACATGAGTCCGAGGTATCTCAGGGAGATAATAGAACTTGCATACCAGATGAATCCCTCGGGGAAAAGAAAATATAAGAAGGAAGACCTCCTAAGGGTGCTCGGTGAGGTGAAGGGATAGTCTACCCCCCATGGAAACATGGGAAAGGGTGAAGTTCCGACCTGCATGAATGGCGTAACGACTTGGGCATTGTCTCGGCGAGGGGCCCGGCGAAACTGGAGTCGTGGTGAAGATACCACGTACCCGCGGAAGGACGAAAAGACCCCGTGAACCTTTACTGCAGCCTGGCGTTGGGTCTTGGCAAGGCATGTGTAGGATAGGTGGGAGGCTGTGAAGCCGGGGCGCCAGCCTCGGTGGAGCCACCGGTGAAATACCACCCTTGTCTTGTCGGGGCTCTAACCTCACCCCGTGAAGCCGGGGGAGGGACAGCGCTTGGTGGGCAGTTTTGCTGGGGCGGCAGCCTCCTAAAGGGTAACGGAGGCGCCCAAAGGTCCCCTCAGCACGGACGGTAACCGTGCGTTGAGTGTAAGGGCACAAGGGGGCCTGACTGTGAGGCCGACAGGCCGAGCAGGGGGGAAACCCGGGCCTAGTGATCCGGCGGCTCCGTGTGGAAGGGCCGTCGCTCAGCGGATAAAAGGTACTCCGGGGATAACAGGCTAGTCTCCCCCGAGAGTTCACATCGACGGGGAGGTTCGGCACCTCGATGTCGGCTCGCCGCATCCTGGGGGTGGAGAAGCTCCCAAGGGTTGGTCTGTTCGCCCATTAAAGCGGCACGCGAGCTGGGTTCAGAACGTCGTGAGACAGTTCGGTCTTAATCCTCCGCGGGCGCAGGAGACTTGAGGGGAGCTGCCCCTTGTACGAGAGGACCGGGGTGGACGGACCTCTGGTGTACCTGCTGTCCTGCCAGGGGCAGCGCAGGGTAGCCATGTCCGGAAGGGATAACCGCTGAAAGCATCTAAGCGGGAAGCCCACCCCAAGATAAGGTCTCCCGTCCTGAGGCCTTCGGGCTTCAGGGCTAAGGCCCCTCCGAGAACAGGAGGTTGATAGGCGGCAGGTGTAAGCGGGGCAACCCGTTTAGCCGAGCCGTACTAATAGGCCGAGAGGCTTACCCTAACTCCCTTACCAATCCCTATTCGGTATAAATACCCCTATCGTGCGAAGGCGAAGTATCCGGAGGCGAGGATTTATTTTTAAAACCTTCAGACGAAGGGGGTTAAAATGAAGAAGGCAGTCTTTCTTTCTTTCTTTCTTTCTTTCTTTTGATGGTTGTAGCAGGTTGTAAGACCCAATCTGAAGTTGGTTATTCTTCTCCTTTAAATCCCTTTTTACCTTCTTCGGAAGTTTTCCCAAAAGGTTCAAAAGGATGCGGCTGTCATGAGATAGAAGGGGAGACTCTGTATGTTTCGGGGGATACCGTGATTATTTCTCTTGCGGGGCATGAAAAACATAAGATAATTGCGGATATTCTTTCATCTTCCGATTACCGAAAATTAAGAGAATTTCTGATGGAAAACCTGGATGTGAAGCAGGATGTGCCGGATGCTGTGGTGTTGGATGTTCAGATTGGGGCTCATAGGATTATGAGATGGATAGAGGTTCCTTTTGTGAATCAACATAATCCCAAAGCCATGGCTGTTTCTATATTTAAAGTAATAAAGAACGATACGGTTAAAGTAGGTGCGCTTTTATGTGCGGAAGATAGAAGCATATTGCCCGAGGAGATACAGACACAATCTGTTTTTATTGACCCATGCTTATACATGCAACAGGATGGAGGATGCTCTGCTTCCCCTTTCTGGAGTGCAGGATGGGTTGTGGATTCTACCGGAAATATAATTGAAGCTGATGTGAGTTCCTTCTGGAAATGTACACTTGGAGTTGCAGCTGGAGGATGTGCCGCTTGTCTATTGGAGTGCATATTGAGCAATGTGGCTTATGCTTTATGCGTTCTGATATGCTGTGGTGGTTCAGTGATAGGTGCTTTTATAGCCTGTGCGATTATATGTTTATAATCTAATAATAGGAGGTTTTTATGAGAAGAATGTATATCTTTCCTTTTATAAATGGAGCTGTCAGTGCGGGTGTGATTGCATATCTATGGAGTATGTATGGGGTGAAGATGAAGATATGGGTAAGCGTGGTTAGCTTTATAGGAATAGGTCTCTGTATAGGACTGATGTCTATTGGTGGAATATCTATCTGGCGGATGTTGAAAAAGGAAGGACATCGACCTGGCTGATCAGATAGCTGTTCTCCAGAATTTTGTGTTTCTACAAAAAATCTAAGGAAGTTTAAAGATAGGGGGACCCATGCGGTCCCCTTTTGTTTTTCAGGGTCACACATTAACAGTTAACAATTTATGTAATTCCCTTGGGTTGACTTTCTCCGTTTTTTAATTATGATTTTTATAGAAATGGTAGTGTTAAAAGAACTCAAAAAGATTATTACAGCAGTTCTTGAAGAAAAAGGAATAACCGTAAAGAAGGTTATTCTTTTCGGGTCAAGGGCCAGAGAGGAAGAAAAACCAGAAAGTGACTGGGATATACTCGTTCTGGTGAAGGAAAAAATTCCTATGCATGAAAAAATCTCAATATGGTATGCAGTTTCTCACGCAATTCACGAAAGGTATCCTATTTCGCTGGATCTTATAATAAAGT
>JAPDKE010000010.1 GCA_029258725.1 bacterium | reverse complement strand
CACCCGAAGAACTTGCCATCCTGGAGGAGTTGATGAAACTTATCTCTTTGAGGCATAACTATTTTATACCCACCTTGAAACTTGTTTATAAAGAAAGAAGGGGAGGGAAGGTTTACAGGAAATATGAGATAGACACTCCCTTTAATCGGATGCTGAGGTCAGGAACGATAGATGAAGAGGATAAAAAGAGGCTTATTGATACCAGGAAATCCCTGGACTTTGTGAAACTCTCCCGGAAAATAGAGGAACTCCTGAAAAATTTGACAGAGCATATAAAAAATACACTGGATAAGGAGGTCATACACCCTAACCTCTTATCTCAAAAATCAGCTTCGGGAAGATTTAATTTTGAGGAAAGATGTGGTATAAGGCAGGACCTCCATGACCTCAAGGAGCGCATAACGCATCTTGAGGAGAGGATGAATGAGAGGTTTTTGCTTGTTGAGGCGAAGATAAACAACCTTGAAGAAAGGATGAATGAGAGATTTACACTTGTTGAGAGCAGGATAAATCATCTTGAGGCACAGATGAATGAGCGTATGACCAATCTTGAGCGTAAGGTTGATACTTATTTCAGGTGGATGGTGGGTTTTCAGTTCACAATATTGCTTGCGATAGTCAGTATTCTTTTGAGGCTGATGTCGGGGTAATTCCCCGGAGCCTTTCTATGGGCTTATAGAGGTCAGGGTAAAATGAAGGAGAAAGTAATGCAGCTGGTCTCTTGGATAAAGGAGTATTTGACAAGTATCAGGCAGGGTCAGGCATTTAAAGTTTGAAATTTGTGATAAGTTATTGATTATCAACCTGCTTCTTTTTAAAATTGTTAACTGTTAATGCCTGACCCTCCCTCAGGGGTTGATCACCTCTTCCTCAACTCCCTGACTATCCTCCTCTTGTCTTCCTCAACCTCGTCTGTGCGTTTTATGGGTTTTGCGGGAACACCCGCAACCACGGTTCCCGGAGGAACATCCTCTATAACAACCGCCCCCGCCGCAACTATTGAATTTTTACCAACCGTAACACCCTCAAGAACAACCGCATTTGCCCCAACAAGAACACCATCCTCTATCACCACGGGTTTCTTACCCGGAGGTTCAAGAACACCGGCAATAACCGCACCAGCCCCTATATGGCAGTCATTCCCTATCTTTGCCCTTGCCCCTATAACTGCATTCATGTCCACCATCGTGCGTTCTCCAATCTCCGCCCCGATGTTTATCACTGCCCCCATCATTATAATCGCATCCTTTCCTATCTTCGCCCCCTCCCTTATTATCGCCCCTGGCTCAACCCTCGCCTCGACCTTCCTCAAATCAAGCAGAGGGAGTGCCGAATACCTTCCCTTTATCTCAATGTGGATTATCTCCGCCTCATCCACACATTTTTTAATCTCCTCCCAGTCCCCGATAAGTATTTTATAATCACCCTCACCAAATACCTTAAAATCCCCTTCCTTCACCTTCCCCTTCACATAAACCACGCACGGCGTCCTTTTCTTTGCCTCTGATATTATTCTTGCTATGTCCTCCATACATCCTCCAGGGTGTACCATCCAGGTGGCTTCCCCTCAATCCACTCACAGGCAATAACTGCTCCAAGGGCAAATATCCTCCTTGAACGTGCACGGTGGATAATCTCAATCGTCTCTCCCTCACCATAGAGAAACAGATGATGCGTTCCAACCTCGTCCTTTGACCTTATGGAAAAAGCCTCCCCCTTCTTCAACAATCCAAGCATTAGCTTTGCAGTCCCGCTTGGTGCATCCTTTTTCTTTTCATGATGAGCCTCAAGCAACCAGACGTCAAACAAAGATAAAAGTTTTTCAGGAATTGAGGAAAGGAGCCGGAAAAGGAGATTAACCCCGGGTGAAAAATTGGGCGCCCAGAGAACGGGTATGCTTTGGGAAAGTTTTCTTAAACTTTCCATCTCCCTGTCTGAGAATCCCGTTGTTCCACTCACAAAGGGTTTCCCTGCATGCTCAAGAACCGGTATAAATGAAAGGGTCGCCTCCCTTACCGTAAAGTCAAGAACGACATCCCCCTTATCAACAGCATCCTCCAGTTTCTCGTATTCACCACCTCTTACATCAACCCCGATAATCTCATGCCCCCTCTCCTCCGCAACCTCCCTCACCATCCTTCCCATCCTTCCAAGAGAACCACAGAGAACTATCCTCATCTTCCCTCCTTTCACATCCTTAAGGGGGCTGAAACCCCTATGAGTTCAAGTCCCTTTTTGAGAACATTTATCGTTCCCCTGCAGAGGGCAAGCCTCTCCTTTTCATAAGGAGAACCAACTATCCTGTGGTGCTGGTAGAAGGAGTGATAAAATGAGGCAAGGTCCATGAGATAGAAGGGAATCCTTGTCGGGTCACGCTCCCTCACGGCATCCTGAATAATCTCCGGAAACTCCACAATCTTCTTTATGAGTTCCATCTCCTCCTTCTCTTTGAGATTTGAAAGGTCCCCTTTATCCTCAGGGTCTATTCCCTTACTCTTTGCAAACTCAATAACATTGTGTATTCTTGCATGGGCATACTGGACATAGTAAACAGGATTCCGCTGTGATTCTTCCTTCGCAAGGTCCAGATCAAAGTCAAGGGGAGAAGAAGCCTTTCTCATCAGGAAGAAAAACCTTGCGGCATCAACCCCAACCTCATCAAGCAACCATTCCATGTCCACAAATTTCCCCTTCCGCTTTGCCATTTTTATCTTCTGTCCATCCTGGATGAGATTCACCCACTGGATGATTATAACCTCAAGTTTTTCGGGAGGATATCCAAGGGCAGCCAGCCCTGCGCGTATGCTCGGAACCTGGTCTATGTGGTCTGGGCCAAGGAGGTCAATCAGGAGTTCATATCCCCTCTCAAACTTATTCAGATGATATGCAATGTCAGGAAGAAGATAGGTATATGAGCCATCTTTCTTTACAACGACCCTCTTTTCCCTCCTATCCCCGAACTTTCCTGAAAGGAACCACTTTGCCCCCTCCTCCTCAACTATATTATCCTTAAGTTTCTCAAGAACCTCCTCAACCTTCCCCTTCTTTCTTATTTCACTCTCAAAGACCCAGTTGTCAAAGTGAACCCGGTATCTTTCAAGGGCTTTGCGCTGCCACTCAACAATCCTCTCAACCGCGTATCTTGAGAAAAACTCCCTTCCCTCCTTTTCCCTTCCTTCTTTTTTAATCTCTTCTGCTATCTCAACTATGTAATCTCCCTTATACCCATCCTCCGGGGGCTCTTCCCCCTTAAGTCTTGCCTCTATGGACTCTCCAAGCAGTTCAAACTGTCTTCCGCAGTCATTCACATAAAATTCCGCATCCGCCCTGTATCCACAGAACCTGAAAAGCCTCACGAGTGCATCACCGAAGGCAGCAGCCCTTGCGTTTGCGACATTGAGAGGACCTGTTGGATTTGCACTCACAAACTCAATCAAAACCCTTTCACCCTTCCCGAGTTCTGCCTTCCCGTAGTTTTCCTCCAGGGCAGATTCAAGTTCTTTTATCCATCCTTCATGGGAGATGTAAACATTTATAAATCCATTGAGCGCCTCAACCCTTTCAAATGCGGGTTCATCAAGTTTTCCCGCTATCTCCTCTGCAATCTCCTTTGGATTTCTCTTCAGGGTTTTTGCAAGCACAAATGCAACATTCGTTGCAAAATCCCCGTATTTCTCACTCCGGTTTATGTCAGGTGAAATCTCCACCCCGTAAAGGTCCTTTATGACCTCCTCAATTCTCTTCCTCACCCTCTCCCTTATCATCCAGCCTCCTCTTTGGAACGTCTCCCCATATCCTTTCAAAGTCGTAATACTCCCTTTCAGGAGGAAGGAATATGTGGACTATCACATCTATGTAGTCTATGAGAATCCAGTGAGCATGCTCATACCCCTCAACATGATGCTCCCTTATCCCTTCGCGTTCAAGTTCCTCCAGGACCGCATCACACAGGGCACGGGTATGAATCTCTGACTCACCTGAACACACAACGAAGAAGTCGGTTATATCCGTTGCCTCCCTCAGGTCGTATATCTCTATTTTCTCTCCCTTTTTCATGTAAAGTATTTTCCCTATGCGTTCTGCAAGTTTTTCAGAAGACAAATCCCCTCCTTTCTTTTATCCTCAAAACCCTTTTATGGTCCTTTCCCAGGATTACAACAACATCGTATATTGAGGATGAATCAACATCCTCAAGCAGAATCGGCGAGCCAAGGGCATCTGCCACGATTTTTGCAAATTTTTTCTCTTTACTTCTCCTGTCAATCACAACCGTTTTGAGATAGGGTTCACTGGCATTCCCGAACTCAACCACATCAAAACCTTCCTCTCTCAGGTATTCGGTTATCCGCCTTGCAAGTCCCCTTTCCCCACATCCATTCAAAACCTCAATCTTTATGGCACTTCTATCAACGCGGGTTATGGAACTGTAAAGCAACAACCCAAAGAGTGCGCATCCGGAGAGAATGAAAAGGAAGAGGTAAAACTTAAGGAACCTTTTCCCCATCCCTTACCTCACAGGAATCAAGAACAGCAAAGGGACCTATCCTGCAATCCTCTCCTATTTTTGTTTTTCCCTTTATTATGGTAAATGGATAGATAACCGTGTCCTTCCCTATCTCAACCTCTTCCTCTATGTAAACCGTATGGGGCATTATTATCCTCACCCCTGAAAGCATGAGGCTTTCAAGTTTTTGCTGCCTCAGGATTTCTTCAACCTCTGCAAGGTCCTTCCGCGTGTTCACTCCCTTTATCTCGGTCTTATCCCTGAGTTTTACTCCCCCAACCCTTCTTTTCTCATCAACAAATATCCCTATAACATCCGTTAAATAATACTCACCCTGAACATTGTCGGGCTTGAGTTTCAAAAGTGCGCTTTCAAGTGCATCCTTCCTGAATACATAAATCCCGGTATTTATCTCTTTTATTTTCTTTATCTCAGGAGTTGCATCCACCTCCTCCACTATCCCCTTTATAACCTCCCCATCCCTTATTATCCTTCCATATCCCGTGGGGTCGTCAAACTCACATGTCAAAAGCGTTGCATCAAGTTTGTTCCTGCGATGATAGTCAACCAGGGTTAGAAGGGTATTCTTTTTAATAAGGGGAACATCACCTGAGAGGACAAGGACATCTCCATTTATATCGTTAAGTTCTTTTAATGCAACCTTTACCGCATCCCCGGTCCCCCTGGGCTCCTCCTGGAATGCATACCTCACACCCTCATACCTTCCCCTTATCTCCTGCCCCTTTTTTCCATAAACAACCACAACAACATCAGGATTTATTCCCCTGGCAGTATCAACCACATAATCAAGCATGGGTCTCCCGAGAAGAGGATGGAGGACCTTTACCTTTTTCGAAAACATCCTCTTCCCCATCCCTCCCGCCATAACAACAACCGAGAGGGGCATCAGTACTCTTCCTCCTTCTCCTCTCCTCTCAGGACCCTGAGGACTCCAAGTGCAAGTGCCTCAAGTTCGTTCTCTCCCGGGTAGACCACAACCTTACCAAGGAAGCCTGCGTATTCCTTTATCCTTTCAACAAGCCAGGTTGAATTTGCAAGCCCTCCGGTGAGGATGATTGCATCAATTTTCCCGCGGAGGACAACCGCCATCTCTCCTATGTACTTTGCTATCTGAAGTGCCATCGCTTTTGCAACAAGTTCCGCCTCCTTATCCCCTTTCTCTATCCTTGCAGTAACCTCCCTCATGTCGTCAGTTCCTAAGTATCCCACAAGTCCGGATTCCTTCAGGAGTTTCTTTATCAGCTGTTCCTTTGTGTACTTTCCCGAGAAGGCAAGTTCAACAAGACTTACGGAGGGAACCGTGCCGGCACGCTGTGGTGAGAATGGTGCTTCTTCGTTTGCGTTGGTCGTGTCTATCATCCTTCCCTTTTCAAATGCGGAAACCGATATTCCTCCACCGAGATGGGCTATCACAAAGTTGAAGTCTTCAAACTTCCCTCCCATCTCCTCTGCAACCTTCCTTGCAACAGCGCGCATGTTCAAGGCGTGGGAGAGGGACTTTCTCTTAATCTCGGGGAACCCGGAAAGTCTCGCCTCCGGAATCATCTCATCCACACTCACAGGGTCAACGATGAACGCAGGTATTCCAAGTTCCTGTCCGAGTTCCCATCCCATGAGGGGAGCAAGCAGGGATACATGCTGTGCCTGGACCCTTCCCTCTTTTATGTCGTTCACCATCTCCACGGTAACTCTGTAGGTTCCGCTTTTAAGAGGCTTGAGGGGTCCTCCCCTTGCCGCTATTGCATCCGGCTTCCCGAACCTCTCCATGAATTCCCTTACCAGTTTCTTTCTCTCCTCAAAGGACACCTCTTTGGGATGGGAGATGTTCTCCTTTGCAACGCACCTCTCCCCTTCATAGAAGGCAACCTTGGTTGAAGTGGCCCCGGGATTTATGACAAGTATCTTATAGTTCATGGCTGTATTATAGCATCTGGAGGGAAAATTTCAAGGAGGTTGAATTCAGGAACGCATTGTGTTAAACTTAAAGTATGAAGGCAGGAATTCTTCTTTTTCTTCTTTTTCAGGAAAGCGCTGTTGTGCTCGTTGACGATGCAAGAACTCCGAGAAATATAGCACAGGAGAGGGTGTTTCACTATCCCGCCCTGTCTCTTGATCCCATCACCCTGAAGTCTTCTCTGGAGAAAAAGGGTATTTTCTCCCGGGTGAGGGTGCTTGAAAAGGAGGAACTTGATTTCCTTTATTCCCTTCCTTCTGATAAAAGAATTTCTTTCCTGAAGGAGAAAACGGGGGAAAGGTATTTACTTGCGGTGCAGATCCTTCGTTATGAGAAATCTCAGAAATTCCGGAATGCATATAACCTGAAGTTCAGATATGAGCTGATTGATATGGAAGATTTAGAAGTAATATCCTCTGCCCGATTGAAATCCACATTCAGTGAAAGTGGTGTTTCGGTAAATTCCATCACAAATGCGTTAAAAAGATGCTTTGAGGAGAAGAGACGGGATGAAACCCGTGAGCTTTCCATTCTCGCAACTTTAAGACCTTTTCCTGAAAGAAAAGTTAAGGAGTTTGTGAATATTCATAAAACAGCGATGGGATGCATGGGAGTGTTGCTGCTGGATTCTTTTATTTTTCCTTACACTCTTCGTATTACCTCAGGAAAACAGAGATACCATATGGTTATACTTTCCACGGCTTCTTCCTTAGCATATACACAGCTGAGCGATATGTTTCATGGAGACATCTCCTGGAGCGGTGGCATTACAGGAGCATTTGCTGGAAGTATCCTTGCAATAAACAGCCTTTTCTGGTTCAATGGACTTTATTCAGATGAACCTCTTATTGCACTTCTTGAATTCCTTGGTGTTTTCTTCCTGAGCGCCTGGACAGGGTGTGTTGCAGGAATAGATGCAGGTAAAAAATTCTCCCTTGAAGAAGAAATTGATGGAATTCCGGTTATGAAAAAATTTGCATCATCAACCATGCTTGGAATGTCATGCATGGGGGATTCGGGATGGACTGCCTTTACTCAGGAAAGAGTTTATTTCTTCCGCAATGGATACTTCCTTACACTTTCCTGTTCCATGGGGGCATATGAAGAAAATGGAGAAATACTTCCCCTTGCTGGAGCAGGGGGAGGTCTGGGGTGTGAGGTAAAAACCCCACCCACCAGAATCCTTACAGAAATATTCCTCTCAACTCCGTATGAGTACGGCTCCTATGGGTATTTTCAGACAGAGATAAATCTTTCTCTTCTGAAACTGGGGTCATTTTACCTTTCTCCTTACCTCAGAAAGAAAATACCACTCTCGCAAAAAATCCTTAAAGATTATGACTTCTGGAGGGGTATAGAGGCAGGGATTGGATTTGAACTCAGAACCGATTGAATAAAATCCTGATAAATGGATAATTATTATGATAGAATGAGAGGGAACTCCTGAGAAGGGCAAAGCAGGATAAAAAGGCGCTTGAGGAACTCGTGAAACGATATGCAAGAAAGAAACTTTTAAAATTACTGGAAGAAAATGAGGCATCCTGAGGAATTGCTGAGCGCATACGCGGACGGGGAACTCCCAGAGGATAAGAGAAGAGAGGTTGAGGAACACCTCAAAATATACAAACACTGCAGGAGAGAACTTGAGAAACTCAAAAACTGGAGGGCATTATCGGTGATGCAGAACGCATCAGAAATCCTTGTTTATAAAGTCTGAAGGGTCAAATAAAAAGGAGGTATGAATGGGTGCCATATGGATAATCACATCTCCCCGGCGAGCATTTGATTACATAAGGGAGAAGAAATCCTTTCTTGTCCCTTTTGTTATCGTGTGTGTCGTGAACATCCTCTTCTTTCTGGTTATATCTCCCATACAGATGGAACTCATGGAGGATAGACTCCCACCTGAGGCTATACAGATGCAGCGCGGAGTGGGAAGGATTGTTGGGGTGGTGAGTATCCCTGTCGGAGTTGTCATCGGCTGGCTCATATACGCCCTCGTTATATGGGTTCTCATGGCGGCGGCAGGTGGAAAGTGGGATTATAGGACCGCTTTTTCCCTTGTGGGGCATGTGGGGATAATAGGGAGCATCCAGAAACTCCTCTCAATCCCGGTTGTCTGGATGAGGAGAGATGTAATAGCATCCTTCACCGACCTTCATCCATCCTTTGGTCCTGCCATATTCTACACGGGTGATAATATGAAAATACTGAGTTTCCTGCGGGGGCTTGATATCTTCTCCATCTGGGCTATTGTCCTCCTTATACTTGGTGCAGCCCATCTTTCAGGGGTTAAGAAGCGGGTCAGTGCCTGGCTTATAGGTTCTTTATATGTGCTTGTTCTCATAATCCAGGCGTTATTTGCAGGGCTAAGGATACCCGGACAGGGGTAGGTTTTATCTTTTCGGTTTTAGGGTTTTTGCGCATTCCATCTGGCAAAGTGGATTATGCGAGGAGGAAAATCGCAGGGTTGACAAATTTTTCTTATTTTTTACTATATTCCCGATGATTGAAAAACTTGAAAAACTCGCATCTCTCAGGCTTGGGGAGGAAGAAAGGAAAAAACTCCTGGAGGATGTAAAGGAGATACTCCACTGGGTGGAGATTTTAAAAGAGGTGGATACAGAGGGAGTCCTTCCCACCACCCATCCATTTTTATCTTCCCTTCCTTTAAGAGAGGACAAGCCGGGGGTTTCCCTTCCGGATGAAGAAATATTCAAAAACACAAAGGGAAGGAGTGGGAGATTCTTCAAAATAAGGAGACCGGGATGGAGATAGTGAATCTCTTCGGGTGGGAGATAAAGGAGAAGATAGAAAGGGGGGAGATTTCGGAAAAAGAAGTATTTGACGCATTTTATGAAAGGGCATCC
This sequence comes from bacterium, assembly GCA_029258725.1. Classification (GTDB taxonomy): domain Bacteria; phylum Hydrothermota; class UBA3072; order JAPDKE01; family JAPDKE01; genus JAPDKE01. The sequence continues at coordinate 13,644 of JAPDKE010000010.1, read as the reverse complement.
TCATCTTCACTCAACACATTCATAACCCTTGCAGAGGGGAGGGAGGAAAAGAAAGAGGGAAAACTCAGGGGGATTCCTTTTGGTATAAAGGACAATATTCTCGTAAGGGGAATGAAGAACACATGCGGTTCAAAAATACTCCACGACTTCATTGCCCCATACGATGCAACATGTATAGAAAGATTAAAAAAAGAGGGAGGGGTTATACTCGGAAAGACAAACATGGATGAATTTGCAATGGGTTCATCAAACGAGTATTCAGCATTTGGTCCGGTGAAGAATCCATTTGACCCGGAAAGAGTTCCTGGGGGGTCAAGCGGGGGTTCTGCTGCTGCGGTTGCAAATCTTGAGGTTCCCATTGCCCTTGGCTCCGATACCGGTGGTTCTGTAAGACAGCCTGCTGCCTTTTGCGGTGTGTTTGGTTTAAAACCAACCTATGGAAGAATATCCAGATACGGTCTTGTTGCGTTTGCATCCTCCCTTGACCAGATAGGAATTATAGCAAGAACCGTAAAGGACATTGCACTTACCCTTGAGGTCATTGCGGGGTATGACCCCATGGATTCAACCTCTTCTCCTGAAGGTGTTCCTCCATACTCAAAAATCATTGAAGAGCCGTGCGGATACAAAACTCTTGGAGTTCCTGAAGAACTCATCTCAGGGTGTGATGAGGAAATCCTCAATGCATTCCAGAGAACACTTGAGATATTGCAGCGTCTCGGACATAAAATTGTGAGAATTACCCTTCCCCACGCAAAATACTATCTTCCCACCTACGAGATAATAGCCATGGCAGAGGCATCTTCAAATCTTGCAAGATACGATGGTGTGAGGTATGGATTGAGGGTTGAGGGAGAGAGTGCGGAGGAGATAATTGAAAAAACCAGGATGAGGGGATTTGGACCCGAGGTTAAGAGGAGGATAATGGTTGGAACCTATGTTCTTTCAAAGGGATACAGAGAAGAATACTATGGAAAGGCACAGAGGGTTAGAACGATAATAAAGGAGGAACTTGAAGAGGCCCTCAGGGAGGTTGACTTTATAATAACCCCGACCGCACCATTCCTTCCCTTCAAACTCGGTGAGAGGAAGGAAGACCCGATAAAGATGTATCTTTCCGATGTTTTCACTGTCTTTGCAAATCTTGCAGGTCTGCCTGCCATATCCATTCCTGGAGGAAGGATAAATGGACTCCCCTGGGGATTCCAGGTTACAGGAAGGGCATGGGATGAGGAAAACCTTCTTACATTTGCATACCATCTCGAAAGGGAGGGAGGATGGAGTTTGAGGCAGTAATTGGAATGGAACTGCATGTCCAGTTGAAGACAGAAACTAAACTATTCTGCTCATGCAGGGTTGAATTTGGCGCACCCCCGAATAAAAACGTATGCCCGGTCTGCCTTGGAATGCCCGGAGTTTTGCCTGTTCTGAATAAAAAGGCGGTTGAACATGCCCTGAGGGTTGCAATTGCACTCAACTGCAGGATAAACAGGGAGTCTTTATTTGCAAGAAAAAACTACTTCTATCCCGACCTCCCAAAAGGATACCAGATAACCCAGTACACCACACCCATAGGATGGAATGGGTGGATTGATGTGAATGGGAAAAAGATAAGAATAAAAAGGGTTCACCTTGAGGAGGAGTCAGCAAAGACTGTGCTTGAGGGAGATTATGCATACATTGATTTTAACCGTGCAGGAATACCACTTGTTGAGATAGTTACAGAGCCCGATCTCACCTCGCCCGGGGATGCGGTTCAGTTTGTGAAGACCCTGCAGACACTTTTGAGGTATCTCGGTGTATCCGATGCGGACATGGAGAAAGGGCAGCTCAGGTGCGAGCCCAATGTATCTGTGAGGAGGAGGGGAGAAGAAAAACTTGGGACAAGGAGAGAGATAAAGAATTTGAATTCAATAAGGTCCCTTGAGAGGGGGATAAGGTATGAGATAGACCAGCAGATAAAGATTCTTTCATCGGGTGGTGAGGTTGAGCGCGCAACCCTTCTTTGGGATGAAAAGGAGGAGGTTACCCGTCCCATGAGGATGAAGGAGGAGGAAGAGGATTACAGGTACTTCCCCGAGCCCGACCTCCCTCCCCTCCTCCTCACGGAGGATTTTATAAAGGAAATCAGAAAGACCATGCCAGAACTTCCTCACGAGAGAAAGGAGAGGCTCATAAAGGAAGGATTGAGGGAGTATGATGCGGATATTTTAACCAGGGACCTGGAAAGGGGAAGGTATTACGATGAGGTCGTATCTTTAACCTCTGACCCTCCTGAGACTGCAAAGTGGGTGATAACGGAACTTAAAGAAAAATTCCCCCCTGCCCGTGAACTTGCCTGGATAATAAATGCAGTTAAGGAAGGAAAGATAACAAGAAATGCAGGAAAGGAAATCCTGAAGGAGGTTATAGAAAAAGGAAAGCCTGCGGAGGAGATTGTAAAAGAAAAAGGCATGACGCAGGTATCTGATGAGGAGGAGATAAGAAAACTTGTGGAGCAGGCATTTGAGATGCATCCAGAAGAGAAAGAAAGGTTATTCTCAGGAGAAAGGAAACTTGTAGGCTTTTTCATTGGAGAGGTGATGAAACTCAGTGGAAGGAGGGCAAATCCAGGGGTTGTGAAGCGCATGATAGAGGAAATGCTCGGATGATCGGAATTTTGTTTCTTTACAGCAAATATTTCCTGGTGATTAAAGAGAAAAAAGAAATAAGAGAAGTGGGAAAGATTGTGAGTATTGAAGGTGTGAAAGGGGATACAGTTTTCATAAGGGGAACCCATGAGGAGATTGAAAAACTTGAAAGAAAGGGATTTTCTGTTTTTATCTATCCTGAAACAAAACCCGCAAAGCAGGAGGGGTATCACGATTATTATAAACTCACAGAATATCTTGATACTCTCCAGGTAAGATACCCTGACCTGGTTTATGTCTTTTCAATGGGAAAGAGTGTTGAGGGAAGGGAACTCTGGGTGGTTAAGGTTTCTGATAATCCAGAAGATGACGAACCCGAACCCGAGGTGAGATTCGTGGGGACCATTCATGGGGACGAACCTGTTGGAACGGAACTAATACTTATGTTCATTGATTCCCTTCTTTCATGGTATTCCAAAAAACCGGAGATTAAAGAACTGGTTGATGAAAGGGAGATATTTTTTATCCCTTTATTCAATCCCGATGGGAATCTTGTTCTTTCACGGTACAATGCAAATGGTGTTGACCTCAACCGGAATTTTCCGGTTCCAGATGGTTCCCCTGGAGGGGATGGAACCTATGAACTTGAGCCTGAAACGGAATCTTTAATAAACTTCTCAGCCGAAAGGCACTTTGTCCTCTCATGCACCTTCCATGGAGGGGCACTCGTTGTGAACTATCCCTGGGACTATTCCCCTGATTCAACCCCTGACCAGGAACTGGTTTATAAAATAGCCCTTGCCTATGCAAGGGAAAATCCGTTGATGTATCACTCCACAGAATTTGACAGCGGTGTTACGCACGGGTATTCCTGGTATCCTGTTTATGGCTCCCTTCAGGACTGGAGTTATCATGAAACAGGATGCATTGACTACACGGTTGAGATTTCGGAAATAAAGTATCCTCCCTACGATTCAATACCCGCGATTTTCAGGGAGAATAAGGGGGGGATGATTGAGATAATAAAGAAAGCAGGATGGGGGGTGCATGGGAGTGTGAGGGATGCACTGGCAGGAAATTCCTTAAACGCAATAATTTCTGTTTATGAGATAGGAAAGGATATGCCAGCCCCCTCAGGAGAGTTTCACAGGGTTTTACTCCCGGGTGAATACACCCTTATATTCTCATCCCCGGGATATACTCCACGGGTTTACATGTTTTTCCCGGTAAAAGAGGACACATCCCTTCATGTTAAACTGTTTCCTCAAAAGAGGGTCAGGGTTTGTGTGAGGACAGAGGTTGATGGTGTGAACATTAAAACGATTCTTTCAGATACCGGAGAATGGAGGGTGGATGGAGAAGAGGAAATAGACGTTCTTCAGGGATTTCATTACTTCCTTGCATCAAAACCAGGATACAAAACCGTGATTGATACATGCACCGTTTCAGGAGATGAGGAGATTGAGTTCAGGATGGAGCCCCTGGATACCGTGGTCTTTATGTCCTCATTCGGGTTTGATGGAAGAGAAGGAAGCGATACCATAGAGGTGAACGATTCAATTCCATTTGATGAACTCAATGTTTACTTTGAGGAAAGGGCTTCCTCTCCTCTCACTGCCTATCTTTTCACACCATGGGGAGACAGCATTATGCTTTTCAAAAGGAAAGAAGGGATTTCAGGCTGGTTTGAGAGAGAGATTCTTTCCCATCATCCAGGAGGTATTCTGAAACTCTCGGGAAATGCAGGAGGAAGGTGGATTCTTCTGGTGAAGAGTAAAGATGACACTGGAGGAGATGTAAGATGGGGGCTTGAGTTTGGAAGAATTGCGGGAACAGAGTTTTCCTGTTCAATGAACTCAAATGCAACCACGGGGGTCGTGAGATTGCATGTGGAATGGGATGGGAGGGTTGTTATTGCTCTTTACGATATCTGCGGAAGGGAAAGAGAACGGATTGAGAGTGTGGGAGGAGGGGATTTTGTTCTTGACCTTTCATCCTTCCCTCCCGGGATTTACTTTGTGAGGGTAAATGCGGGAATTCACCGGATGGGAGAAAAAATTGTGCTTGTGAGGTGAATCCATGAAACTTGACCTGGGATGTGGAGGGAATAAAAAAGAGGGATGTCTGGGGGTTGACATTAAAAAATTCCCCGGGGTTGATGTTGTTGCAGACCTCAATCAGAAGTTTTTCCCTTTCAGGGATAACGCCTTTGATGAGATATACCTTCACGATGTTCTTGAGCATCTTGACGATATCCTTCATGTTCTTGGGGAAGTGTGGAGGGTTGGGAAAAATGGAGCAAGGGTTTTTGTAAGGATTCCCCATTTTTCTTCTCCCTATGCCTACAATGATGTAACCCACCGTCATGTTCTCGGTGCACGGGCGCTGGAAAATGCACATCCCGGATTGAAAATGGTAAAAAGAAGGATAAAAATGAACAGGATTTTTAAGAGGCTGGGGATAGAATTTCTTGCAAACAGATTCACATACCGCTGGGAATTCCTTTCCTTCCTTCTTCCTGCCCTTTATGTGGAGTTTGAATTTGAGGTGAAGAAATAATGCTTTTTACAGTTTCTCCGGAATGATATCCTGCAAACTGAAAACAGCCAAAAACCTCATGGTCCCTGTGAGATAACCTGTTGACACCCGTGAAGGGATAAATGAGGGATAATTTAAAGAATCACAATGCCATCCTGGGTCATCTTTTGAATGGTGGATTTGAGTGCTTTATATTCAGCCTCAGAATACACATGAGGCTCAAGAGAAGGGATTTTAAGAATTTTCTTGCACAGGGCAAAGGCATCCTTCCTTTTCCTCCCCTTATAAACAACAAGAAGGTCTATATCACTTGCAACTGTATAATTTTCCTTTGCGTAGGAGCCAAAGAGGATTACTTTTTTAAGGGGCATTTTTTGAGCGAGTTCTTCAATCCCCTCTTTTATCCTCTGGATAATCTCTTCTTTGCTAAATTTTGGATAAAAGACCTTCACAGAACTTGAGGATTTGTGTTGCATATCAGATAAGTCTCTTTGCTTCCTGTTTCGTGTATCTATCCCTGGGAGAACCTGAAAAGATGGGCGTTGGGATATCTTGCAGGAATGTATGCCTTGTCAAGTTCCAGGGCAGCTTCCTTCAGCTCTTCGGAGACCGTGTGAAATCTGGAGAGTTCTTCAGGAAGATCCGCAATTGAATGTCCTCATGCTTCGGCTCCCATCTTCTGAAAAACTGCTTTAACCGCCTTTTCTGCACTTTGCTGAGCAGAGAAACATGCCCGGTTATAAAAACCCCTTTCCATATCACTTATTGCATGTTCAGGGTCCCCTTTTGCCTCTTCTATCCAATCGCGACTTCTCTCCATAAAAGAATTATAATAGAATTTACCCTTCTGTCAACCCTGGTTACCTTTAACATACCCAGGGGAGCAGGATGGTGATAAACTGTTGACACTATCGGATAGAAAGAGTAAATTGAGGAATGAAAAGGTCGCGGGCATTCGGTAAGTGGAAAGGCAAAACAAGGAAATGGGAAAGGGGATGAAGGAAGAAAAGAAAAGAGCAAAGAGTATGCCTGATGCCGCGGGTGGGGGAGGGGTTGAGGAAGTGAAGAGAAGGGCGGTGAAGGGTGGAATGTGGGTGCTGGGGTTGAGGTTTATTGAAAGGGGGTTTGGGGTTTTGAGGCTTATAATTCTTGCGAGGCTCCTTTCCCCCTCGGATTTTGGGTTAATGGGGATAGCAATGCTCATGATGGGAGTCCTCAACACCTTCTCCCAGACCGGCTTCCAGGCAGTTTTAGTATCCACTATTTCTTAATGCCCATCCCATCATTTATAAAGAACTTTTTCCATAATTTCTTTTAGCTTTTTTCTACACACTTGATAACTATAATTTTCAATACATTTCCTCCTCGCCCTTATCCCCATTTTCCTCACAAAAGTCTTATCTCCAAAAATCTTTATCAATGCATTTTTTATTTCTTCCGGGCATTCGGGTGGGACTATTATTCCGCATCCTTCCAGTATATGAGGCAAATCCGAAACATTTGTGGCAATCACAGGCTTTGCCATCGCCATTGCATCAAAAACCTTTGCAGGCACCTGTGCCATAGCATAAAGAGTCTTTCTCTGGGGAATCACTACTACATCTGCCATTGAAACAAATTCTGGAAGTGTTGAAAATGGCTGAACAGGAAAGAAAACTGCCTTTTCTTTGTACTTTTCCATCAAATATCTGCAGTAAGGGTCCTTTTTATTCACTCCCCCTACTACTCCAATTACCGAAGGATCTTCTATCTGGCAGACCGCGTCCAGCATATCCTCCACTCCTTTGTGTGGTCTTGGAGTGCCATAGAACATTACCACCTTCTTCCCTTCCAGTCCGTATTTTTTCTTTGCCTTCTCTGGAGGATACTTTGATGGATTAAGCCAGTCAGTATCCCGTGCATGGGGAATAATAGTGCCTCCATATTTTTTCTGAAGAAATCTTGAAGAAACCGTAATGGCATCTGCAAGATACCTCAGTTTTTCCATGAGAAGTGTATAGATAGGAGAAAATGGATTTTGAAGTCTGCGGGGATCAAGATAAATATACAGGCGCTTTAACCACGATGCATCTCCCATTATATCAAGTATGTCAAGATCATCTATATCAAGCACCAGAGGACGCGAAGTTTTTAAAGATTGAAGAATTGCAACTCCAAAACTTACAAGATATAATTTTGAGGCATAAATAACATCGCCTTCTATCATTTCCATAAGTTGTTTTATGCTTCTCCATAAATGTTTCCTGTCTAATGGAACAGATTTGATTTTTATATCCTCTACTTCTTTTAACGGTTCCCATATACCCCCCATGGAGAATCCTACAATTTCGGTATCAAAATATTTCTGGAGCATCTGAGCAAGAATGTAGGCTCTTCCAAGGCAGTTATTGGAAACTAAAGGGGTAATAATGGTAATCTTCATAGATACCCCAGACCTTTTAAATGTTCCTTTATAGACTCTTCCTCATCTTTAGTAAGCGTATGAGTTTTTGCGCTTCTCTTGAGGGGCTCAGTATATTCAACAGGATGAGATCTCAAATGGCTTTCTTCTATTACCTCTGCAGGTACCTTTCCATCCACGTGAGAAGGTATTTTCATTCCGTGAAGATAAAGCACAAGGGGGAGGATATCCGTAAGCGAAAGCTGCACAGTTGACTTCTTAAAAGCATTTCCCGCAGCGAGGAATATCCCCACAGGGGCATGTTCTCCACTTCTTTCTGTTCCATATTGAGAGGCTTTTTTGAAATAGGTAGAACTGTATCCGTCCTTTAAAGTATATCCTGGTTTACATTCCACGATAATATCTGGTGCATTCTCTACTGCTTCTCCAGAATAAATTTCTTCCCGGAAGAAAACGTTTTCTATTGCCAGAATTTCACCATCTTTTACATCTTTTAAAAGGACTCTTATTCTATTTTTTGTCTCCTGATATTCTTCCCTCTTTACCTTTCCCTCCTTCTCTCTCCCCTCCAGATTTACTCTCAAGGCCTGCCCGGCAAGAGAGGTGAAATATACGAGGGTGTCTTTCCAGACAATGTCTTCTCTTAATGTTCCCCTATATTCTGCCTTTATCCTTGTTTTGATCGTTTTATTTAAAAACCTCATTCCCTTGTTCCATCCCAGTTTAATAAAACGCGAAATGGGAGATCGTACTTTTATGAGTCCATGATCCACAAGGTACTGTTCAATATAAAAGTCTGTATGAAGCGGACGAAATCCATGGTCAGAAAGTACAACAAGATGCACATCTTTTTCCAAAATTTTCTGGAGAACTCTGTCCACTTCACAATAGTAGTCAAATACGGCTTTTCTCATATTTTCGTCGTCTTTATATTCAGGATGTTCAGGGTCCACAAATTTCCACAGAAAATGTTGAAGCCGATCGCTCCCATCAAAAACTGCCATGAGGAAATCCACTTCTTCAAAATGAGAGAAAAGAAATTTTATCTTAGTTTTGAGTTTATGAAAGATATCCTGAATAAAATACCTGTGTCCTTTTCTTATAAAATAAGCACCTGTTTTCCAGTTTTTCTGAAAATCGCCTATTTCCTTTCCAAGGTCAGGAGGATAAGTAAATTCTTTCGCATTACCAGGAGTAAGCATTCCTGTAACCATAAACCCATTTATAGGAGAAGGTGGGTAGGAAAAAGGAACATTTATAAATCCGGCTCTCACGCCTTCCCTGTGGAGTATCTCCCACAGGGGTGGGGTTTTGAGGTCTTCTCCTGTAACTGGATGAGGAATATAATCTCCCGTGAATTTTATAAAGTCAAATATTCCATGTTTCCCGGGGTTGGTACCGGTAATAATAGAAGCCCATGCTGGGGGGGAAATCGGGGGTTTTGTGGAAAGGAGTTTTCCATGCACTCCATTTTCAATGATTTTCTTAAACGCGGGCAATTTTCCCCGTTCCACCAATTCCCATATAATTTTCCATTCTCCTCCGTCAATTCCTATGATTATCGTTTTCATGTTTTTTCTCCCCTATTTTTCCATAGAATACCCCATCTTTTCAAGAGAAAAATACAGAAGAAGTAGACCACCAGGTAAATCATAACAGAAAGTCCAAATCCAAGAATCCCTTCGGAAAAGAACTTTTTAAAATGCACAGCAGACCATCCGGAGATAAAGGTAATGATAGTAAAAAGAAATATAGGCTTTATGTATTCCATTATTTTTCCCTGCAGAAAATACTTTACTGCAATATAACTCGTCACGGGATTAGAAACAAAAGCGGTGAGAACCACCGCAAGAGAAGTTCCTTCTATGCCCAGTTTTACTGTGAGTGGGTAAATAATCGAGACAAGAACACATAATTTAAAAAAAGTTAATTTTGTAATAATATCTGGTCTTCCACAGGCAAGAAAAAGAGAACCGCAGGATGCTCCTATTGCTCTTATTCCTCCCCATACTGCCAGAATCTGCATACTTGCAATAATTCCATACCACTTTTCTCCCATGAAATACTTGACAAAATCAGGGGCAAAGGTAATAATCCCTCCCGCCAGGGGAATGGCAAAAAGAAGGGTATGGGTAAAGATAGTAAAAAAGTATTTCGTAAGGATCTCTTTTTCTTTATATACCTTGGCATAGGCGGGAAATGAAACTGTGGAAATGGTATGCGTGATTTCAGTTGCGGGAAGATTGGAAAGTCTGTATGCCATTTGATAAAGTCCAAGGGATACTGTTCCCAGAACCCTCCCTACGAGGATATCGTCTCCCTGATTAAGAAGGAAAAGCGCTATACTTGATCCTGTCACCCATTTTCCAAAAGCAAAGAGTTCTTTTACTTCTTTTTTCTTCAGGCAAAATCCTGGACGATAGGGATGGACGACATAACTCATGAGCAAAAGCACAAAATTTCCCGCAAGTTTACCCCATACCAGTGCCCACGCGTTTTTGAGTATGAAAGCAAGCGTGATAGAAGTCCCCAAGTCTGCTATTAATCCTGACAACTGATAAATAAACTGCTTTCCAAATTCCAGTTCCTTCTGGAAAAATACTATTCCCACATTGGTAAGCCCTGAAAATACAAGGCTTAATGCCATAACCTTTATTACGGGAAGAGCGGCAGGATTTTTGAAAAATCCTGCAAATAACGGGGAAAGGAGATAGACTATCAAGGAAAGAATAAATCCTCTTATCACAAGTATACTCCATGCCACATCAAGATATTCTTTTCTCATCTTCTCTTTTTGCACTATTGCTTCACGAAATCCTGTTTGTGAAAAAGTTTCCAGAATAGAAAGTACCAGCAGTGCAATTCCTACAAGACCAAAATCTTCGGGAGTCAAGAGTCTTGCAAGAATTACTATCCTTGCAAAAGAAAGAAGACGGGTTAGAATTTTTAATCCAAAAACCCACGAAACACCTTGAACAATTTTTCTTTTAAGATGCCTTTCTTCCATGGAAAGAAATCTATTATGAAATGGTAATTTTGTCAAGAAAAGAAGACAAATTACTTAATTAAATATTGAACTTTTTAGATAAATTTCCTATAATCGCCAAAAAAGGAGAGAAAATGGGTAAATATCCTAAGGTAAGTGTGATTATGAGCGTATATAACTCTGAGAAATATCTGGAAGAAGCAATAAATAGTGTCTTAAACCAGACATTCCAAGACTTTGAATTAATAGTTATCGACGATGGTTCCACAGATAATAGCAGGAGAATATTAGAAAGTTATCGTCGCCATTCTAAGATTAAAATGTTAATTAACAAGCATAATGAAGGAGTTGCAGCAGCACGAAATAAAGCCCTGAAAATATCTAAGGGAAAGTACATCGCTGTAATAGATGCTGATGATATAGCCCTTCCTCAAAGATTAGAAAAAGAAGTAAGATATTTAGACAAACATCCAGAAATAGGATTGGTGGGCTCTTTTTATTATGTTATCGATGAAAATGGAAAGATACTAAAACTTATAACCGTGCCTACAACCAATGAAGAAATTCAAGAGATTTTAATAAAGCATAATTGTTTTGCTCACAGCAGCATTATGTTCCGGAGAGAATGCTTAGACACCGTGGGAGGCTATCGAGAAGCCTTCCAGTACGCTCTCGATTATGATTTTATTCTCAGAATTTCTGAAAAATACAAAGTAGCAATCATACCCGAACCACTATGTGCATGGAGAATAAATCCTAATAGTATAAGCGTCACCAGAAAAATATGCCAAGATAAATATGCCCAATTAGCACGAGAATTCGCTATTGAGCGGAGAACCCAAGGAAAAGATAGATTACAAATTATGCCTTCCAAAAAATTTCTTTTGCAATGTGATTGTATTACACGCAAAGAAATGGCAAAAGGATACTTATTCTGGGGTAGGTTTATTTATGGTTGTAAAAAATACAAGGAAGCAAAAAAATGGGCATTTAAGTCGATTAAGTACAATCTTTTTGAATATGAAGCATGGGTCTTGTTAATCAAGATTTTTGTTTCTGCGTTGTTGCCCGAGAGTGCACTAAAAGAATTGAGATCTTTTAAAAATAGTAAAGCTATAAAAATTTTGTGTAAGATGATGAGAAAAACTTCCCCGAATGCAAATAGATAGAGCTTGATAATCTCCAAAACGAAATAAAACAAAAGTCTTCTCCCAACACCTTAAAGAAAAGTGATAACAATTTCCTGCCCCTTCTACAAAGTTCTTTAACTTAAAAATTGACTTTTATTAAGTACTGAATTATATTTACTTATGTATGAAGAAAAAAAAGAAAATCCTGTTTATCACTCATGCCTTTCCTCCCTATTCTTGGGGGGGAACAGAAGTATATCTTTATAACTTGACTAAGCACCTTGCTGGTGCTTATGAAATTTTTCTTATGTTCCCTTCTCCCAGTCGTAATACCACACTTGAAGTAATACACAAAAGAGCATGGCATGAAATTCATTTACCCGTCATGTATAATTATTTCGATCAAATTTTTTCTCCCCAAAAAATTTATTTTTCTCAAAAAAATGGTTCCTTGCTCCAGAAAATTATAAACGATATTTCTCCACAAGTAGTCCACATTCATCATCTTCTTGGCCTTTCTTTACGCTTCCTTCCTTCTATTCAATTTCCTGTAATATTTACCCTTCATGATTATTGGCTTATATGCCCGATGGTAAATATGGTAGATTGGGAGTACCGTCTATGTAATGGTCCTGGAAGTAGAAAAAAATGTGTAGAAATAACAGCAAAAGTCCTTCTTGAAAATCCAGGAAAAAGACATTGGATAATTGCTAAATTACTTCATAACTCTTTATGTTTTAATTTCCTAAAATATTCTCTTTCTTCATATTATTATTTTTCTCAGTGGGAAAAAAATAGAAACAAATTGTTGCGGAATCTTCTTTCATCAGTAGATATCTTCATTGCTCCTTCCTACTTTCTGCGAAAAAAACTCGTAGAATATGGATATCCCTCCGAAAAAATCCGAGTTCTTCCTCATGGTTTTTATAAGCCTTTCATTTCAAAAAATAAAAAGCCTTCACGTAATATAAAACTTGGATTTGTTGGAACTCTTCTTCCTCATAAAGGATTACATATCCTTCTTGAAGCCGTTAAATATTTAAAGGGAAAATGGGAACTCCATATTTTTGGAAAATTTGAACCAAAAAGAATAAAATACCATCGTTATCTTGAACAAATGTCTTCTGCATCTAATATATATTTCTGGGGATTAGAGAAAGAAAAAGATAAAATTTACTCCCACATAGATGTTCTTGTCTTTCCTTCTATTTGTTACGAAAATTATCCATTAGCTATTAGAGAAGCATTTCTATGGAAAATCCCTGTAATTGCTTCGAAAATAGGGGCTATTCAGGAAGCCTTTGAAGAAGGAAAAGGAGCTCTCTTTTTCACGCCGGGAGACCCCAAAGACCTTGCCCAAAAAATCCAGATGATACTTGACAATCCCGATTTACTCAGAAAACTAAAACGCAGCATCCCAGAACCTATGAGTATGGAAGAGCATGTAAAAAAACTGGAGGAAATATACGATGAGGCGATGGAAAATCATCTGCGTGTACGATCGAGAAGAAATTATTGAAGAAAATTTAAAAAGGAGCATATTTCCAGAGAAAAGAAATATTTTTGATAATAAGGAAAGGGCATATCCCTCTGCGGCATCTTTTTATAACACCATTTCCCCCGATACGGAATACCTCGTTTTTGCCCATCAAGATATTTTCTTTGCCGACCCTGAATGGTTTACCAAAGCAGAGAAAATCCTTGATGGAGTAGAGTTTGGAGTTGTGGGAAGTGCAGGGGTAAGATGGGATGGGAGCAGGGTCGGGAACATGATGTATGGATGGTGGAAGTATCCTCTCCCTCAAAAAGACTTGGAAGAAGTCGCTACTTTGGATGAACAGCTGCTTATTGTGAGAAGAGAAGTATTTGAAAAAGTAAAGTTTGACGAGAAGACTTTTGATGGATGGCACCTTTACGGTGCGGATTACTGCCTTCAGGTCAAGAAAAAACTCGGACTTC
>JAPDKE010000020.1 GCA_029258725.1 bacterium | reverse complement strand
AAGGGGCAGGCCAACATATCCAAGCCCCACAATTCCAATAACTGCCTCTTTATTCTCAATTTTCCTTCTCAGCTCCATCAGGCGGGATGATAACATAAAAGATATTCCCTGTCAACCTTGCGATTTTTGTGTAAGGGGATTATTGTTCTAAAAAGAAGTTTATGTAACATTACATAACCCTTTTCATTACTATCTTTATCTTCCTTCTTCCCTGGAAAACAACCACTACTTTCTGATCCTCACCCACTCCTACTCTTCCTGAAAATGGTCCTTCTGCCTCGTAATTTTCCAGAACCCCTGTATCCATATTCACCCTCATTCTGCCCCGGAGGTATCCAGAAACATCATATCTCACAAGCGCCTGAAACTCCGGGAGCGGGAAAAGAAGAGAGTAAACCTCTATTATTCCCCTGTCTTCATCCACTTCCTTAAGAGTGCAGTATTTTCTCACCCACACAGGAAGACCGAGTAAAAAGATATTATCCTTCTCCCATTTTCCTCCTACCTTTATGGGGTCCTCGGAGTATATATTCCATACCATTCTCATCATTCCTTCAATATTTTCTGCAACAAGAAATTTTAAAAACAGGGTATCCACCATTAAAGAAGTATTTCTTTTTATCTCCTCCAGCACTTTATGTGTCACCTCATTCATGCCCCATACTTCTTTTATCTTACCGTCAGGAGAAATGGTGACTTCTAATTCGCTCTCCATAATTGCCTTCCACAGAAGAGAAAAGATATTTGAACTGTCCTGAGGAGCATTATCAAACACAAAATTCCCAAAGGGTCCCTCCTGTTTGATTTTGACATTCTGATAGCAACATTTAAATCTTACATCCTCATCCTCTTCCACCTCTATCACCTCCAGTTTAAGCTGGATGCCAACTTCTGTTTCTCTTCTCACCCTGCTCTTTATCCCTCTCCCCTCCACCTTCTGCACAAATGCCTCCCTCTGTTCATATTGCACCATGTACTTCTCCCCCTTCTCCATTCTGTATTTTAACCAGTAATATTCGTATTCCTTTTTCTTACCGCATCCACTGAAAATCATAAGAAGAATTAGAAGTATTCTTCTCATGGGACCTTCATATCCTGAATACCCAGAGCCCCAGCAATCCTATGCTTCCTTTTATCCCGGCATAAAAACCTTTTCTTATTTCATGGTTGAATTCATCATACATTTTTATATAACCTCCCTCAAACCCCACAGTGAGTCCCGGTCTGAGGTTCTTTTCAAATCTAAGTGTATATAAATAAATCGGTGTATTTATAAGATCACCATTTATATCCATAAAACACATACCATACACGGCCAAGTAAAAAGAAAGTAATGAAGAATAGTAATAATCCTTACCATGTTGCTCTGTATCTCCCAGGGGAAACACAAGATATAAATAAAAAGGAACTGCCGCGACAGCCGGAGGGTCTTTATCATCGTAAAAATCAACCATTTCCAGGATAGAAAATCCAATTCCGGTTCCGGGAATCCACTTCCCCACACCCCCCGTCCAGAAACCCCATTTACCTCCACCGAGCCGGTATATCGGGAATCCTGCCATTCCCTCCACTATATAAAAATAACCTCCCCCCATCTTTATAATAACCTCATCGCTTTCCGGGATAAGAGCCAGGAGAAAGAAAACACATCCCATCATTTCTCACTCCAGCAATTCCAGAACCCTGTTCTTTATTTTTCCCTCCACCGAAGGGGCATATCCAACAACCCTGTCTATTATCTTCCCCTTCTCATCAACTATGAACATCGTTGGAATCCCTCTTATTTTATACCTTATCGCTATCTCCCTGGTCCCAACAAGAACGGGATAATCTATCTCCATCTGCTCGGCAAAACTCCTCAGGGCGGGTTCTGAATCAAGTCCAATCCCTATAACAACAAGCCCCTTACCCCTCAGTTCTCCATAAAGTCTTTTGAGAAACGGAATTGACAGCCTGCACGGACCACACCATGTAGCCCAGAAGTCTATAATATACACCTTACCGTTGAAGTCGGAGAGTGTATAAATCTCTCCATCAAGCCCGGGAAGTGAGAACTCCATTTTTTCACCACCAGAAGAGGGAACCCCACCACATCCCGAAAGGGCAAAAAGGGAAATTGCAGAAATCAAGAGATACCTCATTTTTTACCTCCTTTCCTTGCTGCTATAACCACAGGGTCCCAGACCGGAGAAAAAGGAGGAGAATACGAAAGGTCAAGCATTGCAAGTTCATCCATATTCATTTTTGTTTTTATTGCAGTTGCAAGGATATCCACCCTTCTCTGAACACCCTCTCCCCACACCTCTCCACCAAGTATCCTTCCTGTCCCTCTTTCATAAACAAGTTTCACCTTTACCTTTCCAGCATCCGGCATGAAGTGAGCAAGATTTTTACCCTCTATCATCACACTCTCCGCATCCATCCCGAATTCCCGTGCCTCTTTCAAAGAAAGCCCTGCCTTTCCAATTTCCATATCAAGAACCCTGAAAACAGAAACCCATACAATCCCTCTTATCTTAACATTCCCACCAGCCGCATTCTCCCCGCATGCTCTTCCTGTCTTATTCGCAACCGTTCCAAGGGGAAAGATTCTCCTTTTACCACTCACCCAGTCCCTGAATTCTGCACAGTCCCCACATGCATAAATTCCAAAGTGGGAGGTCTGCAGCCTCTCATCCACCTTTATTCCCCCGCTTTTTCCTGTTTCAATTCCGGCATCCTGCGCAAGTTTATTCCGGGGGCTTATCCCCGTGGTGAAAATCACCATATCTCCCTCAGGAAGAGATGTTATCCTTTTCCCGAGTATAACATCAATTCCTTTATTTTCAAGCATCCTTCTCACATCCTCTCCAATCTCCGGGTCAAACGCTGGAAGAAGCACCTCCTCCATTTCAACAACCTCAACCTTCATACCCCTCCTGTAAAGTGCATCCACCACCTCAAGTCCGGTGTATCCTCCTCCCACAACCACCGCCCTCCGGGGACCTCTCTTCTCAATAAACTCCCTTATCCTAATCCCATCCTCTATTCTCCTCAGGTAAAAAACATTCTCTCCATCAAAGTGTCTTTCCGGCTCTCCCCCGGTTGCTATAACAAGCCTGTCGTAGGCAATCTCTTCCTCAACCCCATTCCTGTCCTCCACAATTATCTTCTTCTTATAAGGAAGTATCCTTTTCACCCTGTGTTCTGTGAAAACCTGAATGTTTCTCTTCTCCCTGAAGTATTCAGGAGTGTAAACTATAAGGTCTCTCCAGGATTTCACATCCCCACTTATATAAAAGGGTAAACCGCAGAGAGAGGTTGAGACATAAGGTCCCTTTTCAAAAACAGCTATCTCTGTATCCGGACTTACCCTTCTTGCCCTTGCTGCTGCGGACATGCCAGCAGCAGAGCCACCGATAACCACAAGCCTCATTTCAACCCCAGCAATCTGTCTATAAGGGGCTTATTGAACCCGACAACGGGCTTTCCATTTATAACTATCACCGGAACCCCGGTCTGCCCCGTCATCCTCACAAGGTCCCTTGCAGCAGACGGATTTCTGGATATATCCACCTCTTTAAAACTTATTCCCCTCTCCCTCAAATAGTTCTTTGCACGGGTGCACCAGGGACAGCCGGGGGCGGTGAAGACTATAACCCTCATCTTCCCTCCAGGTATTCAACAACAGAAGCCCCACACACAGCACCATCTCCAACTGCCGTCGCAACCTGTCTTAAAACTTTCTTTCTCACATCACCACATGCAAAAACTCCTGGGATGGATGTGCGCATGAATTCGTCGGTCACAACATAACCATCTTCAAGTTCCATCTTCCCATTAAGAAAGGCAGTATTAGGTGATAACCCTGCAAATATAAAAACCCCATCCACCTCTATCACCTTTTCCTCTCCCGTGTCTCTTTTTTTCACCCTCACTCCCTCAACCCTTTCGTCCCCCACTATCTCCAGAACCTGATGATTGAGGTGGAACTTTACATTCTCATGCTTTTTAACCCTCTCCTGGAGTATCCTATCTGCTGGTATATACGGGAAGTATTCGATGAAGTCAATGGAGCGGACGAACCTCAAAAGATAAAGCCCTTCCTGCATTCCTGAGTTTCCACATCCAACCACAGCAATTTTCTTATCCTTATAGAATGGAGCATCACATGTGGCGCAGTAAGAAACACCCTTCCCTGTGAATTTATCCTCTCCAGGGACACCGAGTTTCTTATGGGAACTTCCGGTTGCTATAACCACCGCTTTCCCTTCATACTCACCATCCCTCGTCTTCACCCGCTTTTTCTCTCCCTCAAGTTCCACATCCACAACCTCCTCCATTGCAAACTCAACCCCGAGATTTCTTGCCTGTTTTTCCATAAGCCTTCCAAGTTCCTCTCCCTCCACACCCTCGGGAAAGCCGGGGTAGTTCTCAATAAGATGGGTGGTTGCAGCAAGTCCACCGGGAATGACCTTTTCAAAAACAAGCACAGAAAACCTTCCCCTTGCTATGTATATTGCAGCCGTAAGTCCAGCAGGTCCTGCACCTATGACAAGTGCGTCATATTCCCGCTTTTTTTCATTTTCCTTCTTTATAAAAAACTCCATCTCAACCTCCCACAGCCTTTATCACCTCTTTCAGGAACTCCGATTCAGGAAGGGAACCCTCAAAGGAGTGTTCTTCATTTATAATAACCTTCGGAACGGCATAAACACCATACCTATTTGCAAGTTCAGGGAAAGAATTTGCCTCTATCATCTCCCCTTTTATTCTGTCATTCACAAACGCAAACATGTGGGCGAGTCTCACGGCTCCAGGACAGTATGGGCATCCTGTGGTTACAAAAACCTTTATCACGACAGGCTTATCCAGTTCACCCAATTTTTTCCTGGTCTCTTCTGAAAGTTCAACCTCTCCTGCACCAACATCCATTATCCCCTCTATGAGTGAATTGAATTCGTATCCTGCAGGAACCCCATAAAACCTTATTCCATAGTCCTTCTCTCCCTCAATCACCACTGCCGGGGTGAGTTCTATTCCGTGTGTCTTTGCCTCATCACTTTCAACATCATGAATGGAAAGGTGAATCTCGGGATGGAGTTCAGAAACTTCGGTCAGTATCTGCTTTACCAGGTCGCAGTTTTCGCATCCCTCCTTCTCAAAAAACAGAACCTTCACAGGATTCCTTATCTTCTTTTCAAACTCTTTTTTCAGATATTCCCTGTCCTCATCCCTTAAAAGTGCCATGTTTCCTCCTTTCGTGTAAAGCCTTCAGTTTTCCAAGCACCTCTTCCTTTATCTTTTCTGGAAGGGTGCAGGGTTCAAGGCAGTTGTAGAGTTTTATCGTGAGTTTAAGGGTATCTATCACAAGTTTGCACTGAGGGCATTCCTCTATGTGACACTCCATCTCTCCCCTGAGTTCAGGAGGGAGCTCACCCTCTATGTATTCTGATAAAAGTTCTAAAAGTTCCCTGCAGTTCATCTCATATATTAAGACCTGAAAAATCAAAAAAGGTTACACATTTTCGGGAGGAATGTGGGAGGGGGGAGATTCAAGCACTTCTTCCAGGCGTTCAAGCAGTTCTCTTGCCTTTCGTGAGAGTTTTCTGGGAGTCCATATGGTTATCTCAACTATCTCATCCCCCTTCACTCCTCCACGGAGGGATGGAAGCCCTCTTCCTCTCAAAACAAATCTTGAACCCGGTCTTGTTCCAGGAGGAATTTTTATCTTTTCCTTCCGGCCATTGAGCACCGGAACCTCAATCTCTCCCCCAAGAACTGCTGTGGTGAAGGACACAGGAACAACAACCTTTATGTCATCACCATCTCTTGTAAACACAGGATGGGGTTTTTCCTCAATAAGGACTATCAGGTCTCCAGGGGGTCCTCCTCTTCTTCCTGCATGTCCCTCTCCTCTCAGGGTTATGTAGTTCCCCTCCCCCACCCCTGGAGGAATCCGGACCTCTACTGTAACATTCTTCCTTATCCTTCCCTCTCCATGGCATGCATTACATATCCTTCTTATCTCCTCACCACTCCCCCTGCATACCGGGCAGGTTGTAACTGTCTCCATGTATCCGAAGAAACTCCTCCTTATCTCCCTTATCCTCCCCCTTCCACCGCATCTTGAACAGACCCCTGTCTCCCCTCCCTTTCCTCCACACTCAGGACACCTCTCATACCTGGAAAACTTTATGCGTTTCTTCGCCCCCTCGCTTATCTCCTCAAGTGTAAGAGGAACCCTTACCTTAATATTGCCCCCCTTTTCCCTCTCGGTTCTCTTCTCCCCACCGAATATCCAGTCAAATATGGTCCCCCTGTCTCCAAAGAACTCCTTTAATATATCTTCAAGGTCCTGGAAATGGGTGAACTTATCCCATGTGAATCCTCCCTCACCGAAGGTCTGTGATACCCCCTCGTGTCCGTACATATCATAAAGTTTTCTTTTTTCAGGGTCCATCAGGACCTCATAGGCCTCTGATATCTCCTTGAATTTTTCCTCCGCCTCCTTTCTGTTCTCGGGATTGAGATCAGGATGATATTTTTTTGCAAGGCGGCGGTATGCCGCCTTTATTTCTTCCGGGGAGGCATCCCGGGAAACTCCCAGGATTTCATAGTAATCCTTCTTCATTTACTTCTTCTCTTCCTCCTCGTCTATTACCTCGTACTCCCCCTTAACCTCTCCCTCCTTTGGCTCCTCCCTTCTCGGAGGCTCCTGGGTCTGTGTCTGTGCGGTCTCCTGCGCCCTCCTGTATATGTCCTCTGCTATCCTGTAGGAAGCACGCTGGAGTTCTTCCATCTTTTTCAGTATCTCCTCTCTGTTGTCTCCCTCCATTGCCTTCCTCAGGTTCTTTATTGCCTCTTTTATCTTCTCCTTTTCGTTCTCCGGTATCTTATCACCCATCTCCCTCAGGGTCTTTTCCACGTGATAGATAAGGGCGTCTGCCTGATTCTTTGTCTCAACCAGCTCAAGTCTCTTCTTATCCTCCTCCGCATGCTTCTCCGCCTCTGCCTTCATGCGCTCGATCTCCTCCTTGGTCAATCCACTGGAGGCATGAACCACTATCTTCTGCTCCTTCCCGGTCCCCAGGTCCTTTGCAGAAACATGGAGGATTCCATCCGCGTCAACCTCAAAGGTAACCTCTATCTGGGGAACCCCTCTTGGTGCAGGAGGAATTCCCACCAGGTCAAACTTTGCGAGGGAACGGTTGTCCTTTGCAAGTGGTCTCTCTCCCTGAAGCACATGAACGGTAACTGCAGGCTGATTGTCCTCTGCAGTTGTGAATATCTGGGATTTTCTCGTTGGTATGGTCGTATTTCTCTCTATTATCTTCGTAAAAACACCTCCAAGGGTTTCAATTCCGAGAGAGAGCGGGATAACGTCAAGGAGGAGAATGTCCTTCATCTCTCCTGCAAGAACCGCTCCCTGAAGTGCGGCGCCGATTGCAACAACCTCATCGGGATTTATTCCCTTGTGAGGCTCCTTTCCAAAGAAGTCCCTGACAACCTCCTGAACGCGAGGCATCCTTGTCATTCCACCAACCAGGATAACCTCGTCTATGTCCTCGGGTTTGAGTTTTGCGTCCTCAAGCGCCTGTCTTACAGGGCCCATCGTTCTCTGTATGAGGTCCTCCACCATGGACTCAAACTTTGCGCGGGTCAGTTTCCTTTCAAGATGCTTGGGTCCCTTTTCATCGGCCGCTATGAAGGGAAGGCTTATTGTTGTCTCAAGCATGGTTGAAAGTTCTATCTTTGCCTTCTCAGCCGCCTCCCTCAGCCTCTGGAGTGCATTCCTGTCCTGGGAGAGGTCTATTCCCGTCTCCTGTTTGAATTCCTCTATAAGCCACTGGACTATGCGCTGGTCAAAGTCGTCTCCTCCCAGGTGTGTATCTCCGTTGGTTGAGAGAACCTCAAAAACACCCTCACCTATCTCTAGGATAGAGATATCAAATGTTCCTCCTCCCAGGTCGTAAACCGCTATCTTTTCATTTTTCTTCTTGTCAAGTCCGTATGCAAGGGATGCAGCAGTGGGCTCGTTTATTATCCTCACAACCTCAAGACCGGCTATTGTTCCCGCATCCTTTGTCGCCTGGCGCTGTGCGTCGTTGAAGTATGCCGGAACCGTTATAACCGCCTTCTTCACCTCTCTTCCCAGGTAGTCCTCCGCGGCCTTTTTCAAATACTGGAGTATCATTGCAGATATCTCCGGAGGCGCATACTGCTTCCCCATCACCTCCACCCTTGCATCACCATGCGGTCCTTTCACAACCTTGTAGGGAACGCGCTTTATCTCCTCGGTGACCTCCTCATATCTTCTTCCCATGAACCTCTTTATGGAATATATGGTGTTTTCAGGATTCATTATCATCTGGCGTTTTGCCTGCTGCCCGACGATTCTCTCGCCGCTGGGCATGAAGGCAACAACCGAGGGAGTTATCCTGCTCCCCTCGGCATTTATAATAACCTTCGGTTCTCCCTTTTCTGCTATGGCAACAACAGAGTTTGTGGTTCCAAGGTCAATCCCTATTATCGGTTCCTTCATCACTCACCTCCTTTTTTTCCTTCGCCACAACAACCCTTGCAGGGCGAAGGAGCTTATCCTTGAGATAGTATCCCTTCTGTATTTCCTCCACAACGGTGTATGGAGGAACATCATCCTTTTCAACGGTTGAGAAGACCTCATGCTTTGATGGGTCAAAGGGTTCCCCCCTGCTCTCAAAGGGTCTCAACCCCTCCTTTTTCAGGATGTCAAGCAGTTGCCTGTAAATCATTTCAACTCCTTTGTAAAATGAATCAAAATCAGAGTGATTCTTTCCTGAATCTATCGCCCTTTCAAAATTATCAAGAACTGCAAGCAATTCAAATATAAGCTGTTCATTTGCAAATTTTATTGCCTGCTCTGACTCCTTTCTTATTCTCTTTCTGAAATTATCATATTCTGCAAGGGAGTGGAGATACTTATTCTTCCACTCCCTTACCTCCTCCTCAAGGAGTTTCAACCTTCTCCTCACACTCCTCGGAACTCTTTCCTTCATTTGATAATAATATATGAACGAAATTCAGATTGTCAAGATGCCGATTTTCCTCAAAAATAATGGGGCCTGAAATGGGTAGGGTTTATATTAATCCTATGGCAACGGAAAGCCCAATAAGTCCTATGAGAACTCCAAATATTCCTTTCAATACCCATGCTTTCATCATCTTTGTGGTTCGGGCACCCAACCATGAGAAAAACATTGTCACAATTCCAATCGTTAGGACATAGAACCAGTTCTGATATCCATGGATTGTAAGGTTCGTTGCCCCGATTGCTGCAACCGGTATCATCTGAGTGGAAGATGTGCCTATGGCGATATGCATTGGATAACCGAGCACATTAAGAATGGGCATGTAGTAAATGCCTCCACCAAAGCCACAAACACCCGTTGCTATTCCAGCCAAAAACATAAGTCCTCCAAGTTTTACCCCATGTTCCAGCCTCTCTACCTGATCGACGGTCACTCTTGGAGGCATTTTCCCTTTACTCTTTATAGAAGAATATGTCATATAAATTCCGACACCAATGCATGCAATACCAAAAATTATTTTGAGAGTTCTGGATGGAACATACACCGCTATTTGTGTGCCGATTATCACACCAAGTGCTGCTCCTATAGCAGCTACAATAACTCCCTTTTTATATACATGCTTCATCCTGTAATGCGTGATCACACCCGGTATTGTGGCAATGGATATAACAGCCATATTTACTGCATAGGCTGTTTTGATGGATAAACCTAAGAGTGCCATCATCATAGGGATTCTTAAAAAACACCCACCAATTCCAAGCCAGGTAGCCAGAAAGCCCGTAATCGCTCCAATTAAGAGTATCCACACTACCTGCAATAATATTGCCTCCATTGTTCACCTCCTTTATTTACATTTAGAGTGATTGCGTATAACTCCTTCATACCCGAACAGTTCGTATATTCCTTCTTCTGAATACCCATTTTCCTTATACTCCGTCTCCCTTTAAAACGCTATCAAGTAGAGTCTTTATTCCAGAAAGATTTTTCAGCCCCATTATCACACCAGGGGCCTTTCCCTTCCCCTGCGATTTCATATCCTGCACTTTCCTCAAATGCCTTTAAACCTTCCACCGTAATCTCAAACCCTTTTGAACCCGTCAAAGTCTGGTATCGTTCAGCCTTACGAGGTTTTAATATAGTTAAGGAAAAGAAAAATGTCAAGGTGTGCATAAAAATCAAAAACCTTGTTAAAAACACCATCTCAAAAATCAATCAGATATTCCTGACAAAGAGCCGAGAGGGATGATAATGTGGAAGGGTTCAATGGATACCCTCCTCCTGAAAATATCGGGTATCGGCATTAGGCAAACACCCGGGTTGACATTTGTGTAAATTTTCTTACCCTTAAAATGCCATGTTTGAGGAGAAAAGGAAGAAATACGTGAAGTTGCTTGAGGAGGCTGTTGAGAGGATTAAAAAGGTCCTCCCGGAGGTGGAGGGGGTGGAGAGGGTGAGTATTTTTGGTTCCTATGCTAAGGGAAGAAGGGACCTTTTCACGGACCTGGACGTTCTGGTGGTAATGAGAACCCGGGATGGGTTTGTTGAGCGTTTGAAAAAACTGTATTCCCTTCTCTGTGTTCCTGTTGATATGGACCTTGTATGCTATACCCCGGAGGAGTTTGAAAAAATGAAAAGAGAGGGGAATCCATTTGTAAGAAAAATTCTTGAAGAGGAGGTGGTCCTTTATGAGAAAAAGTCCGGTTGAAGAGATGGTGGAGTTTGTGAAGGAATTGATGAAATAAAATGGGGAGGGGAGCTCCCCTCCCCCTCTCCTCTCACTTCCACCTTACAATATCCCCTTCAAGGATTATGGTTTTCCTTTCGTAGCCAAGAAGGGACCCCAGGGAGTAGGGAGGAAAAAGATAGTTGAG
Source organism: bacterium (assembly GCA_029258725.1). Classification (GTDB taxonomy): domain Bacteria; phylum Hydrothermota; class UBA3072; order JAPDKE01; family JAPDKE01; genus JAPDKE01. The sequence goes on along the minus strand of JAPDKE010000020.1, from coordinate 12,943 downwards.
ACCCAGTTCAAGTCCTCCTGAGATACACCCGTCCATCGGTTCCACCCTGGATGTTATTCTCAAGTTTATTATGGCATCCCCGTGTGCCTTTCTCAGTTCCTCTGAGAGTATCCGGTCCATTTCGGGTCTTGACAGAGTGAATGTCCCCGCGAAGAGCCATGAGGCTGTTGTGGTCCTCCGGAAGTGTTTCACCACCGTGTACTCCCTGTCCACCACATCCGTCATGAGTATGGGGGACCGGACGGACGTTCCAAGGAAGACCTCATGGGTGGCGCAGGAAAGGAAAAGAAGGGAAAGGAATGCACCCTTCCTCATGCTGCACCTCCTTTTTGTTTTGGTTTATGGGGAAGTGAGAGGAGGAAAAATCCCGCAGGAACTGAATTATAAAAAAGAAAATCTCTGTCAAGAGGCTTAAATTTTGACCTGGAAAGATCAAAAACTTTTTTCTTGCTCGACAACTCTCAATGACTTTCCTACTCTTTTTGACTCTTCAATCTCTCGCGCTTGGAAAGCGCTCTCGCGTCAGCACTTTTGAAAAAATAACACATTGATTATCAAAGACTTACTCTCCTGCAAAAAATTTGACATGGAAAACTGGATGGGATAAAATGAAAAAGATGATAGAAATTCCTGTGAGGAGGTTTGTTCTTTTTCTTGAGTTCCTTGATGATTTTACTCCTCCTTCTTTCCCCGGAAATGCAATAAGGGGAGGTTTTGGAAGTTCACTGAGGAGGTCTGTATGCGCTTCCCGGAGGGAGAGGTGTGAGGATTGCATTTTGAGGTTTAACTGCATTTATTCCAGGTTATTTGAATCTCCCATAGAAGGAAGGAAATTTGCTCCTCATCCCTTTGTGTTCCGGTATCCTGTGGATGAGATGGTTTACAGAAATGGAGATGTGATGGAGATAGAACTTGTCCTGATAGGAAGATATATTGAGGAATTTCCCTATTTTCTTCATGCGTTCCGTGAGTTCGGGAAGAGTGGAATTGGGAAAGAGAGGGCGAAATTTATGGTGAAGGAGGTGAAAAGTGGTAGGAATCTGGTTTATGATGGTGAAAGAATTTTTAGGGGGTGGCAGGAACCTGAGGATTTTGAGTTTGTTCCGATAGGTGGAAACAGGATAAGGGTGAATTTTCTCACCCCTCTCCGTATAATTCATGAGGGAAAACTTGTAGATGTTCCGGAATTTTATGTTTTTTATCGTGCACTGGCCAGGAGAATTTCCCTGCTTGTGAAGTTTTATGGAGGGAAATTTGAGAAAAAAGACTTGACAGAAAAGGCGCGTGGGGTTAAAATTGTGAAGGTGAAGGGGGGAAGAGAGAAGGTGAAGAGGTTTTCCAGCCGGCAGGGACGGAGCATGGAGTTGCATGGGTTTAGAGGAGAGATAGTTTATGAAGGCGATTTGGGCGAGTTCATGGAACTGCTGAGATGGGGAGAAATTTTGCACGTTGGAAAATCAACAAGTTTCGGAATGGGGAGGTATGTAATTGAAAAAAATAAAATTTGAGGAAATCGTTCTTGCCGCTTTACTTCATGATGTGGGAAAAAGTATGCAGAGAGGAGGGGAAAAGGAGCATGAATATTCTGACAAGGACATTGCGTTATTCTGCCCTTCCTCTAAAAAACATGGAAAAGAACAACGCACTCATAAACATCTTCTTTATTCTGGCAAATTTGCAAAGATAATTTTTGGTAAAGAGTCAATCATAGAAACTCTTTGTCTTGGTCATCACTCCCCCAACACATCTTATCAGAAACTTATCCATGTTGCAGATGGCCTTGCGGCTTCGGAACGATTTAAATTTAAGAACGAAGAAGCACTAACAGAGAAATGTAGCTCTCCCGAAAAAACTCCTTTGCTTTCTATATTTTCTTTACTTAACATTTCTCCAGATGAAATTTTAGAATTCTGGAATGAGCTTTTCTGGTTCCCGCCTGGAAAGGATACAGAAGTATTATATCCTGCTCCTAAAAATAGCACTCCCTGCCATTATAGATACAGGATTCACGATGGAGAGGTAAAAACGGGAAATGAATATTTGTGGAAAGATTTTAAGAATGCTGCTATGGTTCTTAAAAATAAGCACCAGGGGAAAATTACTCTCCATACCATCAATGAATGGGAATATTTATTAAAAATGTATTTTTCCTTTATACCTTCTGCTTCTCCATGGGACACACAACATTTTTATCTTCCTGACATTTCCCTTTATTTTCATTCTAAACTTACCGCCGCAATAGCAGGATGTCTTTATAAAGTGCTGAATAACGAGGAGGATATGGATAGTAAACTGGAGGAGATTCTTTCAAAGAAGGGTATCTATTATGATAACATCTTTCTGCTGGTGGGAGGCGATATTTCGGGTATTCAGAAATTCATTTATACCCTTACCTCAAAGGGAGCAGCAAAGACATTAAGGGGACGTTCCGTATATCTGGAACTTCTTACAAGAACTGCAGCGAGATACATACTCCGCAGATTTGAGTTTCCTGACCTTAATATTATTTACGAAGGAGGAGGGAGATTTTACATACTTCTTCCTGGATTTGTAGAGAAGGAACTGAAAGAAATTTCAGAAGATATAGAAAAGAAAATGTTTGAAATACATCAGGGAGAACTGAATGTGATTGTGGAGGGAATATCCTTCTCTCCCTGGGCATGGGTAAATACACCCGAGGCCTTGTGGGAGCAAGTCAATAACCAGATAAGGAATCGTAAGAGAAGGAAGTTTCATAAGGTTATAAAAAAGTATGGTGTCTTTGAACCTCAAAATGCTCCATTGGAAGTTTGTGAGGCCTGTAAGTTAAGAGAAGCAGAAGATGAAGGAAAATGTAAATGGTGTAAGAGTTTTGAAACATTGGGAGAACTGGTCGCTGAAAAAAATTATCTTATAGAATATCGGATGAAAAAAGAAGATATGAAAGAAGAAAAGAAAAAGGAAGATACTCCTGAAATATGGGCAAAATCCCTTGAGAAATTTGGTATAAGATACTTCTTTTACAGTGAAGAGGAAGTTTTTGGGAAAAGCTCCAGAATAAGAAATGGAAATTATATATATCTTTTAGAAAAAGGAAAAAGCATGGAAAATAAAGAGGATGAAGATGATTACGAAAAATTTTTAGAAAAAGTTTTGAATTTAGAGAAAAATGTATATGCAGGATATGAGTTTATTGCTCAGGTATGTCCTAAAAATAAAAATGATAAAATAAAAACATTTGAGGAGATGGCTGAAGCAAGTAATGGCATTAAAAAACTGGGAATTTTACGGATGGATGTAGACGACCTCGGAAAGAAATTCAGAGAGGAGTTAGGTGAACTTGCAACTTTTTCGAGAATTGCTCAGTTAAGTCACTCTCTCTCCAGATTCTTCAAATTGTATGTTCCTTTCAAAATTGAAAACACCGAGGAGTATAAGAATAATCTCTATTTAATTTATGCAGGTGGAGATGATCTATTCCTTGTAGGAGCTTGGGATAAGGTTGTTGAGGTGGCTTATGAGATAGAAAAAGCAATTGGAGGGCGAAAACTGGAATACATGGAACATGAATACAGGGATAACGATGGTTTTATAAAAGAGTCAGTACAAAGAATAGCCCACTATGCGGGTAAGAGACTTAAAATTAAAAAAGTTCCTTTCGAAAAAAATGGGAAGGATATAAAAATTGATGAAATTAATATTAATGTGGTAAAATCCGTAACACTTTCAGGGGGGATTGGAATTTTCAATCCCAAATTCCCTATCTATAAATCTGCAGAAATTGTTGGAGAAATGGAAGAAAAAGCAAAAGGGTATAAAAGGGAAAATGGGCGTGAGAAAGATGCCATTTGTTTTCTGGGAACGGTGATGGGATGGGAGGAGTTTGAAAAGGTAAAGGAGCAGAAGGAAAATCTTCTGGAACTTGTTGAGAATAAAAAACTTTCCAGGAGCAAACTTCATTTTATTGTGGAGATGTTTGAACTGAGAGAAAGGATAAAAGAAGCATGGAAGAATAAAAAAGAAGTAAATAAGGAAGAAATGGAGAAGATAATAAACTACGAGAGATGGAAGTGGAGACTTACCTATGGACTTTTAAAAGACCTGGGAAAGGAAGAAGATACACGGTCTCGTATAGAGAAATTCCTGAAATTCGTGGAGGAATACCCTCATCTCTTTGCCGTTCCTGCAAGATGGGTTGAACTTTTAACAAGAAAAACATAGGAGGGAAAGATGGATATGAACTGGGTGGAGAAATTTATTGAGAAAGGCCCCTCCAAGGAAATAGTGGAAAAGATCGATGATTTTGCAAGAAATCTTCTGAAGGGAAAGGAAATTCCAGAAAGCCAGATAAGAAAAATATTTAACGAGATGAAAAGCCTTGAAATGAAGGGATATAAAGAAGGAAATGGAGATGCAATGCTTCCTCTGGTAAAGGCTAAACTTGCCTATGTTACGGGCAAGAAAAGCGAACTCCAGAAACTCCGAGAGATTCTTGATAAGGGCATTAATCATGTACTGAACGGAGAGGATATGGGAGAAAGAAAAAGAAGATTCAATAATCTTATGAAAATGTTTGAGGCGATACTCGCTTATTATAAATATCATAAAAATATAAAAAAAGAGAAGGAGGTGAACAATGAATAATGAAAATAAGAAAAATATGGAAAGAAATAAAATAAAACTTTACGGAAGGTTTATAATAGAAGGGTACATAACCACCCTCACAGGACTTCATATCGGCGGTTCAAATGTGGGAATTGAGATAGGAGGAGTGGATCTTTCGGTTGTGAGAGACAAACTTACAAATAAGCCTTATATTCCCGGTTCTTCACTTAAAGGCGCATTGAGAGCGTGTCTGGAGAGAGCGAAGGGACTTCCACTTGTGGTAATAGCCGGTGAGAATAAACCGCGAGAGGAGAGAATAGAAATTCATATCTGCAAAGGAAAAAAAGACCTGAATGAAGAGGAGAAGAAAAAATTGCATGAAGAATATCTTGAATGTTCCGTATGCAATATTTTCGGTGTGCCTGCTGAAGTTCCTTATCCCGCATATCCCGGACGTCTTATAGTCCGGGATGCCTTTTTGAAAGGCCCAGAAGACCTGGAAACCCTTGAAACCCTTGAACTTCCTTATACCGAGGTGAAGACTGAAGTTGTGATTGACAGGATAACTTCAAAGACGATGCCAAGGCATATTGAAAGGGTGCCTCCCGGAGCATGGTTTAAGTTTGAAATGATATTCAATGTTTATCAGGCAAAGGATATAGAGTTCCTCAAGGATCTTTTCAATGCAATGCGGTTGCTTGAAGACCACTATCTTGGTGGGCATGGTTCCAGAGGTTCAGGTAAGATAAAATTTGGGAAGTGGAAGATAGAGGAAATGGAAGAGATAAAAGAAACAGAGAAAAAGAACAGCGAGGAGAATAAAAAGGCACAAGGAGAAGAAAATAAATGTGTGGAAAAAAATAAAAAGGGATTGGAGGAACCCGTTATCATAAGATGGAAGAGAATAGAGGAATACTGGGGAAAAGACACAAAATCAAGCCTTCCAGTGGAGAAGAAATTCCTGCCTGAATGCTGGGATAAAGAGAAAGATCTAACGGAATGGCTGGAAGGAATAAAAAAGGAATTAGAAGGAGTGATGGAAAAGAAAGAAAAATCCAATACAGGTGTCTCCGATGATAAAAATCTGCAAACTTGAGTTTGAGAATGGATATCACATAAATGCCGAGGGAATAGGTCTGGAGAAGACCTCCCTTATCATTCATTCCGATACCCTTGCAGGGGCAATCCTGTCAGTCTGGTACGATGGAAGGGAAGAGAATAAGAAATTCAACACGGAGGATATGTTTCTTATCTCCTCTGCCTTTCCTTATGTAGGAGAGGTTCGTTTCCTTCCAAGACCCAGAATTGCCGGGCCTGAGAAACTTGTGGTGAGATTTATAGGTGAGAAGGAAAAAAGAGAGATAAAGAGAAAAAAGATAAAGTTCCTTTCTGAAGAGATGTTCTTAGCCTGGATCAAGAGAGAAAAAAAGCCAGGAATTGCACTGCATGGAGGGGAATTTCTTATAACCGAGGGAGAAGAAGAGCAGGTGAAAGAAATCTTCAAACAGTGCATATCCAGTAAGGATAATAAGCAAAAGAAAAAAGAAGAGGAAAGAGGAGAGAAGATCCAGGAAGGAAGAATATATGAGGTGCGTGAAACTCCTCATGTGGTGATAGACAGGATGACTTCAAGAACGGATATTTATTACTTCAGTGATATTGTTTTCAGGAAAGGATGTGGGCTTTATTTCTTCCTCAAGCCAGGAAAGGGAGAGTGGGAGATGGAGAAGATTGAGGCGCTTATTAAGGAGGTTGGAAGGCGGGGAATTGGAGGAAAAAAGACATGGGGAAAAGGGCAGTTTGAGGTGGAATGCAGGGAATGGGAGAGCGAAAGGAAGTTTGAGGAAGATGCAAATTACTTTATAACTCTCTCCCTTTACTGGCCTGAGAAAGAAGAAATAGAAAAGGGAATAATAGACGGGGATAAAGTAAGTTATGACCTGCTGAGACGCGAAGGATGGATTACGCAGCCAGGATATCTTTCTTATCGGAAGAAAAGCGTGATGATGTTTACTGAAGGTTCTGTATTTAAGGATATCGGAAAGGAAAGATATGGAAAAATTGGAGAGGTAACCCCGGAAGGCGTTCCCTTCCCTGTTTATCGTTACGGCATGGCATTTTGTGTGAGGGTAAATATAAAGGAGGGAGAATGAAAGAGAAATGGAAAATAGAAGTTTTAACACCGGTTGCCATACTGGATGGGGAAGAAACCGATGGGATAGTAAGGCTTGGTCCTCCAGATAGGATTTTTATTCCTGATATTTTCTCTTTCCTGAAAAAATATTCAGAAGAAGCAAAGATGTTGCACTCTATTGAAGAATTTTCAAAAAAAGCGGTGGAGAAAGGATACACAGCTTACGCCCTTGGAATCTCCTCTTCCACAGGAAACTTTTTTATAAAAAACATAAAAACTTTTATAAAAAATCCATATTACCAGCCCTACATTCCTGGTTCCTCTCTAAAAGGTAGCATAAGAACGGCAATTTTGTATGAATTGTGTAAAAAGAATCCAGATATATTTGAAGGGCTTGTGGAAAAATTATTAAGAAAAGAAAATATAAAACCCACACATGCTGATGATGAAATAGAAAAGGAATTTATGGGAAAAAAAGGAGAAAAAAACTTTCCTCATTTTGATTTCTTAAAATCTTTGCGTATAAAAGATAGTGAGTATCTGGATATCTCTACCTTAAAATTATATTGTGTGCGGGTATATTCCTTACAAAAGAACGGAGTGATGAAAAGAAAATTTCCAAATTATGTAGAGGCTTTACCTCCAGGAACTGTTTTTACAACAGAGATTCAATGGGAGGAGTATTATTTTAAAGAAGAATCTTTAAAAGAACTAGGATTTAAAAACAAGAAATATCTTCGTGAAGAGTTATTTAAAATAATTAACAAATTTTCAGAGGAAATAATAAAAAGAGAGATGAAATTCATCGGTTCTACTAAATACTTCAAAAACATGAACAAAGAAAAAGTACTGAATTTTCTGAAAAATCTGGAGAAGGAAATAAAAATTCTGGAAAATAATGGTTGCATTCTCCAGATAGGATGGGGAACAGGATGGTTTTCTAAAACAGTAGGAATGCTTTTAAGGGATGACCTTATAAAAGAAATAAGAAGAAAATTTAAATTGAGAGGAAAAGGTCCAATTTACCCCAAAACTCGCCGTTATGCCATGGTTAAAGAAAATGAAGGCTATCCCCTTGGCTGGATAAAAATTGAAAAAATAGAGGAGGTGAGGGATGAGTGAAGCACTTTTTTATGTTGTGGGTGCAAGCGATGTAGAGATAAATGGGAAGAAAAGATTTCAGAATTATTATGAGGCAACCAGAAATTTATGGGAGCAGTTCAATAGGAAAAAACATAAAGTAATAAAAGACGGATTTGTTTTTACAGTGAGTAACGAGATTACCTTGAAATTCTGGAGAGGGGATGAAATAATATCTGGAAAAGTAACCATAGAGTTTCCACTGGTGATTTCCGTTATAGAACATATTCGAAAACAATCATCTCGATTCGGGCAAAAAGATAAAGACCGAGTGTTTATTTTCGTGACAGAGCAGAATCCTACGCATAAATCCGATACAAAATTTGCTGGTTTACTTATTGGAGAGTTACTTAAGGAAAGATTTAGAATGTTACCTGAAGTTATAAAGATAATAGAAATAAAAGAAAATCCTGCACATTATGAAAAAATGGCGCAATTTTTTAAAAATTTTATAGAAAATGTGAAGGAGGAAATTCAATACAAAGCAGTAAACTATGTTTCACTCACTACGGGGACTCCTGCTGAGATTGTTAATCTTGCTCTCGTAATGAATGAATTTCCGGTAGAATATCTTTATCTCGTAGAAAATGAAGGTATAACAGTTCCAGAAATATTCAAAAAATTAAGTACAGAGAAACAAAAAGAGGTGATTAAAACCCTGTTAAGACACCATGATTATTCAGGCACCCTTGAGGTTCTCAAAAAATCCCCTTTCAGATATGTGCGGGAGATAGAAGATATCACAAACATGCTTGTAAAAAGATGGGAATGTAATTTTAAAGAGAGTTTCGAACTTGTCAAAGATATAGATTTTCCAAGAAAAACAGAGGTTTCAGACCTTGCTGAAGGAGACATAAAGAGTGTGTTTCGGGAAATGTTCTATGTTATGGAGATATATTTCAGGAAAAAACAATACGTGGAAGCGCTTTCTCAGTTATTTTCTCTTGTGGATAATTTGCTTCAATTTCTGGTAGAGAGAATTACAGGGGTAAGAATACAAAAGGAAAAGGGAGAATTTAAAAAATACAATGAATTTATAGAGACACAGGAAGAACTTCGGAAATATCTTGAAGATGAAGATATAAACTGGAAGAATAATCCCAGCACTCTGGCTCTCACGCATATTTTAAAATGGTATAATAAAGAAATATGTTTCGTGGGTTTTGTGGAGAAAATACAGGGACTCCTTGAAATCAGGAATACAGGAAGACTGGCTCATGGATATTCTCCGGTTTCTAAGGAAATCATAGAAAAGAAATATAAAGGTTCTATACCGGAACTTCTGGAAGAACTGCGTGAATGCATGAAGAAAATAGGTATTCCGGTGGAAGAGAACTTTTATGATGCGATTAATGTTTATCTTATAGAAAAACTTGATGTTCTTTGACAACAGAATATGGCTGTTCTTCATCTCACGGAGCAGGGAGGCAAACTTAAAAAAGAAGGAAGGAGGCTTATTTTTGAGAAGGAACACGAAGTTCTGTTCGATATCCCCCTTGCCAATGTTGAAAAGGTTTTTGTTTATGGAAATGTGCAGATAACCACTCAGACCATTCTTCTTCTCATGCAAGAAGGCATACCTGTAATATTTATGAGTGCGAGTGGTAAGGTAAAGGGATACATAGAGGGAGTGAGATCCAGGAATGTTCCGGTGAGGCTTCTTCAGTATGAAAAAGCCATGAATGAGGAATTCTGTGTAAAAATGGCGAAAAAGTTTGTAAAGGCAAAGATAAAGAATATGAGGCGTGCTCTTCAGAGAATTTCCTATAATCGGAGGATTCGGCTTGATGAGGCGATTGAGAGACTTGAAATGTTATCCCGAGAAGTGGAAAGTAAAAGGACAAGAAACAGTATCAGAGGATTAGAGGGAATTGCAAGTGCGGTGTATTTTGAAACTTTTGGAAGATTGCTTACCGGCGGTGACTTTGTGAGAACCCGGAGACCCCCACGGGACCCTTTAAATGCTCTATTGAGTTATGGATATTCTGTTCTTTTGTGGGAATGCGTGTGGTATCTGGGGGCTTCCGGGCTTGACCCTTATATCGGCTTTTTTCACATCATCAGATATGGAAGACCTGCTCTTGCTCTTGACCTTATGGAGGAGTTCAGGACGCCAGTGGTAGAAATGGATGTGCTTGAACTTGTGTCACACAGAATAATAAATCTGGATACGGATTTTGAAAGAGAGGGAGAGGGGATGATATTAAAGAAAGAGGCAAGGAAAAAGTTTCTTGCTCAGTATGAAAGAAGAATGAGAGGGCTCAGGAAAGCAATTCACCGACAGTGTGAAAGACTGGTTGCTCATCTCACTGGCAGGGAAGAATACCAGGGTTACTGTATGTCCTGAAAAATGTTTGTGGTGGTTGCATACGATATAAAAGACGACAGAAGAAGAAATCGGGTATTGAAAGAAATGAAAGGGTGGGGCGTAAGGGTTCAGTATAGTGTTTTTGAATGCGATTTAAACGAGAAACAGATAGAGAGAATGGTAAGGAGGCTCCGGAGGATAATAAAAGAAGAGGAAGATAGTATAAGGGTGTATCTTATAAGAGAAAAAGAAAGAGTGAAAATAAGGATTATAGGACAGGGAGAGATTACGCGATTTGAAGATGTTTATGTGATATGATATTGACAGATAAGAAAAAAGGTATATTATATCCCTGAAAGATGTCAAAAATGCCGTTGTTTCTTTGAAAATAGAAACAATACAAAATCGGCTCTGGAACTCTCTGTTGATGGGCATTTCAAAGCCCAGAGTTGAAATAACTCCCATGTAAAAATGGGATTGCAATGTAAGAGAAGCTTTTAGAAAAAGAGGATTTGACGCTTGGAGCTGTGTTGAAATAACTCCCATGTAAAAATGGGATTGCAATGCTTTACCCTCGGGTCTTCATCCTCTTTGGGGGCTATTGCCTGTTGAAATAACTCCCATGTAAAAATGGGATTGCAATTTTTACAAGTTCCATCTTTATAAAGAGCACACTTTTTACGTTGAAATAACTCCCATGTAAAAATGGGATTGCAATTTCTTCACAGCCTTTTCTATATCATCCCCGAGAACTACATCCAGTTGAAATAACTCCCATGTAAAAATGGGATTGCAATACCCCTACGCACCCTAAAAGTCAAGGGTTGTATATAGTATGTTGAAATAACTCCCATGTAAAAATGGGATTGCAATGGTTCCTGTATCGCAAGCCCAGTGTCGGTTCCACCTGACTTGTTGAAATAACTCCCATGTAAAAATGGGATTGCAATATCACCCCCTTGCCGTCCACTGTCACCACCGGGTCTTCCGGTTGAAATAACTCCCATGTAAAAATGGGATTGCAATTACGAAGTTAATGAAAAAGATAAAAGAAGAACGAGACAAACTCTCGTTGAAATAACTCCCATGTAAAAATGGGATTGCAATTGATTCCACGGGGTATCATGTTGCCTCCTTTTTGTATTTCTGTTGAAATAACTCCCATGTAAAAATGGGATTGCAATTAGCCTAAACGATTTCCGCCCGTGGGTCTCACTTCCGAGTTGAAATAACTCCCATGTAAAAATGGGATTGCAATTATTTTCCTCCCGAATGAGGCTCTCTGCTCTCTCTTCAAGTTGAAATAACTCCCATGTAAAAATGGGATTGCAATGCCTGAAGATATTGCTTTATTTATCCAAAATTGAGTAAGTTTTTGTTGAAATAACTCCCATGTAAAAATGGGATTGCAATTTTCAAAGTGTGTAAATCTTCTTTTGAGAGGAAGAGGAAGTTGAAATAACTCCCATGTAAAAATGGGATTGCAATTTAGATATTCCAGCCTGTTATAAGAGATTATCACGCACTCCATCTTTCGTTGAAATAACTCCCATGTAAAAATGGGATTGCAATTTTCCTATTTGCTTTTCTATCTCCTCATTTACTCTTTTAGTTGAAATAACTCCCATGTAAAAATGGGATTGCAATTTCTTTCGAGTTCTCCTCCACAAAGAGGGCATTTTTCTAAGTTGAAATAACTCCCATGTAAAAATGGGATTGCAATTCTTCACGAAAAATCTTCTCCGTTTCACCAAGAATTTCTCGTTGAAATAACTCCCATGTAAAAATGGGATTGCAAGTTGTTTGGGTTGCCCCCATTCCTCTGTGATACTCAAGTCTTCGTTGAAATAACTCCCATGTAAAAATGGGATTGCAAGCTGCTATTGTCGCCTCTGGATAGGTATACTCCTTGCCCCACGTTGAAATAACTCCCATGTAAAAATGGGATTGCAAGTTTAATTGCTTCTTCGAAAGCTTGGTTTCCTTATACAATAGTTGAAATAACTCCCATGTAAAAATGGGATTGCAAGCTAAACGCCTGTAAGGTTATTGCACTCGCTATTATAAAGACATGTTGAAATAACTCCCATGTAAAAATGGGATTGCAAGGTTATGAGGTTACAACCAACTTGGAGTGGAGATACTCTCCCGTTGAAATAACTCCCATGTAAAAATGGGATTGCAATGTAATTTTCTCCGAAGCTCAAACGCTTCCTTAACGACCACGTTGAAATAACTCCCATGTAAAAATGGGATTGCAATGAGTTTTCTCCCTCTGGTCTTGGGGGACATCCTTTTTAAACCTGTTGAAATAACTCCCATGTAAAAATGGGATTGCAATTCCTGGGGTTTCAATCATCCAAATATCGGTTGCAGAAATATCTTCAAGTTGAAATAACTCCCATGTAAAAATGGGATTGCAAGTCCTCGCCTCTTCTTCCTCCCAGCCTTTTCAAAAGCATAGAGTTGAAATAACTCCCATGTAAAAATGGGATTGCAAGGCCTATAAGGTGTCTATACACTTCGGGGCTCTTTTTTCTTGTTGAAATAACTCCCATGTAAAAATGGGATTGCAAGCAGGAGACTTGATAACTCCCACGGTCGGCGATGGTATAATTCGTTGAAATAACTCCCATGTAAAAATGGGATTGCAAGTGTAAATTTGTAGCTCATTATACCTCATTTTTTAAGGTTTAAGTTGAAATAACTCCCATAAAGAAATGGGATTGCAACATCACTCATCTTCTCAAAGTCCACCTTGGTGATGACTTCCTTCT
>JAPDKE010000037.1 GCA_029258725.1 bacterium | reverse complement strand
CAAGGGAAATGAGGGGCGGGTGATATTCTGGGAGGAATTTTTAAAGATGTTGAAGGAGCTCACCCGCAGATACAGGTTTATTAATCATGTTCATTTACTGATTGAGACGGCTCATGAGCCCCGCAGAGATTACTCACCAGGTATGTTCATTATCTCAATCCTGTTCGTGCAAGGATGGTTTCCATGCCTCAGGTGAAGAAACTGCAGGATTATATGGTGATGAGGCGTTTATAAAGAAAGTATTGAGGATGTTATAAAATTTAAAAAAGACGCGGTTAGAACATGGGGTTGTTCTCTTACGCGAAGGACTCATTTAACCTGGAAGGAAATCTCTCCTGCGGGCGCAAAATTGACATATGCAAGAAGAGAAGAAAAAAGGAAATCCTGGAAGAATTTGATAAATGGATAAAAAATTGTTAACTGTTAATGCCTGACTATTATACAACGGCTTTCGTCCTAATGCTTACTGCTTTCTTTTTCCCTTTTATATTCTCTCCCATCAAGAATGAGAAACTCCTCTCTTAAAGGGAGAGAATCAAGGTGAGAGTGATTTCTTTTGCGGTTGGTTGTTATCTGTAAGCTGTAAGATGGTAGCTGCGTTCTCTGTGGTCTTGGTGAAAACTCACGCGGCTTACTTCCCTCCCTATGTTTTGAATCAACATACCCGATCTTCTCTGTGGGTCAGTTTACCGATTATATAAAGGGAAACGGCCTCATCAATATTCTTGACATCAGTACAAATCACCTCAAGTCCGAAACCCTTCATATCGGTGTATGCACCGAGCCCCATTCTTCCTGCGATGAGTACATCGCAATCCTTGATCACATCAAATATCTTCCGATGTCTCTCTGATGCCGTTGGCCCCGCGCCATGTCTTCCCTTCTCATCAATCGGTGGATGTGTCTCTCCACCAGCGAATTCCTTATGGCCCATTTTCTCTCTCACCTCTCTATTTACCACTTTGTCGCCTTCTATGGTTACCACCATAAAGTATGGTGCACCACCAAGATGTTCACTTATTGTTGTTTTGTCCTCTGTTACGATTGCGAGCTTCATCTTCACCTCCTTTCATTAGAATTTTATTCTTCCACAAACAGTTGGCATAAAAGTGGGAGCGAAGGCGACTTTATTCGCATAAGGTATCCTTACACCAAGGTCTATAGAGCCTGCCTCCTCCTCCCCAAGTGGTTGCCAACGAAACTTTACTACTATTCCGTGAGAATACATGTCACTGTCTTCCAGTTCTTTTCCGTCTTTATCTTTGTTACTCCCTGCAATCCAACCCTGTGGACCACCAACTATGGTGAATTTTTCAAGCTCATACCCGAGAAAGAAGCGATATCCAAACCTATCCCCAAGATCCCAGCCCGATTTGGAAAAGTCTTCTATCTCTTTAACCTTTCCCCTATATTGATACCATACATCGCTACAGAGGAAAAAGTTTTCGGTAAGATGAGGATGAAACAGAACCACAATTTTGAAATCATTTGTTCCACTTCCTATACCATTTTTTATCTTTTCCTCGGAAGTGATAGAAGGCTTGTAAGCTAAGGCAAGGAAAAGTCCATCCTTCCAATCAAAATCCAACAAGCCGGGTGATTTTGAATACACCAAATATTTGGCTGAGAACCAAACATCCTCAAACCCGCTATCCTTGATTTCCTTCCACACAGTTTTACTCGCTTGCTTTGACCAGACCTGTCTCCTCATATCCTTCATTACATATGGAAGAAAGACACCTATACTTAATCTATCAATGACCCCATACTCCAACCCCATAGCAATTCTTGTCTTCTTCAGGTGCCAGCCATCGGGCAAATCCACCATTTTATCATAGTCTATCGGATATGGTGAACTATTGTGAAGTGCCTTCCATACCTCGTCAGAATAGCATTTTGAGGCTTGGATATATGCTATTTTGCCCCGAACCTTGAATTTGCCCTTACCCACATCGTGAGGACACCCTACAGTTTCCTCTGCCAAGAGATTCCCAACGACTGAAAAGACAAGAATGCCTCCCAAAACCACAACCAATGCATACTTCTTCATCATTTTTACCTCCTTTCTTCTCTTTAAAAGATCTTTCCTATCTGATAAATCAGAACAGCAACCACCCATCCCAGGACAAGGCTGTAAACAACAGAAAATATCGCCCACTTCCACCCCGCCTCCTGTTTTATGGTTGCAATGCTTGCTATGCATGGAATGTAGATAAGACACATAACCATGAAGGCGTAGGCAGAGAGAGGAGTGAAATGGGTCTTGAGAGCCTCTCTTAACATCTCCTCTCCACCGAGAAGGGTTCCCAGGGTTCCAACCACCACCTCCTTTGCAACTATGCCAAAGATAAGGGCGACTGCTGCCTGCCAGAATCCAAATCCTGCAGGAGAAAGAACGGGTGCAAGTTTTTTTCCTAAAAGGCCTATTAAACTCTCCTCAGAACCATACTCAACCCCGGGAGGAAGGGAGGCAAGCAACCATATCACAACAACCCCTGCAAATATCACGGTTCCTGCCTTCTTTAAGAAAAGCTTTGTCCGCGTCCACGCGGGCATGAAGACATTTCTCCATGTGGGAATGTGATAAGGAGGAAGTTCCATGATGAGCGGAGGGCTCTCGCCACGGAAAAAGACATTCTTGAAAAGCCTTCCCATCAAAACCGCAAGCACTATCCCCAGGAAGTAGAGGGAGAAAACAACCCATCCCTGATGTGCAGGGAAAAAGGCACTTGCAAAGAGAACGTAAATGGGAAGCCTTGCGGAGCAGCTCATCAAAGGATTTATAAGGATGGTCAGGATTCTGTCCTTTTCGGATTCAAGGGTTCTGGTTGCCATTATTGCAGGAACATTGCATCCAAACCCAAGCAGCATGGGAATGAAGGACTTTCCATGAAGTCCAACCACATGCATCAGTCTGTCCATCACAAATGCCGCGCGCGCCATGTATCCTGAATCTTCGAGAAAGGAGAATACCAGGAAGAGGAGGAAGATATTGGGAACAAACACAACAACAGAGCCAATCCCTGCAATTATACCCTCTTTCACAAGAGAAATAAGAAGGTAGGGCGCCCCCATACGTGAAAGAGCATTGCCCACTATCTCTCCAAACCAGCCAAACGCCCTATCCAGTATATCTGCAAATGGACTTCCTATCTTGAATATAATCTGGAAGGCAAGCCACATGAAGAAAAGAAAAAGAGGAATGCCAAGCAGGGGATGGGTGAGAACCCGGTCAAGCATGTCTGAAACATTGAGTTTATCCTCTATCCCTGGTTTTTTTCTCGTGCACTCCCTCACAAGCCCGTGGATGAAGGCATACCTTCTTTCGGTCACATAGGATTCCGGCTCATCAATTTCTTTCTTCACCTCCTCAATCACAGACTCAATTTCTTCTGATTCTGTCTTTTTCATGAATTCCGGGTCTCCCTCCAGGACTTTCACCGCAACAAATCGCGAAGGAAAGGAAGTTTCAGGGATGCACTTTTCCAGTTTTTCAATGTATGGCTCAAGTTTTCCATAATCCATTCTGAAAGAAAATGCCTCTCCTGCCATTGTTTCCTTTATTGCCGTTTTCAGTTCCTCCAGCCCTTCTCCCCTGGATGCAACCATGGGAACAAATTTCACCCCAAGGATTTTTGAAAGGGTCTCGTGGTCTATCTCAATCCCTCTTTCCTTCGCAATATCCATCATGTTAAGAGCAACTACAACCTTCTTTCCAAGTTCAAGTATCTGGAGAACAAGATATAGATTCCTTTCCAGGTTTGAGGCATCCACAATCACAACCACGCAGTCAGGGTTTTCATTCACTATAAAGTTCCTCGCTATTTTTTCATCTATGGAGTATGCATAAAGGGAATAGACACCGGGAAGATCAACGACCTTTATTTTTTCCCCATTAAGTTCAAAAAAACCTTCCTTTTTCTCAACCGTTACCCCAGGCCAGTTTCCCACATACTGATTTGACCCTGTTAAGAGATTGAAAACGGTTGTCTTTCCTGTGTTGGGATTTCCTGCAAGTCCTATAACCTTCATGTACCCTCCCTTTCAACCAGGATACAGTTTGCCTCATCACTCCTCAGAGCAAGTTTTGAGCCCTTTACCTTCAACTCAATTGGGTCTCCAAAGGGTCCCTTTCCCATAATCTCAACCTCAACCCCTGGAAAAACACCCATCGTCCCAAGCCTTTTTCTGAGTTCCTTTTTCTCAATCCTTACAATCCTGACTCTCTCTCCAGGATTTAAATCCGAGAGCGTGAGAGACTCTCCTGTTCTACGGCAGAGTGAAGATTTTTTCCCTGTTTCAAGATAGTACTGAAAACCGGAAAGCCAGAAAGGCTCCTCCCCGGGACATTCTTTTATGAATTTAATAAATTTAAGGAGGCGGTCGAGTGTTTCCTTGCTTATATAATGCTCTATAACACACGCATCCCTCTCTGCAACCTCCTCCGGTAACTTGAGAACCTCCTCAAAAAACTCTTTTATTATTCCATGCTTCTTATACACCTCCTTTGCCCTCTTTCTTCCCCTCTCAGTCAGCTCAATGTGTCCATAACGCTCATGCACAACCAGCCCTTTCTCCTCCAGACTTCTTAAAGTCTCAACAACAGAGGGAGCACGAACCCCAAGCCTTTCCACCAGATCCTTCACCCTTACCACCCTCTTCTCCTTGGCAATAAGAAATATGACCTCAAGATATTCCTCAAGCCTGCGCGTAAGTTCCATTTTAAACCTCCCTTAAAAATGTTAGGCTTTTCTAATATTTAACAAGAATTTTATGGATGTCAAGAGGAATTTTTCAGGTATCATTTGGTTTTAAGAATGCGTTGAAGTTTTCTCTTTTTGCAAAATGTGATATCTCTTCTGGCGCAATCTTTAATGTTCATGGTGAAAGAGGAAAAATCCTGAGGTTGATTTTTACACAATAAATTGGTAAATTAAAGACATGAAGGTAAAGAAAAGGGATGGAAGAATAGTTGAGTATGAAAGAAAGAGGATTGAGGAGGCAATAAGAAAAGCCCTTGCTGCAACCCATGAAGACGAATCCCTCGCTCCCTCACTTGCAGAAGAGGTTGAGAAGAAACTCGTTGAGAAATTCACCCCTGATGGAATCCCATCCGTTGAGGAAATTCAGGACGTGGTTGAGGGAGTTCTCATAAAAAACAAGCTTGAAAATACGGCAAGGGCGTACATTCTTTACAGAAAAAGAAGGAGTGAGATAAGAAAAACCAAAAAGATACTCACCGGTGTCCACGACGACCTCAAACTCTCAATAAACGCCCTCACAGTTCTTGAAAGAAGGTATCTTTTGAAGGATGAGAAAGGAAAAGTTATAGAAACCCCTGGAGAGCTCTTCAAAAGAGTTGCAAAAAACATTGCAGAGGTTGAAAGAAATTATGGGGTGAAGGATGTGGAAAAAATTGAGGAGGAATTTTACAGACTCATGACATCGGGCCGCTTCCTCCCCAACTCACCAACCCTGATGAATGCAGGGACATCCTTACAGCAACTTGCTGCATGCTTTGTCCTTCCTGTTGGAGACTCAATTGAAGAGATTTTTGACGCCCTGAAATATGCCGCAATCATCCACAAAACAGGAGGTGGAACAGGGTTTAACTTCTCACACCTGAGACCAAAAAACGACACGGTCCTCTCAACCGGAGGAATTGCATCAGGACCCGTCTCATTCATGCGCATATTTGACACGATGACCGAGGTTATAAAGCAGGGAGGGAAGAGGAGGGGGGCAAATATGGGAATTCTGAATTACAATCATCCAGACATAATGGAATTCATCACCTGCAAGGAGCATGGGGACTTCAGGAATTTTAACATATCAGTCGGTGTAACGGAGGAGTTTTTTGAACTTGTGAAAAAGGATGGAGATGTTGAGCTCATAAATCCAAGGACAGGAAAGAGTACAGGAAAGATAAAGGCAAAAACCATCTTTGAAACCATTGTATTCCAGGCATGGAAGACAGGAGACCCGGGGATTGTATTCCTTGACCGGCTTGAAAGGGACAATCCCACGCCATCCCTTGGAAAAATTGAGGCAACAAATCCTTGCGGTGAACAACCCCTCCTTCCCTACGAGGCATGCAACCTTGGTTCAGTAAACCTATCCCTTTTTGTTAAGAATCGGGACATAGACTTTGAACCCCTTGAAAACACGGTAAAACTTGCTGTCCGATTTCTGGACAATGTGATTGACGCGTCAAGATACCCGCTTCCTGAAATAGAAAAAATGGTGAGAGGGAACAGAAAAATAGGGCTTGGGGTGATGGGATTTGCAGATATGCTCATAAAACTCAAAATCCCATACGATTCAGAGGAAGCACTCAGGACTGCAGAGCGAGTGATGAAATTCATAAAAGAAAAGGCGGAAGTAGCCTCCCGGGAACTTGCACTTGAGAGAGGAAACTTCCCAAACCATGGAATTTCAATATTTAAAGAACCAAGAAGGAATGCAACTCTGACAACCATCGCACCCACGGGAAGCATATCCATTATAGCGGGATGCTCAAGCGGAATAGAACCCCTTTTTTCAATTGTATTCATGAGAAACGTGCTTGAGGGAACAGAACTGCTTGAGATAAACCAGGAGTTTGAAAGAATTGCAAAAGAAATGGGATTCTACTCAGAGGAACTCATCCATCAGGTTGCAGCCCGGGGAACCCTTGAGAATCTCAATATTCCTGAGGAGGTAAAGAGAATATTCAGGACCGCCCACGATATCTCTCCTGAATGGCACATACGCATGCAGGCTGCATTCCAGAAATACGTGGACAACGCAGTTTCAAAAACCGTGAACCTGAGATACGAGGCAACGGTTGAGGATGTGAGAAGGGTATTCTGGCTTGGATACGAACTTGGTGTTAAGGGTGTTACAGTTTACCGGGACAGGAGCAAGGAGGAACAGGTCCTTTACAAAAGAATAGACACAGGAGGTTGCAGGATATGCAGGATTTAGAGAACATAAAAAAATCATATGGGGAAATAGGGAGGAAGACAACAAAAAGGGACAGGGTTATAACCTGGATATTCATCCTTGCGGTTATTGCATGCTTTGTCCTTGCCCACATAACCCGGGGATTTTTCAGGACCCTTTCCCTTGAGATAGGTCTCCTCCTTCTCTCCATAAAAATAGGTATCATGTTCCATAACGAAATAAGGATTAACCACATCAAATTCTGGATACTCACCTCGATTGAAGAAAGGCTTGAGCTACTTATAAGCGAGGTGAGGGAACTGAAGCGGATGATGAAGGATGAGGATTCTTCTGGTTAACCCTCCCATATACGACTACACTGCTTATGATTTCTGGCTCAAACCCCTTGGTCTCCTCTATGTGGGAGCACTGCTTGAAAAGGAAGGCTATGAGGTGAAACTCTTTGACTTCACCGATAGATTCCATCCCGAATTTGGAGAAAAAAAGAGCGATGAGTACGGGAGGGGGAAGTTCAAGAAAGAGAGGGTTGAAAATCCCCTTCCAATAAGGAGGTACTTCAAAAGATACGGAATTCCATCCAGGGTTTTTGAAGATTTTCTTAAATCCTGGAAGCCCGATTTTGCTCTCCTCACAACCACCATGACCTACTGGTATCCCGGGGCAAGGGAGGTTCTTTTGACACTTGAAAAATACGGTATCCCGTGCGGGATAGGGGGAATTTATGCATCACTTCTTCCAGACCATGCACGCTCCATAGGTTTTGAACATGTATTTTCAAAAAGAGACCTTTCCGATTTCTCTTCCTTCTTTGGTGTGAGAGTTCCTCCATTCAGGGATTTTCCCCATGTTCCATATCACCATTATCCGGTCCTGTCCTATGCAGTTATCCTCACCTCAACAGGCTGTCCCTTCAGGTGTTCCTACTGTGCCTCACCCATTCTCTTTCCGAAAAGAGAAGAAAGGGAAATAGAGGATGTTGTGGATGAGATAGAGAAACTCCATAAAGAAAGAGGAATTGTAAACTTTGCATTTTACGATGACGCACTGCTTTTCCCACCGGAAAGGGCGAAGGCACTCTGGGAGGAGATTGTAAGAAGAAAACTCAAGGTGAGATTCCATACCCCAAATGGACTCCATGTGAGGTTTATTGATAGAGAGATGGCACAGCTCCTGAAAAAAGCAGGATTTGTTGAACCCAGGTTATCTTTTGAGGGAAGGGGAAAGGAGAAAAGGGAAAACAAACTTGAGATTTCCGAATTTGAAAGGGCACTCACTTACTTAGATGAGGCAGGATATAAAAGGGAGGAGTTGAGGGTTTATGTCCTTGCTGGAATGCCCGAAGAGAAAAATGTTATGGAGGATTTAAAATACCTTGCATCCCTTGGAGTTAAAATAAGCCTTGCGGAATTTTCACCCATCCCCGGAACCCGGTATACACTTGATAAAGACCCCTTATGGCACAACAAAACCGCATTTCCCTATCTTTACGGAAGGGAGAATGAGATAGAAGAATATAAACAGTTTGTCAAGGTTGCAAACCAGAGGAGGGAGTTATGTGGATACTTGCAGGTATCGTAATTGCAGGGAGTATGTTTACCGAAGGGAGGGGGGTTAAGAGGATAAAGGATGGGGTGTATCTCACAGGAGGATGGAGAGGAGGATATGTGGTTTACTGCGTTCCCGTTCCTGAGGGAGCATACGAAGTGAAGGCGTCGGTTGTGTTTTCAAGAATGAGGGGAGATGCATCCGTCTATGTGAGGATGGGAAGGGAGTGGAGGCTGTGGGAGGGAACAGAACTCCATGAGTGGCATTCCTCAAGACCGGAATATCTTCCTGTTGAGGAGGACACCTTCTGTTTGATGATAAGGGCGGATGGGGGATTCTTTTCAAGGGAGAGGTTCTGGATAAAGAGCGTTGCCTTTGACTTCAAAACCCTTAAAATTCCACAGAATATTTACGAGAGGGCAAAGGAAGAGGGAGCAAGGATTAGAGGAAGGTATCTGTATGTTGAGGCAAAGGGACTTTACACGGGGAGCGAATCTCAGAGGAGGGCGCTTGCAAGAAGGGCTGCTGTGGTTGAGGCAATGAGGAAGGCAACGAGAATCCTGGGAACCCAGGAACTCAAAAACTTTGAGGTGATGGAGGAGGGAGAGGAGGAGGATGGAATAAGGGTTGTGCTCATGGTTCCAATTCCAGTGGAGGAGGGAAATGATAAAGAGGAATAAAGTGCTTGAGGAATTTGAAAGGAAAATGCTCCGTGAGAACCTTCCCTACGAGAAGAAACTTGAAATCTTCGAGGCAATGCTTGAGGAGGCACGTGCCCTGGGAATATTCCCTCTCAAAAATCCTCTTGAGGGGATAGAAAAGGACATAGAACTTTCAAGGAGACTGAGAAGTGTTAAAGGAACTGCTGAAGAGACTGGGAAGGATACTGAATGAGGAAAAAATCTCATACATGATTATCGGAGGACAGGCGGTTCTCCTGTACGGAGAACCCCGCTTTACCAGAGATATAGACATAACAGTTAGTCTTTCCCCTCAGGAGTGGAAAAAGGTTTTAAGGGTTGCAGAAAAATGCAGACTCAGGCCACTTGTTGAAAATCCAGAAGATTTTGTGAAGAAAACCATGGTTCTTCCATGTCTGGATGAAGAAACGTCCTTCCGGGTTGATTTTATCTTCTCAACATCCCCCTATGAAAAGGAGGCAATGAAAAGAAGGAGAAAGATAGAAATGGATGAAATTCCTGTTTACTTTATCTCTCCTGAAGACCTTGTTGTTTTTAAACTTGTGGCTGGAAGACCAAGAGACATTGAGGATGTTGAGGGAATTCTGGCAAAGACAGAAGTGGATGAATCATACATAAAAAAGAAACTCCGGATGTTTGATAAAGCCCTTCCCCTTTTTGAGAAAATCCTCTTGAAAAGCAAAGAGAAATCAGTATAATACTTTCCGATGACCTGGAAGAAAAAGGAAAAAATAATGGACCCCGAGGGAATGAACTGGACCCTCCGCAGGATTGCAAACGAGATAATTGAAAACTGCGGAGTGGAAAACCTGTGCCTCATAGGGATTAGAAAAAGGGGAGATGTTCTTGCCGAAAGACTTTCAAGAATTATAAAGGAAATTACCGGGAAGGAAATTCCAGTTGGTGTCCTTGATATTACCCTCTACAGGGATGATTTGACCATCATGGGACCGCGTCCCCTTATCGGGGGTTCAGAACTTCCATGCAAAATAGATGGAATGAAGGTTGTCCTGGTTGACGATGTTATATACACCGGAAGGACCGTGCGTGCTGCACTTGACGAACTTGTTGACTACGGAAGACCATCGTTCATAAAACTTGCAGTCCTCATAGACAGGGGAGGGAGGGAACTTCCCATCCATCCCGATTTTGTTGGAAAGAAAATAGAACTAACAGGAAAAAAGCAGGTGCAGGTTGAGGTAAAGGAAGTAGATGGGGAGGATGGAATATGGATAATGGAGGAAGAAGTTTAAACAGGAAGGACCTTCTTGGAATAGAGGAACTTTCAAGAGAAGAGATTGAACTCATCCTTGAACAGGCGGAGGGGATGAAAGAAATTCTGGAAAGACCTGTGAGAAAGGTCCCCGCCCTTCAGGGATTCACAATTGCAAACCTTTTTTTTGAACCGAGCACCCGAACCCTCAACTCCTTCCTCCTGGCAGAGAGAAGATTATCAGCAGACACAGTAAATGTTTCAGCATCTTCGTCAAGCGTTCTCAAGGGAGAGACCCTGCTTGATACGGCGAAAAATATTGAGGCAATGAAGGTTGATATGGTTGTTTTAAGGCATTCATGCCCGGGAGCCCCGCATTTCCTGGCAAAGAGAATAGATGCATCCGTGATAAACGCAGGGGATGGTTCGCATGAGCATCCAACCCAGGCACTGCTTGACCTTCTCACAATAAAGGAAAAATTTGGGAAAATAGATGGATTGAAGGTTCTCATTGTTGGAGACATAATGCATTCCAGGGTTGCAAGGTCCGATATTCTGGGGCTGAGGAAAATGGGAGCATGGGTGAGAGTCTGTGGACCACCCACTCTTATCCCGCTCTGGATAGATGAACTCGGTGTGGAGGTGGAATATAACCTTGATAGGGCGATGCGGGATGTTGATATAATCTATGTGCTGAGAATACAGAAGGAGAGACAGAAAAAGGGACTGTTCCCATCCATAAGAGAATACGTGAAATACTTTTGCATTACCCCTGAAAGACTCAGGCAGGCAAAGGAAGGGGTTGTTATAATGCACCCCGGACCGATGAACAGGGGAGTGGAAATATCTCCCGAGGTTGCGGATGGTCCATGGTCCGTTATACTTGACCAGGTGACAAACGGGGTTGCGATAAGAATGGCAATAATATATCTCCTTGCCAGGAGGAGGAGATGATAAAAATAAAGGGAGGAAGGCTCTTTGACCCGAAGAATGGAATAGATGAGGAAGGAGACATATACATAGTTGATGGGAAGGTAAGAAAAGAAGGGGCTGCAGAGATAGAAATTGATGCAGCAGGATTGTATGTATTCCCCGGATTTGTTGACCTTCACGCACACCTGAGAGAACCTGGAAGAGAAGACGAGGAAACCATAGAGACAGGCTCAAGGGCGGCAGTCAAGGGAGGTTTCACCTCCGTATGCGCCATGCCCAACACCGAACCCCCTGTGGATAACCAGGGAGTGGCAAGGTTTGTAAAAGAAAAGGGTGAGAAGGCAGGATATGCCAGAATATTTCCCATAGGGACCATAACCAAGGGAAGGAAGGGAGAGGAGATATCAGAATTCGGTGACCTGATTGAGGGGGGATGCGTTGGTGTAAGCGATGATGGAGACTGCGTTAGAAAAAGCGACATAATAAGAAGGGCGCTTGAATACGCAAAGATGTTCAATATCCCGGTAATAGAGCATCCCGAGGATACATACCTCTCGGAAGGAGGACAGATAAATGAGGGAAGAATATCAACCATCCTGGGAATGGGGGGAATCCCATCCATCTCAGAGTCAATAATAGTGGCAAGGGACATTGAAATTGCAAACTTCGTGGGTGGCTGGATTCACCTCACCCATATCTCGGTAAAAGACTCCCTTGAAAAAATCATTGAAGGAAGAAAGAAACAGAGAGGAAAAATAACCTGTGATGTTACAGCGCATCATCTTGTGTTAACAGAGGATAAAGTTAAAGAGTTCAACTCAAACTTTAAAATGAAACCCCCGTTGAGGAGTGAGGAGGACAGAAGGGCGCTTGTTTGGGGGTTAAGAAATGGTGTGATTGATGCGATAATAACCGACCATGCACCTCATGCGTTTTTTGAGAAGGAACTTGAGTTTGATTTAGCCCCTTTTGGGGTTGTGGGTCTTGAAACTGCGTTTTCTTCTCTCTATACTTATCTTGTGGAAAAGGGAGAGCTTGAACTTGCCACGCTTGTCATGTATCTTTCCTCATCTCCAGCACTGCTTTTCTCTCTCCCTTATGGTGAAATCAGGGATGGGGGTATTGCGGACCTGGTTCTTGTGGACCTTAAAGGAGAGTGGGAGGTGAGGGAGGATACCCTTGCATCAAAGTCAAAGAATTCTCCATATCTTGGAGAAAAGCTCCGCGGGGTGGTGGTGTGCACCATAGTGGATGGAAGGATTGTTTACAGGGAAGGGGAATGGAGGAGGAGAAATGAAGGCATATCTTCATGAACTTGAAAGTGCAACCGAGTGGCACAGCAGGTTTGTTGATTACCTTCGCACCTCTCTCGGTGAAAGGGAGAGGGTAAAGGAAATACTCGAAATTCTTAAAAAATACTGTGAGCTCTATAATCTTGAAACGGAATTTTTGAACTTTTTTGAAGAGCATCAGGGAAAGATACTTGTTGAGATACCGCCGGATGCCAGGAATTATCTCAGGGAATTTCTTTTAAGGGTTGCAACAGGAGGGGAGATAAGGGATGAGGATAAAAGCACGCTTTCATCTCACCATGAAAATGCAAAAAATCACGGTCCTTATTTTCCTTTCCTTTACGAGATAAGCCTCCATAAACTTGCAGGGGAGGTGGTGAAGACAAAGGAGCAGGGAAAAAATCTTGCACACAGTCTTCTTCCGGTCCTGAACGAGGTCTTTTTATCCTTCCCTCTTTCTGAAAAAACCATTCGTATCCTTCCTTACATGGGCTATCCTGAGGAGGAGATTGCCCTTTCAGATGTTGAGGAGGAGATAAGAAAAAGAAACCTAACCCCCGAACTTTTCCTCTCCATCCATCAGGCACTGGTTGACGAATTCTCTTCCAGAGAAGAGCAGGATATACTTTCATTGCTTGAAAGAACAGAGATTCTTACCATCTCAGATGTTAAGGCATTTCCCTATCATGAATTTTTGAGGTTTTCCACTTCCCTTCTTGACCGTATGGCAAAGATAATAAATAAAAAGGCAAAGGATGCAGAAAAGGTTCTGAGAACGAAGGACAGAGAGATTGATATTCTTGATAAGAAGGTGAAGGATAAGACAAAAGGGGTTCTTGAGCATTCGGTGGAAGGGTTGAGGAAGGTGATGGAGAAGAAGGGAGAGGATGTGAGGGCACTGCTTGAGGAGGCATCGAGTTACATATCCGAACTCCAGGTTTCTTTAAAAGAACATTTAAAACACGTTGAGGAGCATTATAAAAAGGCAAAGGAACTCGGAGAGAGGATAGAGGAGAACAGATTACTCCAGCGCATAAATGGAGAGAAGTTGAAGGAATATGTCCCCTCTCCTCCTGCATGGGAGATTGAGGGGCTTGTAAGGGATTTCTGGAAATCCACCCCATATCGGGCAATGATATCTCCAAAATTGAAAAAGGTTCTGCATGGAATGGTGGTAAGGGAATACAAAAAGGATAAAGAAACCATAGAGCCTTTAAGAGATGAAACAAAGAGGGGATTTGCACCCGATGTGGATAAGGTTATTGAATCGTATGAAAAGGTTTTTTCCGAGGTCCTGGAACCCATTTACATTTCTTCCCTTCTCAAAAAACTCGTCGTATTCTGGCCTCCTGAGATAGATGAGAAAAATCCCCGCTCCATGATAAGGGCGGTGGACTTTGCCCACTGGGCAGGAATTGACCTCATTCCCCATGGAAGATATTACAGGCTCGGGACCTCAGGAAAAGTAAGACCTTCTGTTGATGAGGCAAGGATATCAAAACTTGAAGAACTCGGTGAATTTTTGAGAAGGAAGTTCTACACCCAGGCGACAATCCTTGTTTATGATATAAGGGGTTCCACATTCATGTCCCATAGGTTGAGAAATGCAGAAAAGCAGCGCATGATAATAAATCTTTTCCATTCGGAGATGCTTGAGATAGCGAAAAAGAAAGGGGCGTTTTTGCTCAAAGAGATGGGGGATGGTGGAATTTTCTGGTTCGGTGCAAATTCACAGGAGATTTATGCATCGGTTTACAAGGAAAAGAAAATAGAAGGCGGGAAAATGAGATATCTCATAGGGCTTGAAGAGGAACTTCAATTTCTGAAGGATACAAAAAGTGCAGAAAAGGCGATTGAATGTGCCATAGAGATGGTGAGAAAGGCAGAGGAGTTTGTGAAGGAGAATTATATAAAGTACCGGGACTGGTTTGGAGAGGTTGTTGAAAGGGAGATATCCCATGAAGGAATAAACTATGCACTTCTTCCTCCTGAATTCAAGGCGCTTTTCAGGGTTGGTGTTGGAATAGCAAGTGGTGAGCCGGGAAGGGATTTTGTATTTGGACTGAACTCCTATGGAGACCCTGACCTAACCGGGCTCCTTGTCAATGATGCATCAATATTTTCAACCAGAAGCGACCCGAATCAGTCTGTTATAATCATTGACCATCCAACCCTCTTCAATCTCATCCTGAATGCGGAAAAATTCCACCTCGGAACACCTGTTCCTGCGAGGTTCCAGGCTGACTATCTCACGAAAAAGATAGTGGAGATATTAAAGGAGAGAGAGGGGGAAAGGACCTATCTCTTTGACAACTTTTACATAAGAAGGTTCGGTATCTATTACATGCTTGAAAAGGATAAATCAAAATCCATGAGGCTTGAAATTCCCGATACTGAGTTTGAGATTGACGAGGAAGGGATACTTTATCTTTCAGACCAGCCGGTGAAAATACTTTATGAGGTATCAATCAGAGAAACTGAGGAGTCTTGAAGACAAAAAAGAGGACCTGGAATTTTTAAAGGGGGTTCTCAGGGATATAAACTCAAAGGAGGACCCGGATAAAATTTTACACCGAATAATGGTCCGCATCGCAGACCTCATAAATGCAGAGGCATGGTCATTGTTGCTTGTGGATGAAAAAAGGCGCGAACTTTACTTCAAGGAGGCATTTGGTCCAAAGGGAGAGGAGGTAAAGGGGTTGAGAATAAGACTTGACCAGGGAGTTGCAGGCTGGGTTGTAATGCACAATAAACCTGTGATAATCCCGGATGTGAGAAAAGATAAAAGGTTCTTCAGTGGAGTGGATGAAAAGACAAAATTTACCACACGTTCCATACTTGCGGTTCCTGTTGTCAGTAAAGAAAAGGTAATAGGTGTTGTTGAGGTTCTGAACAAGAAGGACCCGGAGGGATTCACCCCGGAGGACCTTGAACGCATAAAATCATACATTGACCAGGTTGCAATAATACTTGAGAATATCCATCTTGTTTCAAGTCTTGAAAGGAAGATAAAAAACCTTTCCCTCCTTTTTGAGGTGGGCAGGAAGATATCCTCCAGGTTACTCCCTCATCAGGTTTTGAGAGAAAGTGCCAAACTTATAAGAAAAGCATTTAATTATCATTACTGCGTTATTGCGCTTGAGGAGAATGGGCGTCTTGTTCTCAAGGCATTTTCAGGAGAGAAGGGAATAAGACCCAAAAGAAAGGAAATAATACTGGGGAAGGGAATAAGCGGATGGGTTGCAAAACATAAGAAAGAACTTATAGTTAATGATGTGGAGGGTGAGGAGAGGTATCTTCCAGGGATAAAGGGGATAAAAAGCGAGATGGCGATACCGATAATGAGGAAAAATAAACTCATAGGGGTAATAGATGTTGGTTCAAAGGAAAAGTTTGCATTTGATGAAGAGGACGCAGAACTTCTATCCCAGATAGCATCACAGCTCGGGGTGGCTCTTGAGAACGCATATCTTTATGAAAAGGTTTCTGTTTCCGCAATAACCGATGACCTCACCGGTCTTTACAATGCAAGGTATGCGTATCTCTACCTTGATGAGATAATAAAAAAGGCAGATGAAACAGGAAAGCCTGTGTCCTTAATATTTCTTGACCTTGACCACTTCAAGTGGGTTAACGATACATACGGGCATCTCATCGGAGGAGAAATGCTGAGAAGGGTTGCGCAGAGGATTAAAAATAAGGTGGGTAAAAAGGGGAGTGCAATAAGATATGGAGGGGATGAGTATATAATCATTCTTCCTGATACTTCCCTTCTTGAGGGGGCAAGGTTTGCAGAAGAACTCAGGAAAGAGATAGGAGAAAAGCCGTTTGAACTTGGCAATGGAATAAGGTATCACATCACTGCAAGTTTTGGTGTTTCAGAGTATCCAGGGGTAGCAGAGGATGAGGTTTCTTTAATAAGAACAGCAGACCAGGCAATGTACTGGGTAAAGGAGCATGGAAGGAATAAAACCTGCTATAAGAACCCTGATGGAGAGTTTGTTGAGTATAGACTGGAAGAATGAAACCTTTCCACTTGATCTCAAAAAAATCTTTGGGGAAGGGGCGGTGAGGGTTGAGATAGGTTTCGGGAACGGGGAGTTTCTTGTTTACCTTGCAAAAAAATATCCTGATGATTATGTCCTTGGGATAGAGTACTCCTGGGTATCCATGAGAAAGGCGGAAAAGAGATTGAAAAAGGAGGGGATTGAGAATGTGAAACTTGTGAGGGTATCAGCAGAAGTTGCCTTTGATTTGCTCATTCCTGAAAGGAGTATAAAAGAAGTATGGCTCAACTTCCCTGATCCCTGGCCAAAGAAAAGGCATACAAAAAGAAGGCTGCTCAATCGTGAATTTCAGAAATATCTTGCGGTATCCCTTGAGGATGGAGGGGAGGTTCATCTTTTGACCGACCATGAGGGGTATTTTGAATTTGTTAAGGAGGAGGTTAATGAAGGTGGGGTGTTTTGCATGGAGGAAAAAGAACCCCCCTCCTGGCATCCCGGAACCAAATACTGGAGAAAGTGGGAGGAGATGGGGAAGAAGATTCATTATTTAAGAATGGTGAAAAAAGCACACCCTGAGGTTAAACGGATGATAAAGCCATGTGAGGTTGAGCCTGTTATTACCCGTCTTGACCTTCACTCCATGCGCGATGTTCTCATAAGGGAGGATGAGGTTATAGTAAAGATTTTTAAGGTTGATGGGGATAAACTTGTTGTATATTTAAAAGAGGGGCCGCTTTTTGAAAAGGCATATCTGCCGCTTGAGGAAACTCAGGAAGGGATAAAGGTGGGGATTCCTGAGAATGTATTTCGCGGGAGGGCGCTTAAAAAACTCATGGAGGTTTTGAATGGCAAGGATAGCATACCTTCCACTCCATCACGGTAGGGCTCCCCGGTGGTTATTTGAGAAGATGAGAAGGCTATCCGGGGTGATAATGGAACTTATTATAATAGAGCAGGGGAAAGAGAAGGTGCTTGAACTTCTATCAGACCCGTGCTGGTTCCAGGCATTTGGATGCGTTCTTGGATTTGACTGGCATTCAAGTGGGTTGACAACAACCGTGATGGGAGCCCTGAAAGAGGCATTGAAGGAAAGAGACCTGGGAATATGGGTTGCGGGAGGAAAGGGAAGGGTTGCAAGAAGGACACCGGATGAGGTGAGAGATGTTGCTGAAAAGGTGGGGTTAAATCCAGAGCCTTTGATTTATGCAAGCAGGATGTCTGCAAAGGTGGATTCTGCAGGCTTACAGGATGGATACGAACTCTATCACCATACACTTGTTTTCACGGAAGAGGGGAAGTGGAGTGTTATCCAGCAGGGAATGAATCCTCAATTGAGGTATGCAAGAAGGTACCACTGGAACTGGAAGGAACTTTCATCGTTTGTGAAGGAGCCCCACAAGGGTATAATCTCAGAAGGATTTACAAAACCACTCAATCTTGTCGCTGTGGAGAGTGAAGAGGCGAGAAACACGATAACGGAACTCTCAAAGGAAAATCCCGAAAAGATAGAAAGGGAGTTAAAGAGACTCGAGGAGTTAAAACTCCCGGGAAGGCACGAGGTGGAGTTGAAGGATATAAATCCACAGAGGATAAAACGCATTCTTCTTTCCACGTATGAAAATCCTCCGGAGGATTTTGAAAGATTGCTTGGAAGGGAGGGGATAGGTCCCAGGACCCTGAGGGCACTTGCACTTATCTCAGAACTTGTTTACGGAACCCCGGTTTCTTACCGGGACCCTGCAAGGTTCAGTTTTGCACATGGTGGAAAGGACGGGCATCCATATCCTGTTGACAGGAGAACCTATGAAAATTCAATCAGAATACTGGAGGAGGCGGTGAGAAAGGCAAAGATAGGGGAGAAAGAAAAACTATTTGCACTCAAAAAACTGGAGGCTCTATGATAGTGGGAATTGATGTTGGAGGGAGGTTTATAAAGGCAGGAGGGGTTGAGAAGGGGAAAATAAGGAAAAGGGAGAAGATAAGAACCCCACACAAACCCGAGGAATTGATAAACTTACTTTCAGGACTGGTTGAGCAAATAAATGGAAATCCTGTGGGAATAGGATTTCCGGGGCTTGTCAATCCCTGTGAGGGGATTGTTTTAAACCCACCGAATTTTCCATTTATTGATAAACTTGAGGTTAAGAAGGAAATTGAAAAAAGGACCGGAAGGGAGGTGTGGGTTGGGAACGATGCAACCCTTTATGCGCTTGGTGAGGCGTGTTATGGAAGGGGGAAGGGGAAAAAGGTTGTGTGCGTTTTTACACTGGGGACGGGTATAGGAGGGGGGATTGTAATTGATGGTAAGCCATACATGGGTGTTCATGGGTATGCGGGGGAAGTCGGGCATCTCACCATAGATACCGATGGTCCTGTGTGTGGATGCGGAAACAGGGGATGTGTGGAGAGTTATGCCGGGGCGGACCGGATGGTTGAGCGTGCGCGTTCTCTCGGACTCCAGGTTGAGACACCGGAGGATATTTCAAAACTTGTCATGGAGGGAGAGGAGAGGGCAAGAAGGGTTTTTGAGGAGATGGGGAGGTATATAGGAACGGGTGTTGCCGGGGTTATATTGCTTTTTGACCCAGACATTGTGATTATAGGTGGGGGGGTATCAAAGGCAGGAAGAATTCTCATAGATGCAATAAGGGAGGAGGCGGAGAGGAGGGTTTACCTGCCTTCTGTTCCTCCGATTGAGCCTGCAATTCTGGGTGATGATGCAGGAATCCTTGGTGCTGCGAAATTTGCGGAGTTGAGAGGTGAGAGGGCTTTACATCCACGTTCCCTTCTGTAAAAAGAAGTGTCCATACTGTGATTTTTATTCAGTTACCGACCTTTCACTCATTCAATCCTATCTTTCCTCTCTTAAAAGGGAAATGGGGTGCTATAAGAAAAAAGTGGATACGGTTTACATGGGAGGAGGAACCCCATCTTTGCTTGAAGAAAAGATATGTGACATACTTGAATGGGTGAAAAAAAGATTTCTATGGGAGAGGGGGGAGTGCACGGTTGAGGGGAATCCAGAGTCATTGAGTAAGGATTTGATGAGGTTATGGAAAAAATGCGGCGTTAATAGGATAAGTATCGGGGTTCAGTCTTTTGATAAGTGCGACCTTGCTTTTCTTGGAAGGATTCATTCACCCGATGATGCAAGGAAAGCAATTGATGATGCACTTTCTGTGTTTGAAAATGTTTCTGTTGATGTGATTACCGGGCTTCCCCATCATACCCCGGGAGATGTTTTGAAAACCTTAAAGGAGATAGTGAGGTATGGTGTTCAGCATATATCCGTTTACATGCTCACCATAGAGGATGGGACGGAGTTTGGGGAGAGGGTGAGAAAGGGAGAATTGGTGCCGCTTTCCGAGGAGAGGGAAAGGGAGATATTTGTGGAGGTATGCGATTTTCTTGAAGGTGAAGGATACAGGCATTATGAGGTCTCAAACTTTGCACTTCCCGGGTATGAGTGCAGGCACAATCTCAACTACTGGTTGCTTGGAGAATACATAGGTCTTGGCCCATCTGCACATTCCTTTACCGGGAGTATCAGGTATGCAAATCTTCCCTCTCTTGAAAGGTATTTAAGGGGTGAGTATCAGGGATTTCTTGAGGAGGTGGGGGAGAAGAGAAGGGAGGAGTTTCTCATGCTTGGATTGAGGCTCACATCAGGGGTTCCCTTGCGGGATTTTGAGGTGCTTTTTGGTTCCCTTGCTCCCCTGGAGGACATGCTTGGAAAGTATCTTGAGGTAAAAAACTCCCGCCTCCGCCTCACCCGCTCCGGCATGCTCCTTTTAAATCAGGTTGTCGTTGAGATTTTGAGGAGGTATGAAGGGTAAAGTCGTACTTTATTTTAATTCTTTTACAAAATTGACCCAAAAATACCTGTTTTTGAATCCCAGGGTGTTATAGATTTTTTCAATACCTGCTATATTACCTGTATACCATGTTTTTAGCGTATTTTATGGCCTCTACTATTAATGCATAAGCCAGTTTATATTTTATATCTTCAACCTGATATGGGGGAAGCATACCCACCGGGTTTATATAGGGCACAGGATCTGCTGGTTCCTTCCACATAAGTGCCTTATCAAAACTCACAATGGTGATACCTCTTTGGAATAAGTGGTTTTTATACTCGGGTAATGAGGCAAGGTTAATTTCATTTAGATTGATAAAGGTAATCTTTTCACGAAAAGTTTCTTTAAAGCCGTGGCTTTCCAGGAATTTTACTCCTTCTTTACACATTGTTCCAGTTGTTAATCTTTTTACCTTAAACTGTCTTTTTACTTCATCCTCAAGCCATTTAAGGATTGTGCTCCCTATCCCTCTTCTCCGGAAATCCGGATGCACGAGAATATTAATGTCCAGTTCCTCAGGGCTATAAGGTGCAACTCCGGGATGCACTCTGTAAGTCCCAAATCCAATGAGTTTGTCTTTTAAAAATACAACAACACCCCCTGAACGTTCTTTATGAAATCCATGTTTCTTCCAGTATTCCATGCTCTGGGAAGATATTTTCCAGTCAGGGTTACAGATATTATGTAATTCAAGCATGGTCTTGAAATCTTCATCTTTTACTTTGCGCAGTGTAAATTCTTTTCCTATCCTGCTCATGCGAATACTCCTGTTTTTAAGAAAAATACTTTATACATGGCTCTTTGTCAAGATTGACATTCATAATTCTGCTTGTTATATTTTAAATATGAGGATATCAGTGAGAAAATCAATCAATACTGTAATTTCCAGGCTTGACGATTTGGATTTTTGAGGTAAATTTTAAAAAAGGAGATCGTATGAAAAGAGATCTTGAAAGAATAAAAAGGATACTGGAAAGAGAACTGCCTGAGATAAGGAAAAAATACGGGGTAAAAAGATTGGGAATTTTTGGTTCCTATATAAGAGGCGAAGAAACCCCGCGAAGTGACCTGGATATTCTTATAGAATTTGAGGAAGACGCCCGGATAAGTTTAATCGATTTTATAGAGCTGGAGTATTATCTTTCTGATATTCTGGGAGTTAAGGTGGATCTGGTTGAAAAGAAGGCACTGAAACCCAGAATAGGAAAAAGAATACTGGAAGAGGTGGTTTATATATGAAGAGGGAAATAGAGGATTATCTGGAGGATGTACTGGAAGCAATGGAAAATGCTATAAAATTCGTTGAAGGGATGAAATACGAAGACTTTATAGAAGATTTAAAAACAATATATGCTGT
The DNA here is from genome assembly GCA_029258725.1 of bacterium. Lineage (GTDB taxonomy): Bacteria > Hydrothermota > UBA3072 > JAPDKE01 > JAPDKE01 > JAPDKE01. The sequence goes on along the minus strand of JAPDKE010000037.1, from coordinate 3,004 downwards.
AATTCGGGCTCTGGAGATAATTGGAGAGGCTGTTAAGAAAATACCTTTTGAAATAAGGGAGAGATATCCTGATATACCCTGGAGAGGAATAGCAGGAATGAGAGATAAGATGGTTCATGAATATTTTGGGGTTGACTACCGAAAGGTATGGGAAGTTGTTAAAAGAGATATCCCACAATTAAAACCGTTATTTGAAAGGATACATAAGGAGTTAAAAAGACAGGGGGAGTGAAACCATGAAGGTTGGAAGGTTTCAGGTGATGGCAACCCTTCAGGCTGCAAGGGCTTATGTCCTGGGACTTTCTATTGAATCTGCAAAGAGTTTTGGATTGAACCGTGCAATATTCTATGCCGCTGCAAAAAAGGGATTCAAGCATGTTGCAAAGAAACCAGGGACCCTGAGGATAACCAGGAAAATGGCCCCGGAAAAGGTGGAGGAGGTTAAGAAATCATACGAGCCTTTTAATCTCGGGGATGAGGTTGCGTATTCCGTTGAGATAGAAGGGAAAAGATACTTTACCATAGGAAACGAGGTCCAGACAGAAGAGGATTTTGAGCGTCAGATTGAGAGAAGATTCGGGGGGAAGTTTGATGAGGCATGGGAGGAGGCACTTGAGATAGTGAAGGGTTACGACAAGGAAGTCCTTCTTTCCCAGAGAAAATTTTATGAGACCGTTTATAAACCAAGAAGGGACGAACTCGCAAAGCGCTGGACAGAACTTGCCTCTTCCTAAGAGCGGCTCTTTACATACTCCACGACCTTCCTGATTAAAGGAACATTGAGATGGGTCTGCTGTTCAAACTTTCCAAGATAGGCAAGGTGTGCCTTTCCCAGGTCATAACAGGTTGAACTTTCAACATCTATAAGCAATCCCCTGAGTTTACTATCCCTGAACTCTTCCTGATGCTTCACATAGAAAGCCTCACAGCAACTCCCGAGATAGTCCCTTATCCCCCTTTTTCTTAAAATCTCAAAGTAATCCATCAAATCCTCAAAACTCAGAATGGTAACAGCCTCAAGACCTGCCTCCCTTGCTATCTCGTATGCCTCACCCACGGTGCAGAGTCCGCAGGATGGGCAGTCCCTCTCTCTTCTGTAAAAGCAGTCAGGTTTTTTGGCACAGTAGGGAAACAGGAATATTGGAGGGTTGAATTTTTCTCCAGGAGCAAAGTTGACACTGAAAAGCCGGTTTGCCTCATCCGGTGTGAATCCCTCAAGAACCCATCTCCACTTGTAAAATACCTCCCTCATTGCCCCGAGGAAATCCTCAGTGGGAGCGTTCTTGAGGTGGGAGAAAAATTCCTTAACTGTTTTTTCAATTAACTTCTCATTGAAAGGAATGTTTTTAAGCAGTCTCTCCAGGTCGTAAACTGCGGATGAGGGTTCAAGGAAGAAGTCCCCGGTTATGTAGGTTGCACGGACGAGTTTCTGGGATGCGTTCACCACCATGTTTACCTTTATGGTTCCGTAAGAGGAGCGATAGGTTCCGGTGAGCATTCCCTGGGATTCTTCAGGTAAGCGAACCCGGTAAATCCATTCATCGGAAGAGAAATAGGGAAGCAGTTCCTCAATCCTTCTTTGTTCCTCAGGCCTCAGTGAACCCGGCTCTGTCTCTATTCCAAGTTTACGCCTGAAGCCTTCCCTTATTGCTTCTTTTATCTCCTCCCTTGATGGAATCTTTCCAAGTTCATGCTCAATGCATGTTACCCTTTCCCTTACCGAATCTATCTCCTTTGGTCTGAGTTTTTCAATGGGAACCCTTAAAGAGAAGAGCATTTCCTCAAGCCTGTCCTCAACAAGAAGGGTTCCCTGGAAAAGAAATGCACCCTTCAGGGTTATCCCTCCCATTCCTGAAATCTTTTTCCCATGCACCTCTATATCATTCCTGGGCTTGAACTCCGCTGGAATTCCCAGGATTCTCAAACCCTCGGCTGCGGCATCTCCTATCCTCCGATAAAGTTCATGCGGGGGATAGGGGAAGAGGTCAACCGGTGCTATGATTTCCCATCCAACCTGAGATGGGTCAAAGAATATTGCGCCCCCACCTGTTATTCTTCTGTTTATATCAAACTCCTTTTCCTTACAGTATGCCTCCCTTACCTCCTGTTCAATTGCCTGGAAGTATCCGACAAGAACACATGGAGGGGAAAAGGAGAGGAATCTGAGGGTGGGAAGGGGCTTCTCTGCCTGAACCTCAAGCAGAGCCTGGTCAGATGCCATGTTCCATGCGGCACTTTTAAATTCTGTATCAACCTCCCTCCACCTCATCATCTGGAATTTATCTGTATAAAAGAGGGATGTCAATAGAGAATGGAAAATTACTTTTTAGCATTCGGTTCTTTGATTGATTATTGAAATGGTGTGTTTAACGGGGTTTTTGATTTTCATGCGCAGAACCCATGGTCCCCAGGACTGAGGAGCTTTTTAAGGGTAAGGGAGAGGGTAAACATCTTCCATAAAGCCCGATAACCTGGATAACCCCGGATATTTTATACAGCCTAAGCGGGGTTGACATAAAAATTTTTTTGATTATTTTTATAAAAAGGGGAGAAAAAATGAGGTGTAAGTATTGCAGAGAGAGATTTTTATCTGGAAGAAGGGGGGTAAGAAAATATTTTATCTTTGCAGGAAGGGTACTCACACCTCCGAGGTTGAAGTTCATTTAGATATGCCCTGCGGGGCTGGGGAGCCCTGCAGGGAAGAGAAACTTCAACCTTTAACCTGAAAGGAGGTGTTACATGAGAAAAACAATAATTTTGTTAATGATTTCACTTTCCCTGTTTGCCCTGGTGGTTATCGATGAGAGTGACAATCCAGAGGCGACTGCTTTTAACAATCAGAGGAAGGTTCGCTATTTTGGGTCAGAGGCTGGAAAGATAGGGGCTGTTTATTCAGGATACGGCTATGTATGGTATGGGGTTTCAGAGGACAATGGAGCCACATGGAGTACCGGGACCGTAGAGGAGGGAAATTTTCCGACACTGGATGTGAGGGTTGTTTATG
>JAPDKE010000052.1 GCA_029258725.1 bacterium | reverse complement strand
AATACCATTTATCCTTCCCTCAAGCCAGTCACGCAAAACATACGACCTCTTTACATCAGCCATGAAAAACCTCCATTTCACCCCCTTTTTACAAAGGGGATAACCTATTCCCAAACCTATTTCAAATATGACATTTTTTTATAGTAAAAAAGTATGACATTTGTTTATAGTAACAACAGAGAAAAAATCGCATGCTTGACTTTTCTTCAAAAATCATTAAAAATGCGGAAAAAAGGAGGCGGGATGAAGGGCGTTATCCTGGCAGGAGGACTTGGAACAAGGCTGTATCCTCTTACAAAGATAACAAACAAGCACCTTTTGCCCGTTTACGACAAGCCCATGATATACTATCCCATAATGACCCTGGTTGTCTCGGGAATAAGGGACATAATGATAGTAACCGGAGGAAACCACGCAGGAGAATTCCTGAGATTGCTCGGGAACGGAAAGGAATTCGGATTGACAAACCTCTCCTATGCATACCAGGAGAAGGAGGGAGGAATAGCACATGCCCTCGCCCTTGCAGAGGAGTTCGTTGATGGAGACAAGGTTGTTGTGGTTCTTGGAGATAACATCCTTGAGGATTCCCTTGAGGATGCAGTTAAGGAGTTTGAAAAGGAAAATGGAGCAAAGATATTCTTAAAGGAGGTTCCGGACCCCAGAGACTACGGGGTTGCGGAGATACAGGGAAACAGGATTGTGAATATAGAGGAAAAGCCACAACAACCAAAGACAAACTATGCAGTGATAGGTGTTTACATGTACGACCCGGATGTTTTTGAGATAATAAAGACCCTGAAGCCATCAGCAAGGGGTGAACTTGAGATAACGGATGTTAACAACGCATACATAAGAAGAGGAGAACTCTCCTACCACATACTCAAGGGATGGTGGGGTGATGCAGGGGCATCGGTTGATGCCCTCCTTGAAACAAACCTCACCGTTGCAAGGAAGATAAAGGAAAATCCCGACCACTGGTGGAACTGGAAACAATGGAAGGAGAAAAATCTTGAAGGAAAGAATTGAAGGAAAGATAAGGGAGTCCATTGAGGTAAAGGAACGCCTCCTTTCTCTTTCTCCCCTCATAGAAAAGGCAGTCCTCAGGATAAAGGAAACCCTTAAAAGCGGAGGAAAAGTTCTCTTATGCGGAAACGGAGGAAGCGCCGCGGATGCACAGCACATTGCATGTGAATTCATTGAGAAGGTAAAGGTTACAAGAAACCCCTTGCCCGCCATAGCACTCACCACGGATACATCCATCCTCACGGCAGTCTCAAACGATGAGTCATTTGATGAGGTGTTTGCAAGACAGATTCGCGCAATTGGAAAAAAAGGAGACTGCCTTATTGCAATAACCACCAGTGGAAAATCTCCGAATGTGATAAGGGCAATAGAGACGGCAAAGGAAATGGGAATTTATACCATAGGTCTTCTGGGAAAAGGAGGAGGGAAGGCAAAGGAACTTGTTGACCTTGCAATTGTTGTTCCCTCAGATGATACCGCCAGGATTCAGGAATCCCACATCACGATAGGTCACATAATTGCAGAGATAATTGAAGAAGATGAGGTGTGATTTCATAGAACTTCCCTCCTTTGCAAAGGTGAACCTTGGGCTCTGGGTTCTGGGGGAGAGGGAGGACGGATATCATGAGATAGTTACGGTTTTGCAGACCGTTTCATTAAAGGATACAATAAGAATGAGAAGGAGGGAAAGGGAGATAAGGGTAAAAACGGACTCAAAGGATATACCCTCGGGAAAGGACAATATATGCTACAAGGCGGCAGAGGTATTCTTTGAACGCTCGGCACTGAAGGAAGGGGTTGAGATTGAGATAAAAAAGGTTATTCCCGTTGGAAGGGGGCTTGGTGGAGGGAGTTCCAATGGAACTGTAACCTTAATGGGGCTCAATATACTTCATTCAAGACCCTACGACGATGATGAACTCCGGCGCCTTGCCGCAAAAATCGGGTCTGATACCCCGTTCTTTGTGCGTGGAGGAACCGCAATAGCAAGGGGAAGGGGGGAGATAATAGAGGAGGGTCCACCCTCCATACCCATGTTCTTTCTCATATATTCACCCCCCTTCGGCATCTCAACAACCTGGGCATATAGAAACCTCCCTCCCTTGACAGAGAGAGAAAACGTTGATATAATTTTACAAGGTATAGAAGAGGGAGATATAGAAAAGATAGGAAAGGGACTGTATAACTCTTTTGAAAACCTGGTCTACTCCCGCTATCCTGAACTGAAGAGGGTAAAAGAATACATGCTTGAAAAAGACGCCTGCGGAGCACTCCTTTCAGGAAGCGGGAGTGGAGTTTATGGTTTATTTAAAGATAAAAAGACCGCCACCCTTGCCCTTGAAGACTTTCCCTTTGAGGGAAGGGTATGGGTGGTGGAGAGTGTGAGTGAAAGGGAGTACAGGTCTTACTTTGGGGCGTAGCCAAACTGGCAAGGCACGGGATTTTGGATCCCGCATGTGGAGGTTCGAGTCCTCCCGCCCCAGTATGGAAAGGAGAGAGGAAGATGAACGACCTCAAGGTTTTTACAGGAAACGCAAACAAGAGCCTTGCTGAAGAGATATGCAACTATCTCGGTATCCCCATGGGGGATGCACTTGTTACGCGTTTCTCCGATGGGGAGATAAGGGTTAAGATAAATGAAAACATAAGGGGAGCGGATGTATTCATCATCCAGCCGACCTTCCCTCCTGCCGACAACCTCCTTGAACTGCTCATAATGATGGATGCGGCAAGGAGGGCATCTGCATGGAGGATAACCGCAGTTATTCCCTATTTTGGATATGCAAGACAGGATAAGAAAGACGAACCCAGGGTTCCCATAAGTGCAAAACTTGTTTCAAACCTTCTTGTTACCGCAGGGGCTGACAGAATTTTAACCATGGACCTCCACGCAGAGCAGATCCAGGGATACTTTGACATTCCCGTGGACCATCTCTATGCAGCCCCTGTCATTATTGACTATCTCAGGGGAAAGAATCTTCAGGATGTTGTCATAGTTGCACCGGACCCCGGAAGGGCAAACCGTGCAAGGGCAATAGCAAAGAGATTCGGAAATGTTCCAATAGCCATAGTTGACAAGCGCAGACCCGAGCCGAATCGCTCCGAGGTCATATATGTGGTTGGTGATGTCGCGGATAAAACCGCGGTTATCATAGACGATATAGTTGATACCGGAGGAACCCTTGTTGGTGCCGCAGAGGCACTTGTAAAACAGGGAGCAAAAGAGGTTTACGCATGTGTCACCCATCCGGTTCTTTCAGGACCTGCGGTTGAGAGGATAGAGAATTCATCCATAAAAGAACTTGTTGTGACAAATACAATCCCCCTGGGAGATAAAAAGAGAGACAAATTCACGGTTCTTTCCGTTGCATCCCTGCTTGGTGAGGCAATAAGAAGAATCCACAATGAGGAATCCGTGAGTTCACTCTTCATATAAGGAGGTTCCATGTATGAGATAACCGCATACCCGAGACAGGAAAGAAAGAAAAGGGTGAGAAAACTGAGAAAAGAGGGGAAAGTCCCCGGCGTCATCTACGGACACGGGGAAAAGACCCGTCTCATATATGTTGAGGAGGAAGAACTCAAGAAACTTCTCTCCTCCATCCATTCCGAATCCTCGGTGGTAACCGTGAAACTCAACGGGGAGGAACTCCCCTCCCTCATAAAGGAAGTCCAGCGCGACATCTTCACCGGAAGGGTGATACACATAGATTTCCATCATCTCCACAGGGGAGAGAAGGTCACGGTCATGGTTCCCTTCAAACTTGTTGGAGAGGCGAAGGGAGTCAAAGAGGGCGGAATTCTTGACTTTGTCAAGCGTGACGTTGAGATTGAATGCCTTCCCAAGGACATTCCGGAGTTCATTGAGGTTGACATAAGCAACCTCGGAATAGGAGACTCCGTCCACCTGCGCGACCTTAAACTTCCAGAGAAGTGGAGGATAACCGAGGACCTGGAGGAGGTTATCGTCTCCATTGTTGCACCGAAGAAACTTGAGGAGATAGAGGTGGTGGAGGAGGAAGAGGAGGTGAAGGAGCCTGAGGTTGTAAAGGAAGAGGAAAGGAAAGAGGAGGAAGAGAAAGAGGAAGAGGAATGAAGAAACTGGTTGTTGGTCTTGGAAATCCGGGAAAGGAATTTGAGGGGACACGTCATAACATAGGATACATGGTGGTGGAGAAGGTTGCGGAACTGGAGAAGATTCCGTTTCGTGGAGGGAAAGGAATGTGGCTTGAGGCACGGGGTAAAAAGAAGGAATATGAGTTCATGCTTGCGAAACCACTCACATATATGAACATGAGCGGTGTCGTGGTGAAGGAGATAGTGGACCAGGAAAAGGTTGACCTTCCAGATCTTCTTATTGTGTATGACGACATGGACCTTCCCCTGGGAAAACTCAGGTTCAGACCGAAGGGCGGCAGTGGTGGGCACAGGGGAATGGCATCGGTAATATGGGCCCTTGAGACCGAGGAAATACCGCGGTTAAGGGTCGGGATAGGGCGTCCTCCCCTCCACATAAACCCTGTTGACTGGGTCCTTTCCAAGTTTGATGAGGATGTAAGTGAGGTTGTGGAAAGGGCTGCAAAAGGGGTTCAGGTGTGGATGGAGGAGGGAATTGAGAGGGCAGCCAATCTTTTCAATAAGGAGGAGACATGAGGAAATACGAGTGCATGTACATCCTTGACCCATCCCTTGAGGAAAAGGACGGAAAGATTGAGGAAATAAAGAGGTGGATGGAGGAGAAGGGGAGTGTGGAGGAGGTGGATGTGTGGGGAACACGCAAACTTGCATACCCAATAAAGAAGAAAGAAGAGGGATACTATGTGGTTGTGAGATTCACAAGCGAACCAGAAGGAGTGCAGGAACTCAGGGAAAAATTCAGACTTGAACCCGCAGTTTTAAGATTCATGATAGTTCGGAGGTAATAATGGCAGACCTCAGACTTCCCTCAATAAACCTGGTTCTCATCTCAGGAAGGCTTGTATCGGACCCCACTTTAAATTATACCACAGCAGGCAGACCCGTCCTCCGGTTCCGGATAGCATCAAACCGGAACTACAAGAACCAGGAGGGTGAGTGGGTTCAGGAGACGATATACATAAACGTGGTTGCATGGGGAAAACTTGCGGAGAACTTTGGTGAGGTCCTGAAGAAAGGAAGTGCAGTTTATATTGAAGGAAGACTCAGAACAAGGGAATGGGATGACCCCTCAGGTCAGAGAAGGTGGATAACGGAGATAGTTGCACAGAGGCTCCAGAACCTCTCAAAGCCTGAGGAGGTTGTTGAGGAGGAGATTCCATCAGAGGAAGACGTTGTTATTGAAGAACCCCTTCCCCAGGAAGAGGAGGATGAACTTCCATTCTGAAAGGAGGAGGATATGGCAAGAAAGAAAAAGGCAAGATGCTATTTCTGTCAGAACAACATAGATCCTGTTGATTACAAGGATGTTGAGGTTTTAAGGAAATTCATAACCCCAAGGGGAAAGATCCTTCCTGCAAGGTCAACAGGAACATGTTCTCGCCATCAGAGACAGCTCACAACTGCGATAAAGAGGGCAAGAATGATGGCACTGCTTCCATTTGTTTCAAGGGAATACTGAGGAGGTGAGGATGGAGGTGATACTCCTTGAGCATGTTCCCGGACTTGGTGAGAGAGGGGATGTTGTCAGTGTAAAGGATGGATATGCAAGAAACTATCTTATTCCCAGGAAACTTGCAGTTCCCAATACCCCCTCCATGAGAAAGATGTTTGAGAATGAGAGAAAATTTGATGCAAAAAGAGAGGCAAGGAGGAAAGAGGCAGCGGAAAAGATGAAGGAAGAACTTGAAAAACTTTCACTTACCATAGAGGCAAAGGTAGGAGAGGAAGGAAAACTTTTTGGTTCTGTAACCTCGAAGGACATAGAGGAGGAACTTAAAAAGCACAAATTCATAGTTGACAGAAAACAGATAGAACTTCCGGAGACAATAAAACAAATTGGTGTTTATGACATCAAAATAAAACTCCATCCAGAGGTCACCGCAACGGTAAAACTCTGGGTGGTTGAGGAAGGTAAAAAATGATAGAGGTTTCTGTTTCTGCACTTGCAATGGACAAAACAACAGGAACACCTGTTGTTCTTCTAAAGGAAGTAAAAGGAGAGAGAGTTCTTCCAATATGGATTGGTCCTTTTGAGGCAGATGCAATCTCCCGTGCCCTCATGGGTGAAAAGTTCAGAAGACCTCTCACCCACGACCTGATAGTCAATATCTTCCGCGGACTTGGTGTGAAGGTTCTCAAGGTTGAGATAAGCGAATTAAAAGAGGATACATACTATGCAAAGATATATCTGGAAAAAGAAAACGAATTTGCGGTGATAGATGCAAGACCGAGTGATTCCATAGCCATAGCCCTCAGGGCAAAGTGTCCGATATATGTTGCAGAGGAGGTTATGGAGGCAAGCGCAACAGAAATAAAGATAGACGAGGAGGCGAAGAAGAAGTATCTTCAGGATTACTTAAAGAGGCTCAACCCCGAGGACTTTGGAAAATACGAAATTTAGGAGGTATCCATGAGACTGCCTTTACTTTTACTCACCCTTTTTGTCTTTTCAGGATGCAAACAGGAAAAAAAGGAGGAGAAGGTGAGTCTTTCAGGTAAGAAGATACTCATGGTCATAGCATTTCAGAACTTCAGGGATGAAGAGTTTAAGGAGCCATACGAACTCTTCAAAAAACTGGGAGCAGAGGTGACGGTTGCATCATCAAAGAAGGGAGAGGCGAAGGGAATGCTTGGAATGACCTTTCAGGTTGAGAATCTCCTTTCAGAACAGAGCGCAGACCCATACGATGCAATAATATTTGTCGGAGGAATGGGTTCAACCGAGTACTGGGACAATCCGGATGCACACAAACTCCTTCTCAATGCAAACACAAAGGGAAAGGTCATAGGTGCAATATGCCTTGCCCCGGTAACCCTTGCAAAGGCAGGTGTGCTTCGCGGGAAAAAGGCAACGGTATATCCAACAGATGAAACCTTAAGGCTCTTCAGGGAGAATGAGGTAAGTTACACCCAGGCGGATGTGGTTGTTGATGGAAAGATCGTGACTGCAAGCGGACCTCAGGCTGCAAAGAAGTTTGGCGAAAAGATAGTGGAACTCCTTACTAAATGAGAGCCCTCATCCAGCGGGTGAGGTGGGCAAGGGTGAGGGTCCACGGGGAGGTTAAGGGAGAGATAGGGAAGGGTTTTCTCGTTCTCCTGGGTGTAAAAAAGGGAGATACTGAAAAGGATGCGGAGTATCTTGCGAAGAAGACCGTGAATCTCAGGATATTTGAAAATGAAAAGGGAAAGTTTGACCTCTCCCTGCTTGATGTGAATGGGGAACTGCTTGTTGTCTCCCAGTTTACCCTCTACGGGGATACAAGGAGGGGAAGAAGACCCGACTTTACACGCGCAGAAGAACCGGGAAGGGCGAAAGAACTCTATGAAAAATTCATTGAATACGCCCGCTCCCATGGTGTGAGAGTGGAAGAGGGAGCTTTTGGAGAGAGGATGGAGGTTGAATTGCTGAATGATGGTCCTGTAACCATAATCCTGGAGTCAGAATGAGAAGCATGACAGGATATGGAAGGGCAAGGGGTGAGATAGAGGGAATACCCGTGGTATGTGAAATTCAGTCCTTTAACCACAAGTACACAGACGTAACCATAAACCTCCCTCCCCAGTTTGAGTACTGCAGGGTTGAACTTGCAAGGAAGGTAAAGGAGAGGGTGAAGAGGGGAGCGATATTTGTCAAGGTTTATGCAGAAAATGAGGGAGAGGGATTCTGGGTGATTGACATGGATGCTGTGAGAAACTATAAACGCCAGATAGAAGAAGATGTGAGAATAGCGGAATTGCTTCCCCTTCCAGGGGTTGTGAAGGAAAAAAGGTTTGGTGAGGATGCATGCATGAAGGTTTGCTCTTTGCTTGACCACGCGATAGAAAAACTGCTTGAGATGAGAGAAAAAGAAGGAGAGGCTCTGAAAAGCGACCTTCTCCATAAGATAGAGAAAATAGAGGGAGTGATGGAAGAAATGGAGGAAAGAATAAGAAAGGATGTGGAGGAGGAGAGGAAAAGGATAGAGGAAAGGATGGAGGTTCTGAGAAGCGCGGGAATGAATCTCACGAAGGATGAACTCCTTTTACTTATAACCGGAGGAGTGAACGAGGAGGTTGTGAGAATAAAAAGCCACCTTCAGCAGATGAAGGAGTATCTTGATGAGGATTCTCCTGGAAGGAAATTGCTTTTCCTCACCCAGGAACTTCAGCGGGAACTCAACACCCTGGGAACAAAACTCTCCAATCCCTCCCTCACCCATCGGGTGCTTGAACTGAGGGAGATAGTAGAGGAAATAAAAGAACAGGTGATGAATGTGGAATGAAGGGGAACATATTTGTAATATCAGGACCATCAGGTGTTGGTAAAACAACCCTGGTAAAGAAAGTAAAGAAGGTAGTGCCAGGGCTCTGGATTTCTGTTTCTGCAACAACCAGACCAAAAAGGAAAGGTGAAAGGCACGGAATAGACTACTACTTTCTTTCAGAGGAGGAATTCAGGAAAAAGATAGAGGAGGGATACTTCCTTGAATATGCAAAGGTCTTCCACTGGTACTACGGAACTCCCAAGGAGCCCATTTACGAACAGCTTGAGCAGGGAGTGGATGTTATCCTGGAAATAGATGTTCAGGGAGGGGAGAAACTGATGGAGATCTTCCCGCACGGTGTCTTTATCTTTATTCTCCCCCCCTCCTGGAAGGCTCTTGAGGAAAGGATAAAAGGGAGAAAAACCGAGGGGAAAGAAGTTATAAAAATGAGGCTTGAGCGTGCAAGGGAAGAACTCCGGTATGTTGAGAGGTATACCCATGTTGTTGTGAATAACCATCTTGACACTGCCATCAGGGATATATCCTATATAATAAAGGCAGACAGATTGAGAAAGGAAAGAATGAAAGAAACCATAAGGAGGTTAAATGTTCATACCGGTTGAAAAGATATGGGAGGTAATAGAGAATAAATATGAGGCAATAATGGTTGCCGCAAAGGAAGCAAGGAGACTCAACCAGGTTGACAGGGAGAAATACAAAAACTCCCCTGCAAAGCCAACACTTGATGCCCTGAGGAAACTTGTTGAAAAGAAGATAAAGTATATCTATAAAGAAGAATGAACTTCCTTTGCGGCAGGACCATCCTCCTCGGAGTAACGGGGGGAATAGCCGCCTGTAAGGTTCCTTTTCTGGTAAGAGAGATAGTGGAGAGAAATGGGAGGGTAATCCCGGTCCTCACGGAAAATGCAAAAAAATTTGTAACCCCGGAAGTTCTTGAGGTTTTTTCAGGTGAAAGGATAAGGGAACTGTTTGAGCGTCCATCCTCCCCGGTTCACATATCCCTTGCAGGGGAATGCGACCTTGTCCTGGTCGCCCCCGCAACCTTTAACTTCATAGGGAAAATCCATGCAGGAATTGCCGACGACCTTCTTTCATGCCTTATAGCAGCAACCCGTTCTCCCGTTCTCTTCGCCCCCGCGATGAATAAAAATATGTGGAGAAACCCTGTCTTGCAAAGGAATATAAAAGAACTTGAATCCCTGGGATACAAATTCATCCCCCCAGGAGAAGGTCCCCTTGCCTGCGGAGAAGAGGGTGAGGGAAGGATGAGGGAGGTTCCCGAGCTCTTGCTTTTTGTTGAAAGGGAACTCTGTCCTGAGAAGAGGCTTTCAGGGAAGAAGGTTCTCATAACCGGTGGTGGAACGGAGGAGGAAGTGGACCCGGTAAGGGTTATAACAAACCGCTCTTCCGGAAGGATGGCACTTTCCCTTGTAAAGGCGTTTTTCTTTGCAGGGGCAGAGGTAAAGCTAATAATGGGAAGACATGAGGTTGACATACCATCCATTTTCCCGGTTAAAAATGTGAGAACAGTGGAGGAGATGAAGGAAGCGGTTCTTTCTGAGTTTGAATGGTGCGATATACTCGTTATGGCTGCCGCAGTTTCTGATTTCATACCTGAAAGAAAAAAGGAGAAGATAAAAAAGGGAAAGGAGATAACCCTGAAACTCAAGCCAGCCCCGGATATTCTCTCCCTTCTTCAAAAAAAGAAAAAATTCATTGTGGGATTCTCCCTTGAATCACGTAATATACTTAAGGAAGGAAAAAGGAAACTTGAGGAGAAAAAACTGGACCTTGTCTTCTCAAATCCGGTTAAGGTACTTGGAGGTGAAGAAACCGAGGGATACATAATAACCGGTAAAAAAGAGAGAAAGGTCTCCGGAACGAAGGAGGACGTTGCATGGGAGATAGTGCTGGAGATAGTATCCATGACTACATAAACTACCTTCAGGGAATAGGGGTGGGATACATCTGGGTAAAGAGAAAAAGGGAAGAACTCCTTGACGGGATTGCAGGAGAAATCCGTGCATGCAGCCGATGTGAACTTTACCACTCCAGGAAAAACCCGGTTCCGGGGCATGGAAATCCTTACTGCAAACTCATGCTCATAGGTGAGGCGCCCGGAGAAAAGGAGGATGAGCAGGGACTTCCATTCGTGGGTCCTTCTGGAATGAGGCTCAATCTCTGGCTTGAGCGAATAGGGCTCAAAAGGAAGGATGTCTTCATTACAAACATAGTCAAATGCAGGCCTCCCCACAACAGGAATCCAAAACCCGAAGAAATGAAGAAATGTATGGAGTATCTTGAAAGGCAGATAAGGATAATAAGGCCGTGTCTAATAGTAACCCTTGGAAAAATTGCGGCAAGCGTCCTCCTTGGGGTTGAGAGCGTTGTCAGGATGAGGGGGAATCTCTTTCACTATGAGGGGATAAAGGTCATACCCACCTATCATCCATCATATGTTTTGAGAAATCCAAAAAGGGAACAGGAGGTTTTTGAGGACCTGGATGTTATTAAAGAAATCCTGGAGGAGTGCGATGGAAGTAATGGGTGAACCATATTCCCTTGAGGCTGAGATATCGGTAATAGGAGGATTGCTCATAGAGTATTCCGACGCATTTGAGAAGGTTTACCCGGGATTGAAACCGGAGCATTTCTATCATCCGCGCCACAGAATAATTTACAGGGCAATCCTTGAACTATCTCTTGAAAACAAACCCGTTGACCTTGTGACCATCACCGAGCACCTCAGGAAAAGGGGAGAACTCGAGGATGCAGGAGGGGCAGCCTACCTTGCCTCCCTCTGTGAGCAGGTTGTGAGTGCTGCAAACATAGAAACCCATGCAAGGATAATAATTGAGAAAGCAACTCTGAGGGAACTCATAAGGACGTCAAGTCAGATAATAGAAATGGCGAGGGAGGAAAGGGAGGAGGTTGACCGGATTCTTGACAGGGCGGAGAGCATGATACTTAAAGTGAGGGAAAACATAGGAACGAGAAGGGTTGTTCCACTCCAGGACCCCCTTAAGGAGGTTATAAGGATAATTGAGGCAAGAAGCGAAAGAGAATCCCCCATAGTTGGTATTCCCTCCGGATTTCCAAAACTTGATGACCTCACAACCGGATTCCACGAGGGGGAGTATGTGGTTATTGCAGGACGCCCATCCGTTGGTAAGTCCGCCTTTGCCCTCACCCTCGCATACAACATGTCGCACCGGTTTGGTTATCCCGTTCTTTTCTTCTCTCTCGAAATGACATCTCAGCAACTGGTCCAGAGGCTCCTTTCAATGGTCGGGAAGATAAACAGTAAACGCCTTCGCTCCGGGAGGTTGAGTGAGGAGGAGTGGAGCAGATTGACGACAGCAGCAGGAATCCTGAGGGATGTTCCCATATACCTGGATGATACCCCTGGTATTCCCATTCTTGAACTCAAGGGGAAGGTGAGGAGGTTTGTGAGAGATAAGGGGGTTAAGGTTGTGATGATAGATTACCTCCAGCTAATAAAAGGACCGCCCGCAGAGAACCGTCAGCAGGAGGTTGCGGGAATATCAAGGGCTCTTCGTGCGATTGCAAACGACCACAAAATAGTCGTTATAGCCCTTTCCCAGTTATCAAGAGCACCAAAAGGACAGGAGAAAAAGAGACCCATTCTTTCAGACCTGAGAGAGTCAGGGGCAATAGAACAGGATGCGGACATGGTAATATTCATTCACAGGGAGGAGATGGGGTCAAGAGAGGCACGCACAACCTTCATGTCCAGTGTAACCCTTATAGTTGCCAAGAACAGACACGGACCCCAGGATGATGTTCCAGTTCTTTTCCATCCACAGTATGTTCTCTTCACACCACCTGAAAGGGAGGAATTTGAATGATAAAGATAGAGGACCTTCACAAATCCTTTGGAGACAACCATGTTCTTAAAGGGATTAACCTTGAGGTGAGGGATGGAGAGACACTTGTTATCATAGGCCGGAGTGGATGCGGGAAGAGTGTTCTCTTAAAGCACATTGTGGGGCTTTTGAAACCGGATAAGGGGAGGGTTGTGGTTGACGGAATAGAGGTTCACAGGGTATCAAGAAGGGAGGTTTTTGACCTGAGAAGAAGGTTTGGCATGGTCTTTCAGGGAGCAGCACTCTTTGACTCCCTGACCGTTAAGGAGAATGTGGCTATAGGATTGAGGGAGCATTTAAAACTTTCTGAGGAGGAGATAGACAGGATAGTGAAGGAAAAACTTGAACTTGTGGGATTGAGAAATGTTGAACATCTAAAACCAGCAGAACTCTCAGGGGGGATGAAAAAAAGGGTTGGGATTGCACGGGCACTTGCCATGGACCCTGAGTACATCCTCTACGATGAGCCAACAACAGGACTTGACCCGATAATGGCAGACCGCATAAACGAACTCATACTCTCATTGAAGCACAGGCTCCACAAGACAACGATAGTTGTGACCCATGACATGAAGAGTGCATTCAAGGTAGGGGATAGAATTGCGATGATATACGATGGAAGGATAATATTTGAGGGAACACCGGAGGAGGTTGAAAAAAGCGATAATCCATATGTGAGGCAGTTTGTTGAAGGGCTTGCCGAGGGACCAATCCAGTGAAGAGGGTTTACATCTGCCAGGAATGCGGATATGAATCCTCAAAGTGGATGGGGAAGTGCCCGGTGTGCGGGGCATGGGGAAGCATGGTGGAGGAGGTGAGGGAGAGGAAAAAGAAAGAAAAGAAACCAGGCAATCCATTGAAACTCTCGGAGATAGACCTTGCAAAAGAGGAAAGAGTTGCTTCTGGATTTGATGAGGTGGACAGGGTCCTTGGAGGAGGATTTGTCAGGGGTTCCCTTGTTTTGCTCGGAGGAGACCCTGGAATAGGAAAATCCACTTTAACCTTACAGATATGCGGGAATATTTCCCGTGATAAACCTGTTTTATACGTATCAGGTGAGGAGTCTCTGAGGCAGGTGAAATTGAGGGCTGAGAGGCTTGGTGTCTCATCTGAAAGCCTTTACCTTCTCTCCGAAACGGATATGGATGTGATTGAGGGAACGGTTGAGAAATTGAATCCTGAATTCCTTGTCGTTGACTCAATCCAGACAGTTTACAGCCCTGAACTTGAAAGTCCTCCCGGAAGTGTCTCCCAGGTTAAGGAGTGCACATCAAGAATAATGAGAACGGCGAAGGAAAGAAACATAACCTCCATTTTGATAGGGCACATAACCAAGGGAGGGGTTATAGCGGGTCCAAAAACGCTTGAGCACATGGTTGATGTTGTTCTTTACCTGGAGGGGGACAGGCACCATGAGTTCAGGATTTTGAGGGGGATAAAGAACCGGTTTGGTTCAACCAATGAGATAGGCATATTTGAAATGAAAAGAGAAGGATTGAGGGAGGTTGAGAATCCATCCCTTGCACTGCTTGAGGGGAGGGAGAAGTATGTTCCTGGAAGTGTTGTTGTTCCTGCTGTTGAAGGAACAAGACCATTTCTGGTTGAGGTCCAGGCACTCGTCTCCCCTGCCAGGTTCACCGCACCCCAGCGCGTATCAACAGGATGCGATTACAGGAGAATTTCAATGCTCATAGCGGTTCTTGAAAGAAGGTTAAATCTCAACATAGGTGCATACGATATCTTTACAAACATAGCAGGGGGGATAAGGATAGAGGAGCCCGGGACAGACCTTGGAATTGCCCTTGCGATGCTATCAAGTTATCTTGACATTCCTTTTGACCCCCTTACATCCGTTGTTGGAGAGGTTGGGCTTTCAGGTGAGGTGAGAGCAGTTTCGTTCATAGAGAAGAGAATAAAGGAATCGGAAAGGCTCGGGATGAGGCGGATACTTGTCCCGGACCAGCGCATAGAGGGAGAATGGAAGATAGAGGTAAAGAGGATAAAAAACATAAAGGAGGCGTATGGGATTCTGCAGGAAGAAGGGAAAGATAGTTGAACTTTCGGCAATCCTTGATGGAAGAGTATCGCGCCTTTTTGAACTCGGATTTATTGATGGTCCCCTTTACATAACTTCGGAGGACATAAGGACCATAGAAAACATGGAGATATCGGAAAACGAACATGAAAGGGAGAGGGGAAAGATAGGGAAGAGGGAGATAAAAAAACTCCTTTCCCGTGGAGCAAAGGTTTTGAGGGGAAACACCAGGAGACTCGCGGGAAAGTTCACTGTTATGGTGAAGGATGAGAACCTCAAGGAATGGCTTGAGGCAAGAAATCTAAAATATATAGACCTCAATGAAATTTCCTCCCTTGCAAGACCTGTATGGATTCCAGGGGATGAGGTTCTGGTGAAGGTGGAGAGATGGGATAAGAAGGATGGAATAGGATACCTTCCCGATGGCTCAAAGGTTGTGGTAAAGGAGGGGAAAGACCTGGTTGGCAGGAAGGTTTTATGTGTTGTTGACAGCGTCCTTGAAACACCTGTTGGCAATACAATTTTTGTATCGGTAAAGGAGGGAGATAATGGCTGAGGCAGTGGTTGTTGCTGCAGGAAGAGGGAGGAGGATGGGAGGGGTTGAAAAGCAGTTTCTTCCCCTGGGAGGGAAGCCTGTTGTTTATTATCCTTTAAGAACCCTTGATGCCTCTCCATCCATAACCGGGATTATTCTGGTTGTTCCTCCTGGAAAGGTTGAGTATGCCGAGCACATGATACACGACCTTGGAATATCAAAGGTGAAAAAGGTTGTTGAGGGAGGGGAGGAGAGACAGGATTCTGTTATGAGGGGGCTTGAGCATGTGGAGGATGGAGTTGTTCTCATCCACGATGGGGTGAGACCATTTTTGAGGGTATCGCTGGTTGAAAGGATATCCGGGGAGGCAGGAAGATTTGGTGCGGTTGTTCCTGGAATACCGGTGAAGGATACCCTGAAAAAAGTGGAGCATAACGCGGTTATAAAAACCCTTGAAAGAGGAGGGGTTTACGCAATCCAGACCCCGCAGGGATTTGATAAAGAAATCCTCCTTGACGCATACCGGAAGGCTTATAAAGACGGATTTTATGCAACCGACGATGCAGGACTGGTTGAGCGTGCGGGATACACGGTGAGGGTTGTTGAGGGTGATGCTTTGAACTTGAAAATAACAACAAAAGACGATATAATCCTGGCAGGTGCCATTCTTCAGATGCTGGAGAGAAGGTATGAGGGCAGGGATTGGATTTGATGTTCATCCCTGGAAGGAAGGAAGAAAACTTGTGCTTGGAGGTGTTGAGATTCCTTACGAGCGCGGTCTTTATGGTCATTCGGATGCGGACGTCCTCATCCATGCAATAATAGATGCAATCCTTGGGGCGTTCGGGATGGAGGATATAGGGACCCTTTTCCCTGAAACGGATGAGTATAAGGGCATATCAAGCATGGAACTTCTAAAAAGGGTCAGGGAAAGAATACCGGGAAGGGTGGTGAATGTTGATGCGGTTCTCGTGCTTGAGGAACCTGTGATAAGGCCCTATAAGGAAAGAATGAGGGAAAATATAGCGCGTGTTCTCGGGATGGATAAGGAAAGGATATCCATAAAGGGGAAGAGGTGTGAGGGACTTGGGTTTGTGGGGAGAAAGGAAGGTGCTGCTGCAATGGCAGTTGTCCTCGTGGAGGAGGTATGATACTTTTACTCTTTCTTTTACCCCAGGAGAAGTTTGAGGTTGCAAGAGGACTTTACCTTGACGGACTTTACGAGCTTGCATCTTCGGAGTTTTCTTCTTTTCTCAAGGAATATCCCCGCCATAAACTCTCTCCCGATGCCGCATATCTTTACCTTGCCTCCCTCTTCATGCTGGAGGATTATGCAAGGATTAAAGTTGAGGCCCCATCCCTTTTAAGGAAGTATCCTTCCCGGGGTAAAGAAATAATGCTCGTGTATGGAAGGGCGCTGCTTGAACTGGGGGATTACGATGAGGCAATAAAGATTTTCAGAAAGACAGGAGGTGATGAGGGATACTACTGGATTGGTGAGGCATATTTGAGGAAAAAGGAGTACAGGCGTGCAATAGGATACTTCAGGAAGGTTAAAAGAGACCTGAAACCCTATGCTGATTTCTCCGCAGGATGGTGCTACATGCAGTTAAAGGACTATGCAAAAGCGGAAGAGTTCATGAGAAGGGCAATGAGAAATGAGGAGCTCAGGGAGGAGGCAAGGTATCATCTTGCAGAGATTTACATTGCCCTGGGAAACCTCAAAAGCGCAAGGGAGGTTGTAAAGGAGGGAATAAAGGAGGGGGGAGAGTACAGGGGAAGGTTTTATTTGCTGCTTTCAGAGATAGAGGAGAGCGATGGAAACATGGAAAGGGCAAAGGAGGTGCTGAATAAGGTGGTTGAGGAAGACCTGCCCGAGAAGGGGTATGCCCTTTACAGACTTGGTGTGATGGAGGCAAGGGAGGGGAGGTATGAGGAGGCAATAAAAACATTTGAACAGATACCCAAAAAGGACCCGGTTTACCCCGAGGCGTTGCTCTGGAAGGCTTCATCTCTTGAAAGAATGAGAAAATTTGAGGATGCAAGGAAGGTTTATGATGTTTTGATAACCAGGTATCCTGCATATCGCTCCAATGCCTCCTATCGCTGCGGGGTTATGCTTTACCGCCAGGAAAAATATGAGGATGCAAAGGGATACCTTTCCATAGTTGAGGGAGATAAAAAGGACGATGCACTTTTAATCCTGGGACACATAGAGAGAAAACTCAAAAACTACGACCTTGCAAGGGAACACTATCTTTCAGTAAAGGGAGAGAGAAGAGCCGATGCCCTCCTTTCTCTTGCAAAGATGCTTTTTTCCCTTGGAAAGAACGATGAGGCTGAGAAATACCTCCTCCGTAAGATAAAGAATTATGGAGAGGATGTTGAGTCGTGCATCCTCCTTGGAAGGATATACTATTCAAAAAAGGATTTTGAAAAGGCTGAGTCCTTTTACAGGCGTGCATACAAACTCAGCCCCCGGGATGAGAAATACGCACCCCTTGCACTGCAGGGAATAGGATGGGCTTACCTGGGGATGGGTGATTACAAAAGGGCTTTTTCCGTTCTTGATACTCTTATTATCAAGTTTCCTGGATTCAAAGGAAAGGATGATGTTCTTTTGCAGATGGGGGATGTTGCACGCTCAGAGGGAAATTACGAGCAGGCGGAGTATGCATACCGGAGTGTTAAGGGAAAAAAGAGACCTGAGGCACTGTTTCATCTTGGAGAGATGTTCTATGAGATGGGAAACTACCGGGATGCAGTGAGGACGTTCAATGAGATAATGAAGGAGTTTCCCCTCCATCCCGGAAGAGAGAAGGCATACTACATGCTTGCCCTTTCTTTGAGGAAGATGGGAGAGTACACGGCATCGGTGAAGGTTCTTGAAGAATTTTTAAAGGAGTATCCCGAGGGAAGTCTGCTTTACGATGCACTTGTTCTGCTTGGTGACAACTTTTACGACATGGAGGAGTATGAGAAGGCAAGGAATTATTATGAGCGTGCATATCTTTCAGTTTCCTCTCCTGATACAACCATCCTTGGTTCCCTGAGAGGGATTCTCTTTGCCAGTGATAAACTTGAGGGTAAAAAGGGGGTAAAAAGGGAAGGAGAGAAGTTTTTGAGAAGGTTCAAGGGGACGAAACTTGAGCCCGGGATTTATCTTTTACTTGGTGATGTATTCTTCAACAATGGAGAATATGAGGAGGCGGTCGGGTATTATAAAAATGCAAAAGGTGGGAAGGCATATTATCTTCAGGGACTGTGCTATGCAAGGCTTGGAAAGGTGAAGGAGGCTGAGGAATCCTTCCTGAGTGCATCCCACTATCCTGAATTTAAGGAAAAGGCACTGCTTGCCCTGGGCAAGATGCTTTATAAGGAAGGAAGGTATGAGGAGGCAAAGAGGTATCTTTATGAGGTGAAAGAGGGAGAGGGAGGTGTTTACTATGCCCTCTGTTTCTTAAAGGAGGGGAATAAGGAGGAGGCAAAGAGGATACTTTCAAACCTTCTGGGCAAAACTGACGGGCTTGCCGAACTTGAGCTCGGGAAGATATGCTATGAGGAGGGGAATTACAAAAAGAGTGAGGAATTACTTGAACAGGCGAAGGAGGGAAGGGGGACGGGTGCCGAGGCGTATCTTTACCTTGGGAGGATAAAGGTTAAGGAAAAGAAGTATGAGGAGGCACTGCTTTCATTCCTCAAGGTGAAGTATCTCTTTCCTGAAAGTGAGCTGGTGAGTCAGGCACTGCTTGAGGCAGGGGAAGTTGCGGAGAAACTCAAAAGAAAAGACGACGCGCGGAGATTTTACATGGAGGTTATGGAAAGAAAGGACAATGAGGAGGCAGTGAATGAGGCGCGCCAGCGTCTTAATCGCATTCGTTAGCCTTTCTCTATTTGCACAGCTTGAGATTCCCGAGATAGTGGTTTACGGGGAGAGGAAGGTAAAACTGGAACCCCTTTCCCTTCCCGGTTATGAATTTGTGGATGAGCTTCCCGTCCCGGGAGCACCTCTTTCGGTAAAGAGGATGCTTGCAGAGAAGAGGGTTACCCCTGTTTACCTTCCCCCAGACTGTGAAGTGGAAGCCGGAGGATATGCTGGTAATGTTTACGGAGGATTTTTCAATGCGTATTTCCAGCACATGTATTTTCCATCCTGTGTCATCATAAAGGGAGGAAGGGGAGGGATAAATAAAGAGGAAGGGACAGAACTTAGCGGGTTTGCGGACATAGAGATAGACAAAATTTACACCTCGGTTTCTGTCTTCAGGAAGGAGTTTGTGCGCACTCTCGGATATGTGAAGTGGAATGGATTTTATTCCCACCAGTTTTTTGATGCAGGAATTGAGGCACAGAGCATGTTTTCTCCGGAAAATAAGGTATTTCTGAGAGGATTTTTTGAGGGAAGGTATGAAGGCTTCAGGGGCGAAGTTTTCTGGGAACATTTCCTCAAAGGAGGAGGGACAGGCGGAGGAGAGGTATCCTTTGGAAAGGGAGAGGTGGAACTCGGGATAGGCTGGAAGGAGGGGTGGTATCCTTTATTCAGTTTCTTTTATCCCTGGCGCGGTTTTTCCTTTTATCTCAGGCTGGGAGGGGATGCATATTTGCTTTCACCTGAAAGACTTCTTTCCTTTAATCCGTTTTCTTCTATATGCGATTCTGTCTATCACTACCGGATAATTGAAGGGGGGATTGACTGGTGGAGGTGTGGAATTTCCTTTTATGGGAAGAGGGGAACCTTTCCTGCATTTTCCGATACTGCAGGTGCAAGAACCGGAACCGATGCCGGGGTTTATCTCTCCTACCGGGACAGCACAGTTTCTCTCAAGGGAGGGTATTCCTGGAACGATATTGACTATCCTGTTGTATTTTTCACGTTCGGTTTCAATAAATGGATTGCCTCCGTGGATTTCCGGATGCTTGATGGAGGAAGATACTGGGCTGATATAGCCCTCACGCTGAACTGGCGTGATTTTGATTTTGGGATTGTGATGAGAAACATTCTTGGAGTTAATGAGTTCTATCCATCGCATTCTCTCCGTTTTCCCTGTTTTTATGCGTTTCTTATATGGAAAAAGGCGTGGTAAGCCCGGGGTTGATGGTGATTGGTTTTCAAATTATCGTGCCCTGCATGGAAGGGGATAATTTATGCCTCATTTCATCGCCCTGATGCCTGAGGCATGGCTTGGGAGGATGGAGGTGAAGGTTTCCTGGTAGTGCATGGGGTATTGAACCCTGCAGTATTTGGGACTTTTTTCTTTTATCCCCTTTTTATCCAGTGCTATTCTTTCCGCAAGGAACTTGGTGTGGTAAGAAAAAGCATGGGTTTCAGGTTCTTCAAAGATAATAACCGAATTCCTGTTTGTCTCCATTGCAACCGGATGGAAGATAATTCTCTGAAATGCGTTGGGAAAGGAGTGAGTGGAGATGGGGGGGTCTAACCCTGAAAAAACAGGATAACTACCTGAATGCCAGTCTCACAGGAAGACCCACTATCGCAAGCAATCTCATGAACTGAAAAGCCACTCTTCAAGATTATTTATCTTTGCCTCAACAGGCAAAAACCTCTCATTTATCCAAATAATATGCCTGAAAGAAAAGCCAAATTATTTTCTCCATGTAAAAGAAAGGGAAGCGTAAACTCCTGAAGATATGGTAATTTCTTCCCGGTACTTCACCCATCCAAAAGAAAAGGAAAGATAATTATGAACACCCATGGGAAGATATAGATTTCCCAGGATGTAAAATAAATCCCACCTCCGGGGACTGGCATCCAGAGCAACCATCGCAATCCATGATACTATCCCACCTCCATATCCAGTGAAAACGGAAAAATTGTCTTTTTGAAAGCAGAGGTATGCATTTCCTCCATCCCATTTCCATTCCAGAGGCCACACATAGAAAAGAGAAAATGCGCCAATGGAAACAGAAGGACACTTCTCATTTCCCTTTATTATCCTGAATCTCATATCCGGTGCAATATAACCCGCCCCCATCATTATCCCGGCATCCATCCACCTGGTAAGTCCTCTTCTTATAAATACTCCCTGCTGAAGTAACTCAGCATCGCCTGTGAATACTGCACCTCCTCCTATCCCCATTTCTATCTCCCCGGGTGAAAGCATTCTTCCCGAGTGAAAGGGAAGAGGGCATCCATAGAGAAAAGGAAAAAGAACGAGGGGTAAAAAGGTCTTCATGATTGTATTATATTTTCCACAAGTTAATATTTCAAGGGGAGTCCCTATCAAAGTGAAATGTCCCCAGGTGGAAATGGGAGAATGCATCGTCAAGCCCGCATGTAAATCCAAACCCTCCATCCCAGAATAATCCAAGTTTCAGGGATTTTAAAACCCATACATCCATCTTGGCAAACAACCCCACCGAAAAATGGGGGAAAGAGGGAGATGCGTTTCCCGCATCAAGGAAACACCCCAAAGCCTTCAACCATCCTTCACCGCTGAAGAGTTCATATTCCAAATTCACATAATACCTCATGTCTCCAGGCTCAAGTTCCCTGCTCCTTGTACCCTCACCTTTTCCAAGACAGAACTTCAAAAGAGAAGGAAGGGTGTCCCCAATGGATACATCCCCCCCAATTTTCAGTCTCCACCTCCCCATCTTTCTCCATCCATACCCGCCAAAAACCCCTGTATTTATCCCTCCTTTTACAATGGCTGTCTTTAAACCCACATTTTCCCTTTTCAATATTATTCCCCACAGGTAAAAGTCATTGACACGCTCAAAAACAGCACCCGGTCCATCATACATTGAGAACTCAACATGCAAAATCCTCTCTTCCACCGTCCTTTCAAGCCAGGTATTGAAGTAAGTATGTCTCACCCACGCAATCCCTGCCCCTGCAGGGTGGCATGGAGTTCCCCTTATTCTGCCACCCACCTCATATCCGGTGTCAGCAAGCATGTAGTATATAAAAAATATCTCACCATTCAGGAAAAGAAGGGGTCTGAGTTTCAATCCCGCTCCTATCCCGAGACCTGCACTCTCACTCCAGGATATCCTGAATGAGGGAGAAAGACCCCCGGAACCCTTCAGATGAATCCTAAGGTCGACACTGTCAAGGAATGTATCGGCATGAACCTCAATCTCCCTGAACACTCCTGTCCCGTCAAGATTTGCCTTTACTATACTGTCAAACCCACATGGGAGACTGTCTCCCTTCCTCCACGGAATTTCTCCACAGGCAATTCTTTCTGAAAGAAAATTCGTTCCCTTAATCTCAATGTCCGAAAGAAATAGTGAAAAAAGAAAGATCACAGTTCCTCCAGGATTTTTCTCATTGCCTCCATGTTCCTTCTATCATCCTCATCACTCTTTCTCGGTGTCTCCATTATCCCGGGGAGGTGGAGGAAATGGGGGAGAAGGCACCTGAATCCCTCAACCCCTATCTTTCCCTTCCCTATATGCCAGTGTATGTCCCTTCCTGAACCCATTCCGGTCTTTGAGTCGTTGAGATGGAGCAATTTTATATTCTCCATTCCAATGGTCTTTTCTATCTCCCTTATCGTTTCTTCCTTCTTCCAGTCGTATCCTGCCTGGAATGCATGGGCGGTATCCAGGCAGATACCAAATCCTGCATCAACAAAAGGGATAAGCGAAGAAAAACTGCTCTTTGCCGTATTTTCAACAAGTATTTCAACCTCTCCCCTCATGGATTTGAGTGCCTCAATAAAAAACTTTACATCCTGGTCCTTTCCAGGGGCGTGTATCACATAATAATTCACACCGAGCCGGTGTGCATGCATCAGCTCAAACTCCATTCCCTTCATGGATTTTTCCCTTACCTTTTTCTTTCTACTTCCCGGTCTTATAAGATACGATGCATGGGCGATGAGGGGAAAGAAAGAGTTTTCTCTTTTAAAGGATGCAATATCCTCCTCAGATGGAGCCTTCTTCTCCCATCCCCTTGGATTTCCTATGAAGAACTGGATGCAATCACACCCGAGTTTCTTACCCCTTTCAAGTGCACGGCTGTATCCACCCTCTATGGAGACCTGGAATCCAAGTCGCATTTTATCCTTTTTATTATCTCTTTAACCTTTCTTTCAAGTTCCTCAAGAGTCCCATCGTTTTCTATGAAAAAATCTCCCTTTCTTTCCTCATCAGGAAGCTGGAATGAGAGTCTCCTTTTCACCTCCTCTTCCCCAAACTTCTCCTTCATCCTCTTTATCTTCTCCTCAACAGGGGCCCTCACAACCACAACATAATCAAACCATTCCTCTATTCCCCACTCACTTATGAGTGCAGCATCCACAACCACGGGTTTCTCGGTTTCCTCAATTTTCCTTCTCAACCTTTTTAAAAGTTCTGGATGAACCATCCGGTTAAAGCGCTCAAGGCTTTCACGGGATGAAAAAACTTTCCTTGCAAGTTCTCCTGTATCCTTCCATGGGCCAAATTCCTTTTCTATCTCTTTTTTCAAATCAAGAACAACCTCTTTCCCTATCTTATCCGCATCAACAACCTCAAATCCCTCGCGCTCAAATATTTTTGCAACCTCTGTCTTTCCTGACCCCATACCCCCTGTTATTCCTATCTTAATGTGCCTCATACCAGTTCCTTCCCTCCCCTATCTCAACCTCAAGCGGGACCTTCAACTCAACCGCATTCTCCATTTCCTCCTTTATTATCTTCTTTGCCTTTTCCCTCTCCTCCTCCGGGACCTCAAACACAAGCTCATCGTGTATCTGGAGAACCATTGCGCTCTTCATCTTCTCCTTTTCAAACCTCCGGTGAAGATTTACCATTGCAAGTTTTATTATATCCGCAGCAGTCCCCTGAATGGGTGTGTTTATTGCAATTCTCTCTCCATACTCTCTCACCTGTCGCTGGGGGGACCTGAGTTCAGGAATCTCACGTTTTCTCCCAAAAAGTGTTCTCACATATCCCCTTTCCTTCGCAAATTTAACGATTTCCCTTATCCATTTTTCGACACCGGGAAATGCAGAGAAGTAATTTTTTATGAATCTTTCCGCCTCATGAACATCAATTCCGAGTTCCTTTGAAAGCCCATACGGACTCATTCCATAAACTATACCGAAATTTACAACCTTTGCCTTCCTTCTCATATCATGGGTTATCTCGTCAGGTGGGACACCGAAAACAAGGGAGGCAGTGTTTGAGTGAATATCCCTGCCCTCTTTAAATGCGCGTATGAGATTTTCATCCGATGAAACATGGGCAAGAATCCTGAGTTCTATCTGGGAGTAATCCGCAGAGATTATAAGTTTTCCTGGAGGTGCTATAAATCCCTTTCTTATTTCTTTTCCCAGATCACCCTTTATCGGAATATTCTGCAGGTTTGGATTGCTTGATGAGAGTCTTCCTGTTGCAGTAACCATCTGGTTGAAGGATGCGTGAATCCTTCCTGTTTCTGGATTCACAAGGGTTGGAAGAACATCAATGTAGGTGGAGCGGAGTTTGTCAAGTTCCCGGAAGGAAAGAAGCAATCTTGCTATTTCGTATTTTTCCGCAAGTTTTGCGAGGACCTCTGAGTCTGTTGAATATCCTGTTTTTGTCTTTTTAACGGGTGGAAGTCCCATCTGTTTGAAGAGAACATCGCTCAGCTGTTTTGGAGAGCGTATGTTGAACTTCAATCCCGCAAGTCCGAATATCTCCTTTTCAAGGTCCTCAAGTTCCCTTTCAAGCATTCTTGAGAGTTCCCGGAAGAAGTCAACATCTATCATTATTCCGTGTTTTTCCATTGCAAAGAGAACCCTGACAAGTGGGAGTTCTATTTTGTAGTAGAGTTCAAGCAGCCCTTCCTCCTCAAGCCTTTTTTCCACTTCCTTCCAGAGTTTCACTGCATAGTATGCCTTTCCGGGGTAGAAGGAGTTTGAGGATGGTGAGAGAACAACACCTCTCATTTCCAGTGCAATTCTTTCAACCGAATGGTCTGTTCTCAGGGGATGCAGGAGATAATCGGCAAGGGCTATGTCAAAGAACTTTTCTGGGATTTCCCATTCAAGCGCCCATGCGGTGTTTTTTGCATCCTCAAGCACGTAAAAGGAGGCAGAAGGTACCGGTTTTTTCCTTCTCACAAGATAATTTTTTACTCCACTGGAAACAGAAAATCCATAGACCCACCCATCCTTAACGCACGGGATTACTGAAATAGTCTCCCCTTCAAGTTCAGGCAATTCCTCAACCTCTTCAAATTCAACCTTTTCTCCCTCCCCTGAAAGTTCCTTTAAAAGGGAATAAAATTCAAGTTCCTGGAATACCCTGATGAGTTTTTCCTTATCAACCTCTCTTCTTTTAAGGTCCTCAATCTTTACCTGAACCGGAACATCAAGTTTAAGCACTGCAAGATACTTTGATTCCTCCGCCTGTTTTTTATGTTTTTTGAGCAATTTTCCAATCCTTCCCGGTATCCTATCCACATTCTCCAGGACCTTCTCAAGGGACCCGTATTCTTCAAGTAATTTTTTTGCAGTCTTTGGTCCTATTCCGGGAACACCCGGAATGTTATCGGATGTATCTCCTGAAAGTCCTAAATAATCAGGTATGAGTTCAGGTGGAACCCCGAATTTTTCCTTAACATCAGGGACCTCTATCCACTCAAACTCTGTGGTTGTTGGTCTCATGTTGAGCATTTTTATTCCGGGTGAGAGAACCTGCATTATGTCCTTGTCCATGGAAAATATTATTACCTCAAATCCTTTTTCTCTTGCGAGTTTTGCAAGGGTTGCTATAACATCATCCGCCTCGTATCCCTCAACCTCAACTATTGGAAGCCCGAGCGCAAGGGTTATCTCTTTTATCTTCCCGACCTGGGGCTTTAGTTCATCGGGCATGGGCGGTCTCTTTGCCTTGTATTCCTTGAAGAGGAGGTGCCTTTCTGTTGGTTTGGGAAGGTCAAATGAGACTGCCGCATATTCTGGATTGAGTTCGTCAAGGACCTTGAGAAGGGACTTTGTATATCCAAATGCAGCAGATGTATTCTCCCCTTTTGAGTTTCTCAGGGGATTTTTTATGAATGCATAAAAAGACCGGTATATGAGCCCCGAACCATCAACCAGAAGTATCCTCGACATGGTTTAATAATAAAAAACCAGGAGGAAAAAGTCAATCTGGGGAAGCCCGGGAGTCAGGGCTCCCGGGCGTAAAATTTCCTTACAAGTTTCCAGAACTTTTCCTCTGCCTTTTCGGGTGTTTCCTCTTTGTTTGCCTCTTCCAGCAATTCGTGGAATCCGGGAATCCATCTTTCTGTCTCCATCACGCTGTTCTTGTAAATTCCACTCTTCATTCTTTTTACCTTGAGCCTGAGATAGGGCTTATTCTCATGCCTAACAACCACATAAAGCATAGTTTTCCACATTGAGGAAAAATCCTTCACCACCACCGCCTCTCTGTATTGAGAGAGCTGGGCATTAAGTTTGAAGAAAGAGTACTCCGGAAGCATGTATATCACCTTCGGGTCACTTCCGTAATAAAATCTCCTTACTCCCATCACACATCCATAAGGGTCCATGATGGGCTCCCACCTTTCAATCATTTTTCCTCTGAAGTAAATCTTCACCTTCATACTTTTGAGATATGCAAAAAACGTGCCAGATGGAGGATGCTCAAATGATTTTATTTTTTGAGAATAAAGAAAAAAAGAGAGAAAAAATTTTTTCACTTTCCAGCAAAATTTCTTTTAAAACTGATAGGAAAAGTAGACAACTATGCCATTCTTCTTTGCGGTTCTGAGAACGCTTTTTGTTGCATAATGAGTCACCATGAGGGGAAATATTTCTTTCCCAAAGTAAGGTGCAAACACATTATCCACCTTGCGCCTGAATTTCTCTATATGTTTCTTACCAAGCTGAACCTTTGCTTCTCCCACAATAACGATTTCCTTTCCATTTTTTCTTCCAAATCCCAGGATATTAACATCCGTTTCTCTCCCGTCTGGCAGTTCAAGGGACTCACGCACGAATCTTCCCTCCACTTTTATTCCAAAATCCTTCTCCAGTAAAGATGGAAGTGCTTTCATTGCTTCATTTTCCAGGGTGTAGCCCACAGTGTTGCTCAATCCACCCACCTCTTTTTTCAACTTTCTCATATCACGGGAAAGCCTTGCAATCTCTTCCTCGGTCTTGCGCTGTGCCTCTGCAAGTCTCTCAACAGCCTCCTCAAGACGGCCGACCCTCTCCTCGGTCTTCCTCTGTGCCTCTGCAAGAGCATTAAGTCTTTCTTCGGTCTTCCTCTGTGCCTCTGCAAGAGCATTGAGCCTTT
>JAPDKE010000014.1 GCA_029258725.1 bacterium | reverse complement strand
GTAAATCCATACCACAGGAACAACAGTCGTATCACTCAGAGAATCCCCGAGAAAGCCACCGAAGGAATAATCCGAGGAAACATATAAAGGATAACCATCTTCACGGTAAACATAGTAAGAACCCCTGGCTTCCGGAGAACCATCATCCAGGAGGGAAACAGAAGGAAAACAGGAAGGCAAAGCCTTAACTGGAGGTCTTGGATTGGCTATCACAGAAGGAGTATCAATAGAAATAGGCCCAACATCGCAGTTATAGGGCTGATACTCAAAAATGAAGGTGGCATAGTAATAATTGCCATCAGGGTCATAACGGGTCCCACCAACAACCACCTCATCATAACCATTGCCATTGAGGTCGTATATTCCTCCGTGCAAGCCCTCCCACCACTCGTTAACAGCACGGGGAAGCCCATAGTATATTATCTTCCTGAAAACATTGTCCTCCATCGCCTTCCATATCTCTATGGCATTATACCTGGTTATCAGCATCTCAGGTATGCTGTCATCGTCCATATCACCAATCCTCACATCACTGTAGGATAGTAAGCGAGTAGAAGAGTACTCCCAATGATGCACTATCCTGTGGATATTTGCATAACTGTTATCCCCTGTTGCCTCAAAAACATAATACCAGACTCCGAACCACAGTGACATACCGCCTATGACAAACTCCGGTTTCCCATCACCATCCATATCACCACCGGAGGCAGCCTTATAGGCATTCACATCATCAACAGAATCCGCCCACACCAGTTGATAATCGTCAACCCCAACCCCGGTGTTCTCATATACAAATATCCCTCCATGAACACTTCCATACGCAAATTCCATCTTTCCATCCAGGTCCCAGTCTCCCCAG
Organism: bacterium; assembly: GCA_029258725.1. Classification (GTDB taxonomy): domain Bacteria; phylum Hydrothermota; class UBA3072; order JAPDKE01; family JAPDKE01; genus JAPDKE01. The sequence continues at coordinate 27,207 of JAPDKE010000014.1, read as the reverse complement.
CACATACCTCCCACATAGTCATCAACAGGCGGAGGAGCACAGTAGACAAGAGCATACTCATTATCACCCGTGCACTCATATATCCTGGTGCTCGTATTCAAATCACTCCTCGCCCTCAAAAATATCTCCTTTTTTCCATCCTGGTCCAGGTCGGTGATGTATGCATCCCAGGGGTTGGGTAAGGGTCTCGTCGTATCTGCCCATACACTCTCCGTGGGAAAGGAATCATAGGAGGGGGATTCGTAGACATAAAAACCAATATTATTACCTCCACTATCATATAAACCCAAGACGAGGTCTGTAAGAGAATCCCCATCTAAAGAAAGTCCACCGCATATTTCTCCAAGGTAGGTGTAATCCATATCAGAGCGTATCTTTATTATAAGTAAGTATAATGAGTCATTCTCACGCTCCCATATGGCTGTTCCATTTCTGTAGGGTGTAGAATCATCATGCCATGGAAGATATATCTCATTTTTCCCATTATGGTTTGCATCAGTAAAAATATAATTGGCTGGTGGAGGCGTTCCGCTTTCGATTACTGTCTTTAAAGAAAGATTGTCTGTTCCAACCAGGGAAAAAAGAAGCAGGAGAGAAATCATATCCGCCTCCGTTTTAGGGGCGGGCTCCTGCCCGCCCCTCTTTTCACCTCACCAGTATTATCTTTCCCCTTGCAGTGCGCTCCCCAGCCTCAAGCCGATAGAAGTATACCCCGGGTGTCTCTGTATCCCACCTTATCCTGTGAACTCCCGCATTCATTACCCTGTCAACAGGCTCAGCAACAAGCCTGCCACTGATGTCGTATATCCTGAGATTAACCTTACATTCCTCAGGAAGAGAAACCTCTATAACAGTTCCCTTACCGGAAATGCCTCTCTCACTCCTCACATAAAATCCGGAAGAAGTCCCTTTACCACCTGACAGTTGAGGTCCACCGGAAAGATGACCAGATAAAAATCTCTCTCTGCAGTGGTTCAACCTCATTTTTTCTCCCCTTTTTATAAAAATAATCAAAAAAATCTCCCTGTCAACCCACGATAATCTATGAAGTTCCAGTAAAATTACCGGTTACCAGGGGTCATGGCTCAAAGAGTCAGAAGAAGTTCTGGGAATAAACTCAGTGGGTTTTCCTGTTCTATATCTTTCCTGGATTTTCTCCAGAATGAAGGGGAGGGCTGAAAGGGTGCTTTTTCTTTCGTGCATTATCACTATTGCCCCTGGATGGAGGAAGGGCAAAAATTCAATTCTTGAGAGGTGTTCCTCAAATTCAAGTCCCGCAACAGAGCCGAACACTATTATATGTCCCAGGTTTCTTGCCTCCTCAATCCAGAAGGGGCTGCAGAACACCCCTGGAGGTCTGAAGAATACGGGTTTTTCCCCGGTTATTGCCTGAATAAGGGAGTCGGTTTTTAATATTTCCTTTCTTATTTTTTCTCTATCCCACATGAAACTGGAGTGGCTCCAGGTATGGTTCCCGATGGTGTGCCCCCTTCTCTTTATTTCCCTTAAAAGTTCAGGATATTTCTCTGCCTTTTCCCCTATCACAAAAAATACCGCCTTCACACCATACCGGTCAAGGATATCGAGCAGCCGGAGGGTTGTTTCCTCCCCTGGACCATCGTCAAAAGTGAGATAAACCGTTCCCGTATCTCCAGGGATGCAGAAAAGACCTGCACTCCATACCCCTGAAATCACACGTAAAAGAATGGAGAACATACCCTCTTTATCCTTTACATTGCAAAGAATGCAACATGCACGGGTTTTTCATTCACCACAAGTGCCTTTGCAACCTGTTTTTTTCCGGTATATCTCCACTCCTCCCCCACATCCACTCCCCTGAACCTCTCCCAGTCCTTTATTTCCAAAAGGCGTGAAAAGAAACCATCCACCTCCGGTTCCTCACCACCGAACTCCATTCCATCAAAGAGATAGCTTGATAAAATCTTGGGGGCGAGTTTCCGGTAAAGGGAGTGGCTTCCAAAGATATCAATCGCAAGAGGTTTCTTTCCTGCATATCCCATTATCCCTATCTCATCCTCACCGGGTTCGTACTCCACCCTGAAGAGGTCCTCTCCCATCGTCTTTTCCATTATCTCATGCATGGATGATGTCCTGGAGATAACCCTGAAGGTCCTGCTCTTTCTATCTATCTCCTTCCATATCCCGCTCTGGTTACTTTCAAATTTTCCCTTCGTTCTCAAAGAGCGGTGAACCGATGATGCCGTTATCGCCCTCAAACCAGGATGGGCACATATCCTTCCAGAACTGAAACTTCCTCCACCGCTCCACCTTCCCTGCTCAACACATGAGACAGGAACTTTAACCTTCCTCTCCCTTTCAATTACCATTGATGTATTCAGAATTCTGTTCTGGCGGGCGCCATAGAGTTCCTCCCCATCCATGAGAAAAAGAGGTCCTGGTCCCTGATTCTCAATGAATGAGGAGCCTATATCCCCGGTCTCCCTTATTCTCACCCATCCACGCTCAACCCCCTCATCAAGCACAATGAAATCATCGTCAACCCATGAGGGTCCCTTAAGGGGAACAAAGAGAACATTCCTCAAAAAGAATGGTTCACCCATTTTGACATCCTTCAAAAAGCCTGCAAGGTCCATATCCACCTCCTACCTTCCAAGGATTTCTTTTATAAATCTTGAGGGTGTTGATGGTCTTCTGGTATACCCCTCGTGCAGAGGATAGGTAAGATAGAGTTTTTCCTTTGCCCTGGTTATCGCCACATAAAAGAGTCTTCTTTCTTCCTCAATGTCCTCCCTTCCTGCAAGGGCACCTCCAACAGGGAACGTTCCCTCAGTTAAACCTATCACAAATACCACGGGAAACTCAAGCCCCTTTGCACCGTGAACAGTTAAAAGATTAACCCCTCCCTCCTCAAATCCACTCTTTCTCAAAGCCTTCACATACCTCAAAAATGCCCTGACATCCTTCCTCTCACTCCTTTCCTCAAATTCCGAGGCTGCATCGAGCAGTTCTTTTATGTTCTCCGCCTTCATGTATGAGGATTCATCCTTTTTCCTCTCAAGATAGGAAAGAATGCCTGTCCCCTCTATGAGCAACTGGAGTGCCCTTCCGGGAGTTAACCCCTGCACATTCTCATGCAGTCCAAGGATGAGGGATAAAAGTTTTTTTACCTTTTCACTGCCCTTTTCAAGCAAATAGGGTATAAAGTCCTCTCTTTCCCTTACCTCCTTTTCCTCCTCTTTTTTCAAAAGTTTTGTGGGAAACCTCATAACCGACAGGAATTTCCTCTTCTTGGTTGGTGTCAGGACAAGTTCAAGCAAATCAAGCAGCCAGGTTATCTCCTTTCTCCTGTAAAAGGAGGAGTGGAAAAGGGTGGAATGGGGGATTCCCCTCTCTTTAAGTGCCTCCTCCAGGAGTCTTGAAAGCCTCGTAATCCGATAAAGGACCGCTATATCCCCGTAATCCCTTCCCTTCTCAACCTCACTTAAAATAACCGATGCAACATACGATGCCTCCTCCCTTGCATTTGAAAGGGGCACAACCTTTACATCCCCTCCCTTTCTTTTATCGGTCATTATAACCTTTGGTATCCTCTGTTTATTATACGAAAGAACATTCAGGGCTATGGAGTGGATTTCAGGGGGGAGTCTGAAGGAACGTGTTAAATGAATAACCTCTGCAGGTTTATATCTTTTTTCAAACTCCATCATGGGAACAGGACTTGCACCCCTGAACCGGTATATGGACTGGTCATCATCCCCTGTAACCCAGAGATTGTCCTCCCTCCTCAAAAGGTCAAGAATCTCAAGCTGAACAGGATTAAGGTCCTGGAATTCGTCAACGAGAATGTATTTGAATTTTTCACGGTAATACTCCCTCAGGTCGCTGAACTCTTCAAGCAGAACCTTCGTATAGAAGAGAACATCATCATAGTCAAGCATGTTCCTCTCCATCAGTGTCCGCTGATACCTCTCCCATATCTCAACAAGCAGTGTTCCCCACATTCCCTTTATTTTTACATCCTCATAAGAAAGTCCCCTTGATTTATACTTTCCTATTTCCCTGAGAATATACCTTGCATCTGTTCCCCCGCGGGTTATCTCGGAGATAATCCTCTCCTGCATGTTCACCGGAATTACACTCCATCCCTCTTTAAATCCAAGCCTTCCCAGGTCCCTCTCCAGAATAAGAGAGGCAAGGTGATGAAAGTTTCCAAGAAAAAGGCTTCTTGAATGCTCTCCTATTTCCTTCTCTATCCTCTCCTCCATATCCTTCCATCCCTTTACAGTAAATGTCGTGACAAACATGGATTCCGGTGATTCCCCCTTTTCCAGTAAATAAACAACCCTTGCCGTTAGGGTGAATGTCTTTCCCGTCCCGGCTCCTCCAACCACAAGACAGTTTCTTCCTTCAATCTCACATGCCCTGCGCTGTTCCTCGGTTAATTTATCAAGAATTGATGTCTTTTTGCGTCCGGGAAGGATTAAAGGAATCTCCTCTTTTTCCCCTCCGCTTATTGCCCTTCCAAATTCCTCAATCGTTTCAAATCTCTCTTCTGGATTTGCAGATAATGCCTGGACTATTGCATCTGAAAGTTCCTGGGGGATGGAGGAGCGGAGGGCGGATGGTGGCTGGAACTGTCCGCTTTTTATCTTCCTTCTCACATCCTCAAGGCTATCTCCCATGAATGGATTGACACCCGTGAGCATTTCGTAAAGAACAACGGCAAGACTCCACTGGTCAGAGAGTTTTGTTACATGTCCTTCCCATGCCTCCGGTGCCATGTATGATGGAGTTCCTGCAACCGACATGGTCATGTCCCTTTCAAAAAGCCTTGCAAGCCCGAAGTCAACAAGTTTTACCTTTCCTTTCCTTGTTATCAGAATATTTTCAGGCTTTATATCCCTGTGAATCACGCCAAAGGAATGGGCATAGGAAAGTCCCTTTACTGCCTGTAAGATGATATTCAAAGCACGCTCCGGAGGGAGTGGAGCATCGCGGGAGATAACCTCCCTCAAACTTTCCCCCTCCACGTATTCTGTAACTATAAGCAGTCTTCCCTCGTACAATTCAACCGTGTAAAATCTTATGATGTTTGGATGCTCAAGGGATGCAAGTATTCTTGCCTCTTCAAGGAAAGGCTCAATACTTCCCTTCCCTCTCCCCACCTTCAATGCAAATTCCTTTTTTATAAGGGTGTCCTCAACCAGATAAACATCTCCAAATCTTCCCCCTCCAAGCCATCTTTTTATTTTATACTTTCCTATTTTTGATTTTATAATCCCTCACCTCCTTTTCTAAAAAGATAATTCCAGGAGAGGACATGTCAAGACCACAGGGAAAACTCTTGCATTTCTTTTTAAAAACCTTTAAAATACCCGTGGAAGATAAGAAAGGAGGAGAGAAATGGGATTCCTGATAACACTTGTTGTTTCAATCTTTTTAATACTTGGAATTGTTGTGGGAACCCAGAACGGGAATACCGTGGTGGATTTTTACTTTTTGAAGTGGTACTTTCGTGATGTCTCCCTCTCGTTGCTCCTCATTGAGGCAATGCTTGCAGGAATTGTTGTTGCCGTGATAATAGCGGCGATAGGGGAGGTGAGACTGAGGGCAAACCTGTGGAGGCTTTCCCAGGAGAATAAAAAACTCAGGGAGGAACTGAAAAAACTCAAGGAACTCCCGCTTGAGGAAGAAAAGGAGGAGGCGTGATTTACTACAATGTTGTTCTGCTTGTAGTTCTCCTTGTCCTCATTTACTTCATCGCAACCATGAGAAAAAGACCCAGGTGCTATCATCAGGAGTATGCGGATGTAATAGAGAGGCTTTCAACCGATGACCTGGATGGTGCTGTTGAGCGGACGAGAAAACTCTGGGAAAAGGAACCAGACAATGTTAAACTTTACCTTGTTCTTGGGGATATTTTGAGAAAACAGGGTAAGTATGACAAGGCCGTGAGAATTTACCTGAATGCACTGGTAAACAGAAACCTGAGGGATAAGGAGAGGGTTTATAAGGGAATTCTTCTCTCCTACCTCGGGCTTGACCCGGAGAGGATAAAGAACTTCCTGAAAAAGCCTCCACCGGTGAGGAGCGAGGAGAACCTTAAATTGCTGCTCCAGTTACAGGAACGTGCAGGGCTCTGGGAAGATGCCGTTGAGACCGCAAGAAGACTTTCATGGAAGCCAGAAGAATACTCCGACTATGTTGCCTACATAGCGCTTGTTTCCGGGAAGAAAGAGGAGATACTCAAAAAGGCAGGCAGATTAACCCCCTCTCCCATGCTCCTCTATGTCCGCGGGCTTGTTGCATTTGAGAAGGGAAATAAGGATGAGGCGGTTAAGAACTTTACCGAGTGTCTGAAAAAGAATCCCTCCCTTTCATTCCTTGTCATGGATAAACTTGAGGAGGCATCCTTTGAGGCAGGGAAGTATGGAGAGGTGGAGAAACTTTACGAGGAACTGCTTGAAAAGGAGCCCCAGAATCCGGAGATAATCACAGGGTTTGCAAATGTTCTTGCAAAGAAGGGGAAAATGAGAGAGGCTGTTGATGTGCTTGAGAAACATGCAGAGGGTGTCTCATCCCTCCCGTTGCTTTCAAGGCGTTTGCTCATATCCCTTGAAACCGATAAGGAAAGGGCACTTGAACTTGCAGGGGAACTTGCAAAAAAGGTAATGGAGAGTAAAAAATACAGATGTAAGGTTTGTGGAAATGAAGAAAAAGAGTATCCTCTCAGGTGTTCTCGTTGCGGTTCTCTTTTATCTTACATCAGGGTGTGGGAATAATCCGGTGTCCCCGGGGACCCATCCTGGAAGTCTTACGGTCCCATACGGGGAAGAAAGGAGGTTTTACACATCCGAGAAAGGATACTTTACGGTGGATGTCTCCATCTATGGCACAGGATACATATCCGCTCCCTACGGAGTTGCATCTTCATCCATCCAGCTTGCAGGGGAACCTGAGGAGGGATACAGGGGTGAGGAGGAAATTCATCCCGGGTATTACTACTATGCAAAAACAGAAGTTGATGCATGTGTTGAGGTTCACATAACCTGTATTGAAAACGACGATGCCGATTCCCTTTACACGGTTGAATTTGAGTGGAGAGAACTATGATTCTCCTTTTGCTTTTAACCTTTGACCCGTGTGAGGAGTTTTTAAAGGGGAAAAAAGAATATGATGGGATGAAGGCACTTGAGCATTACCGGAGGGTTTTGACCTCTCCGGATTCTCCCTGTGCCGACTCTGCCCTTTTGAGGATAGGCCTGTTTTATTATCTGGTTGAAGACTGGAGGCAGGCTGAGAATACCCTGAATATCTTTCTCAAAAGATACCCCGACTCCCCCCTTGCTCCAAAGGCGAGGTTCTGGCTCGGGAATATCTGCCTCATGAGGGGGGATACGGCAAAGGCATTCACGTATCTTGATGAGGGGAAGGGGATACTGTCAAGGATAGAAAAGGAAAAAATAAAGAAGGGAAGGGAAGTTTATGCGATTCAGATTGGCTCCTTCCGTGAAAGGAAGTGGGCGGAGTTGAGGAGGGAGGAGTTTGAAAAGAAGGGGTATCAGGTGAGGATTGTGGAGTGGAGGAGGAATGGGGAGGTATGGTACCGGGTGGTGATAGGGGCTTATGATACAAGGGAGGAGGCGGCAGGGGATATGAAAAAAATCAAGGAAAAGGAAGGGATATCTGCCTGGATAACAAAGATATGGATTCCCTGACCCCGCTCCTGCGCCAGTACTTCCACATAAAAAAGCAGTACCCCGATGCAATTCTCTTTTTCAGGGTTGGTGATTTTTACGAGACATTTTACGAGGATGCGGAGATAACCTCAAGGGTTCTTGGAATAACCCTTACATCAAGGAATCACGGAAAAAATAATCCCGTCCCACTTGCAGGGGTTCCTGTAAAGGCAAGCGATTCATACATAGCAAGGCTTGTAAAGGCAGGATACAAACTCGCAATATGTGAACAACTTGAGGAGCCAAAGCCAGGGAAACCGGTTGTGAAGAGGGATGTGGTGGAGGTTATAACCCCTGGAACCATAATGAGACCCTCGCTTCTTTCAAGGGAGAACAACTTCATCGCATCGGTTGTGAGGGAGGAAAACCTGTGGGGTATTGCATTCTGTGATCTCTCAACAGGTGAGTTTTTTATAGAGGAGACAGAGGACCTCAGGAGTGAACTTGAACGCATTTCTCCAAGTGAGGTTCTTTATGTTTTTGGTGAGGAGATTCCCTTTGATGGTCCAAAAACTCCTTTAGATGCCTATCTATTTGACCCGGGATTCGGGAAGGAGAAGATACTTTCCCTCACGGGTGCCTCAACCCTTGATGGGTTTGGGCTTGAGGGGATGAGGATGGGGATAGGGGCAGCCGGGGCATTGATTCACTACCTTGAACACAACCAGAAAAGGACCCTTCCCCATATAAAAAGAATACGCGCCCTCAGGCTTTCCGAGTTTCTGTATCTGGATGCATCCACGGTGAAAAACCTTGAGATAGAGAGGAGAATAAACGGGGAGAGGGAGGGTTCTCTCCTCTGGGCGATGGACCACACAAAAACCCCGATGGGTTCAAGACTTTTGAGGAAATGGATACTGTATCCCCTCACAGACCCTGAAGGAATTAAAAGAAGGCATGATGCCGTTGAATGGTTCCTCATGAGGGGGGATGTGAGGGAGGAGGTGAGGGAATACTTAGATAAAATAGGGGATGTTGAAAGGATAGGAGGGAGGATTGCAACCGAAAGGGCAAATGCGAGGGACCTTGTTTCCTTAAAGGAGGCGCTTTCAATCATTCCGCAGATAAAAAATTTACTGCTTGAACATGGAAATGAGATTATAAAAGAGATTGCTGGAAAAATTCCGGAACTTGAGGATGTGAGGGAATTGATTGAGCGTGCCATCGTCCCTGAGCCACCGCTCCAGATAAAGGAAGGGGGAATAATAAGGGATGGATTTTCAAAGGAACTTGATGAATTGAGGGAGATTTCAAGGGAGGGGAAGAACTGGATTTTGAGGTTTGAGGAGGAGGAGAGGAAAAGGACAGGAATACAGTCACTCAAGGTTGGTTATAATTCTGTTTTTGGATACTACATTGAGGTTACAAAGGCCAATCTCAAACTTGTCCCCTCCCATTACATAAGAAAACAGACCCTGAGAAATGCGGAGAGATTCATAACCCCTGAACTCAAGGAGTGGGAGACAAAAATCCTTGGGGCTGAGGAGCGGATAAAGGAACTTGAGTATGAGATATTCTGTAAGATAAGAAAAAACATTGCGGAGAGGATTGACGAACTGGAGACCCTTTCAGAGACCCTTGCAGAGATTGATGTCCTTTCTTCTTTTGCCTCCATCGCCCAAGAGAGAAACTACACAAGACCCCTTATTGACAGATCAACCTCCATAGAGATAAAGGAGGGGAGGCATCCTGTTGTTGAACTGCTTCTTCCTGAAGGTAACTTTATCCCGAACGATACGAGACTCAACCCTGAGGAAAGGATAATAATTCTCACAGGACCAAACATGTCGGGTAAGTCAACCTATCTGAGGCAGGTTGCCCTCATTACGATCCTTGCGCAGGCAGGTTCCTTTGTCCCTGCATCCTATGCGAAGATAGGTGTTGTTGACAGGGTGTTTTCCAGAATAGGGGCATCCGACGATTTGACCAGGGGGGTTTCAACCTTCCTTGCGGAGATGAATGAGACGGCAAACATTTTGAACAATGCCACGGAGAGGAGTCTCATAATACTTGATGAGATAGGGAGGGGAACGAGCACCTATGATGGGCTTGCAATTGCATGGGCAGTTGTTGAGTATCTTTCCTCAATAAAGGAAAAACCAAAGGTAATATTTGCAACCCATTATCATGAACTCACGGGTCTTGAAAACTACATTCCCTCGTGTATAAACTATACCGTACTTGTCAAAGAGACAGAAAAGGGTATAATATTCCTTAGAAGGGTCGTCCGGGGAAAGGCGGACAGAAGTTATGGGATAGAGGTTGCAAAACTTGCCGGGTTGCCGGGGGAGGTTATAGAAAGGGCAAAAGAAATTCTCTCGGACCTGGAGGCGGACGACCGGATAGAGAGAAGGCATCCTCCAAGGTTTTTGCAGTTGCAACTTTTCAGGCCTGAGGAGACCATAATTCAGGAACTCAAAAGGATAGACCCGGACGAACTCACACCCAGACAGGCACTTGAACTTGTTTACAGACTGAAAGAAAACCTCAAATTCCTGGAGGAGGAGAAATGGAAGAAAGGCTCAGGGCGTATGAGGAAAGGAAGAAAAGGATAAAGGAAAGGCTTTCAAAGGTTAAAAAAAGAATTGTTGTTTTCAGCGGAAAGGGAGGGGTTGGGAAGACATCCGTTGCAGTGAATCTTGCCTATGCAGTGAAGTTGCTTGGAAAAACCACCGGTTTGCTTGACGCAGATATAACAGGACCCAATGTTCCAAAGATGATAGGTCTCCAGGAGAGACCCATAGCAGAACAGGATGAGATAATTCCCCTTGAGAAGGACGGGGTTAAGGTTATATCCATAGGCTCAATGATTCCTCCTGATACCCCGGTTATATGGAGGGGTCCCCTCCGCTCCTCAGCCCTCCAGCAGTTTCTGGGAGATGTGAGATGGGGGGAACTTGATATTCTGATAGCAGACCTTCCTCCGGGAACAGGGGATGAGGTTCTCACAATGGCACAGGAGATGGAGCCCGATATGGCAATTATTGTCACCACCCCTCAGGATGTATCCCTCATAGACTCTGCAAGGGCTGTTAACATGGCAAGGCAGCTTGAGGTGCCCAGGATAGGGGTTGTGGAAAATATGTCAGGGCTTATATGTCCTCACTGCGGGAAGGAGATAGACCTTTTTGGAAAGGGAGGGGGAAAGAGAGAGGCGGAGAGACTCGGGGTTGAATTCCTGGGTGCGGTTCCCCTTGATATAAAGGCGAGGGAACTTGCGGATAAGGGGATACCTGTTGTTCTCCACGAGCCTGATTCCCCGTTCTCCAGGGCGATAAAGGAAATTGCGGAAAAAATCGTATAGGGTTCTTTTTGTAATAGGGACAAGACCGGATGCAATAAAACTTGCTCCGGTAATAAGGGAGTTCAGAGGAAAATTCCTTTCCCGTGTTGTGGCAACAACCCAGCACCGGGAACTTTTGAAGGAGGTAATAGAGGTATTCCGCCTCCAGGTCCATGTTGACTTCAATCTCATGAAGGAGAATCAGGACCTTTTTTACCTCACCTCCGGAATACTCTCAAGAATGCGTGAGACCCTTGAGGAAATAAAACCCGATATTATTTTTGTTCAGGGTGATACCACCACATCTTTTATTGCCTCCCTTGCTGCCTTTTATTTTAAAATCCCGGTTGCACATGTTGAGGCGGGTTTGAGAACGCACGACCCATATGCTCCCTATCCTGAGGAGATGAACAGGGTGTTTGTGGACCATCTCTCCTCCCTCTGTTTTGCACCAACTCCACAGGCGAAAGAGAATTTGTTGAAGGACGGGATTCCGGAAGAGAGAATTCATGTTGTGGGGAACACGGGAATAGATGCAATGTTCTGGGTTCTTGAGAATGTTCCTCCGGGTGAGGAGGTTAAGGAACTGGTTAAGGGTGATAAAAAGATTGTTCTCTTAACGGTTCACAGGAGGGAAAACTTCGGGGAACCTTTGAGGGAGATATTCAGGGCGGTTAGGGAGATTGCGGAGGAAAGGAGGGATGTTCTTTTTGTTTATCCTGTTCATCCAAATCCGAATGTGAAAAGACCTGCGGAGGAAATGCTCGGGAATGTGGAGAATATCCTGCTTTTAACTCCCCTTTCCTATCCTGACCTTCTTTATGTTCTGAAGCATTCCTCCCTTGTTCTCACGGATTCAGGTGGGATACAGGAGGAGGCCCCGTATTTTGGTGTGAGGATTGGAGTTTTGAGGGAAAAAACCGAGAGACCCGAGGGTGTTAAGGCAGGTTATGCCAGGGTTCTGGGAAGTGATAGGGAGAGAATAAAGGAGTGGTTTTTTGAACTCATTGAAAAGCCTTCTCTTCCACCCTCCTCCCTTTACGGGGATGGTAAGGCATCGGAAAGGATAAGAAGGATAACGGAGGTTTTTTTGGAATCTTTTATACCATCCTGAATATTCTGTAGCCTTTAATGAGCCTCTACTGCTTCGATTTTCAAATTCATTTAAACACCAGCCTCACAGGAATACTGACTATCGCAAGTAATATCGTGATTACCTTAAATTAAGCACAAGCGTTAAAAGGGTGGATACAAGTGTTGCTATCAACAACCACATGAACCTCCTCTGCTCCGCCCTCACTTCAGACTTCAGACTCCGGATATCTTCCTTTAACTCTCCCCTCACTCCGGATATCTCCGCCTTCAACTCATCCCTTATCTCATGCATCTCCTTCCTCAACTCATCTCTTATCTCATGCATCTCCTTCCTCAACTCGTCCCTTATGGCATACATCTCCTCCCTTAATCCATCCCTTATCCCGTACATCTCCTTCCGGAGTTCATTCACCTCCATCTTCAACCCATGAACCTCACCCTTCACCCTCTCCAGTTCCTCCTTCACAGAAAGTATGTCCCTCTCCAGCCTCTCATACCGCTCACCCTCTCCTTTCGCCCAGCCCTCAAGCCAGGCAACTCGCTCCTCAAGAGAAACCCGCGCCATAAAGCCCCCTTTTTCTAAAATTTAACCTCTTTCTCCTTAAATGTCAACTCCTACAGTCAGGATAGAAATTTCCCTGTAATGGCTCAACACCCGGTTACCACCTGAGATTTTTCAGAATTTCAGGATACCATTTCTTCTTTTGCCTTCTGGAAGGGTGTTTTTGTTCATTCCTTTGCCTGAGCCCTCTTTCAAAACGGATACTTGACATTTCTCCTCTACTTTTTATTATAGAAATCATGGACAAGAAACACAAGACCATAGGGGAACATTACATAGTTGAGGCATCTGGTTGTAATCCGGAGGTGATAGGAAGCGTGGATAAGGTCCAGGATATTCTGGTAAAGGCGGCAGAACTTGCAAAAGTACAGGTGTGGGCAATATCCTTCCACAGATTCCCTCCTCATGGTGTGAGTGGAGTGGTGGTTATATCCGAGTCCCATCTTTCAGTTCACACCTGGCCTGAAGAGGGATATGCGGCACTGGATATATACACATGCGGAGAAAACTCAAAGCCGGAAGAGGCTCTGAGATATGCAATAAAGGAATTTGGTGCAAAAGAGGTACACATAACGGAACTCACGCGTGGACTTGACGAGGGAGACCGGCAATTCTATCACTCCATCGTAACCTGGGAAGAGGATATACTATCTGAAGATTGAATGGCTGCGTTCCTCTTTATTCTGGGAACTGCCTTTGGCAGTTTCCTGAATGTACTTATATTTCGTCTTCCAAAAGGGATATCCATTGTATCTCCCCGCTCCTTTTGTCCTTCATGCGGGAAGAACATCCCCTGGTATGATAACATACCCATTTTGAGTTATATTCTGCTGAGGGGAAAATGCAGGAACTGTGGAGCAAGGATTTCCATAAGATATCCTGTGGTTGAAGGTCTTACAGGTGTTCTTTTTCTTACAGGATACCTTCTTTATGGCTTTTCCCTGCAGTATATTGAGTTCCTGGTTCTTGTTCTTTTCCTCATCCCCATCTCCTTTATAGACCTTGACACCATGCTCATTCCTGATGTTCTTTCCATCCCCGGACTTATGTTTGGATTGCTCTTTGCCCTCCTCAGAGGAAGAATAATGGACGGGGTCTCCGGTGCCCTTGCCGGTGCCTCAATCATTGCTCTGCTTTATTTTGTGGGGAGACTGATTTATAAAAAAGAAGCAATGGGTGTTGGGGATATACAGCTTGCAGCACTCATAGGGGCATTCACAGGATGGAAGAGCATGTTCTTCGTCCTCTTCATAGCCTCTTTCACAGGAGCGGTCTACGGACTGATTGCCGTGAGAGGAAAAAAAGAAGAGAATATAGTTCCCTTTGCCCCCTTTCTATCCCTTGGTGCTGTTGTTGCATACATCGGGGGGAAACATCTGCTTTACTTCTTCTCACCATGAGGGTGCCACTTGTAAAACTCATTTTTGGTCTTATTGGGAGAGAAGAGATGATACATGATATAGAAAAAGAGCTTGAAAAATACGGACCTGTGGACCTGAGAAGTCCCATTATTCCTTTTGATTTCACATCCTACTATGAAAAAGAAATGGGAAAGGACCTTAAAAGGAGATGGATCTCTGTTGACTGCCTTATTCCGGAAAATGAACTTAAAAGAATAAAACTTGAAACCATAGAGATAGAAAACAAATACCGGGTGGAAGGTAACAGGACCATCAACATCGACCCGGGAGGGGTCTCCGATACAAGACTTCTTCTTCCCACCACAAAAAACTATGCCCACAGAATTTACCTGGGAGATGGAATTTTCTGCGAGGTCACCCTGTTATATCGGAGAAAAACCGGATGGGAAAATCTTCCCTGGACCTATCCGGATTACAGAACCGAACTCGCCCATAAGTTCTTTGAGGAGGTGAGGAGGAAGTTCTTAGAGGACAGAAAAAGGGAGAGGGGTGGGCTTAATTCTACCCACCCCTCAGAAGGAGGGCAAAATGAAGGGGGCATGTAAGGGGGTGTAAGGAAAAGAGCAAATTGGTCTATTTAAAATATAATAAATTTCACAAATTTGTCAAGTGGTTCTTGATTTGTTCTCTTATTTTGTTATGCTATCAAAAAGGAGGGAATGATGGGATTTTTATTTTTTCTTCTTGTCGTGGGGTTGCTGGTCATCATAGTGGTGAGTATCAAAAAGACGAAGGAGGAGACACGTGAGTTTTATAAGTTTATAAGTGAAAGGGAGGTGATACTTTCAGAGGAGAGGGTCAGGATAAGAAAAACGAGGTATCGCTACGAAGAGAGGGAAACAACAAAATACCTTTCAAATTTATTTCTTACCCCAGAAGGACTTTACATTGTATCCCCACCTGACAGAATAATACATCCTCCATTCCTTCTCACCACACGGGAACCAGCCCAAAAACGATATGTCACACTCAGGGTGATAAAACTTGACGGAAACGAAAAGGAGATAATTATATGGACACCCTATCTCAACTGGAAGGAGGTCTGGCGTCTCTACCCCCAGGACCCTTTGCGATGGCTGGAGGAATTGAGAAGGGTATATGGGATGCCTCAGGTTTTTTAAAATATCTGGTTGATTTTGGAGGCTGTTTTTGACGGGTTTTTGATTTTCATGCACATAAATCTTCCCTGAAAAACTGGTTTTTGAGAGGGTTGACTTTTCAGGATTATCTTGCTACACTTTCCTTGCCCGGGCAGTAGGGGAAGAGGGGTGAGATTCCCCCGCAGCCCCGCTACTGTGATGGGAACGAAAGCCACTCAATGCCACTGGGCTTTATGCCTGGGAAGGCGTGGCGAGTAGGTTGCCCTAAGCCAGGACACCCGCTGCCCGAGCGTTGAACCTTTAACCTCCGAGGGGAGGGAAGGGTTCGTGAGAATGGAAAGAATAGCACAGGTCTCCATCTTCATCGCACTGGGGGTCGGGTTAGGATATGCCTTTGCACCGGTCCCCAATGTAGAACTGGTAATTCCTACCATTTTCCTCTCCGGAGTTCTCCTGGGGAAAAGGGAAGGTGGAATTACGGGATTTTTAACATTCCTTATCTTCGGTTTTTTCAACCCGTATGGTCCATCACCACCTCCGCTTCTTTTTACCCAGGTTCTTGGGGGAATGGTGGTGGGAGTGTGTGGTGGTTTCATTCCTCCCGGAAGGCTTTCCTTCTTTCTCTCCGGATTCCTTCTCACACTCCTTTATGACATCCTCACGAACCTTTCAGGATACATCCTCTTCCCCGGAGGTAAAACCTTCCTTGCCTACATGGTGGCGGGGCTCTCGTTTTCTCTTATCCACATCGTTTCCAACACCCTTATCTTTGGGATGGTGGTTTATCCTGTTTACTCAAAACTCAAACATGGGAGGTGAAAATGCTTCTCTTTCTTTTCTCTCAGGCAATTCAGTACTATCTTGACCCTGTGGTTGTGGTGGGAGCCCCCATCGACTCGGTTCCGTATGTGGTTGAGACCTACGGGGAAGAGGAAATGAAAAATGCACAGGATGTTGGGGAGTATCTGAGGGAGAATACAGCAACCCCCTTCTCCTTCTATGGATACCCGGGCTCCATATCACTTCCTGTCCTGGATGGCGTCTCATCCACCCACACCCAGGTGATGCTCAATGGGATACCCATAAATGACCCGTTCAATGGAGGTTTTGATCTTTCTCTTCTTCCCGTCTCGTCCACTGGAAAACTTGAGGTTGTGAGGGGAGCCTTTTCCTCTTTTGGTGGAGCAAGCGGGATGGGAGGAGTTGTAAATGTGGTTTTGAGAAAAAGAGAGGGGGTGGAGGCCAACACCCTGCTCGGTGGAAAAGGAGGAATACATACAAAGCATCTTTCCCTCAGGTCAGGCTGGAAGGTAAAAGAGATTTTCCTCGGGATGGATGGGAGTGCGGTGATTGATTCGGGATACAGGACAAATACAGGTATGAAAGGACTTGGGGTTCACGGGGTTCTTGAATTTTCACCCGTGGAGATGCATGTTCTTTATTCCTATAAAAGAAACGGATGCCCCGGTCCCCTTCCCCTGGACACAACCCTGGGAGATGCAACATCTCCAAACGACTGGATGAAGAGTTCTTTCTTCTCATGGGATGCGGTGGTGAGAAAGGGAGTGGTTTTTATCCATCCCTATGCGGTCCGCTCCTATCTTTTCTATCATGGAGACTGGCTTGAGGAAGAATACACATCAACAAGGCTCGGGATAAAGGGTGGAATGAGGATTGAAAATCTGAAAATTTTTGGAGAGGCATCCGTGGATACGGTTGAAAGCACGGTTTACAGCGGGATGGAAAAGAAAACAGGTGTTTCACTGGAATATTCAAAATTGTTCGCTCCGGGGCTTCTTATATTTAATGGAAGATACGCATACTCCTCCCTTCATCATGGAAATTACTCTTTTACGTGTGGTTTTGTATTCTATCCTGTAGAGGGATTGAAGGTGGGTATATCATGTGGAAGAGGATACAGGAATCCCACACTCCTTGAACTTTACTATCCTGGTTTTGGAAATCCTGAACTTGAGCCTGAGGAGGCATGGTTTTATTCAGTAACTCTTGAGAAATGGGGAATTTCACTTTCCTTTGTTGAGACTCATGCTCAGAGGCTCATCACCTATGGAGCCGACTGGAGACCCTACAATACGGACAGTGCGAGGATACGGAGTTTTTATGCTGATGCAAGAAGAAACTTCGGACCTTTCGGGTTTGGTGCATCCTTGAGGTTTTCAGACAAAAAGGACGTCTTCCCCGGGCTTGAGTACAGTATTTTTCTTAAGGGTAAAAAGAACCAGTTTGAGGGAGGCATAAGCCTGCGCGGTGCGGCGGAAAGAAGCGAACTTGAACCGTACAAGGTGGTGGATGCCTGGATGAGTGCAAGTTGGAAAATGCTGGGGGTGCTTTTACGGGTTGAAAACGTGCTTGGTGAAGAATACACAGAATTCCCTGGTTACGGATGGGACAGGGGATACCCCGCGCCTCCTGGTCCCAGGTTCTATGTGGGGATTGAGGTGAAAAAATAAAAAAGGGAGGGGTTCTCCCCTCCCTCCTTAATTATATCTCTATCTCCTCGGGTTTTCCTATTGCCTCCTCAAGTTTTACAACAAGAATACGACCTGTTCCAGGCTGTTCAAAGTCTATGTCCTCTTCCTTGAGAAGGTCAACCATCTCGGATGCTGTTTCTTTCCTGTCCGTAAGGGCGAGAATAACCTTTGAATACTTCCTTTCCCCCTTCAACTGGAACCTCAACCCTGCAAAGATTGGGACATCATAGGCAAGGGCATGTGTCAGGGACTGGGATTCAATTATAACCGCATCCTCAACCCCGAGTTCCACAAAGAGCTGCAGAATATCGTCGAGGTATTCCTCCTTATGAAGTATTATGACCAGAAGATACATTATTCCTCCTTATATATCACTCTTCCATCCTTTGTCTTTACCCTGAGCTCCTTCGGAACCCTCCTGTCAAACTCGTCTATTACCTGAAGAACATCATCCACCGTTGATGCGGAAAGGAGTTTTTTCCTGCAGTTTTTCGTGTGAAGCAACCTTGCTATCTTTGCTATCACCTGCAAATACTCTTTCTTTGCCTCCTTTGGTGCCGCAATCATGAAAATTAAATAAACAGGCTTACCGTCAAGGGAGTTAAAATCTATTCCTTCCTTTGACCTTCCTATGGCAATGGATAACCTCTCAACCTCCTCACACTTTGCATGGGGAATGGCAATTCCATCGCCTATCGCGGTTGATTCAATGGCCTCCCTCTCCTTTATCTTTTCAACAAACCTCTTTTTATCCTTCACCACCCCGGTGCGCTCAAAAAGGGAGGCAAGCTCCTCAATAACCTCGTCTTTCTCCTTTCCTTTTATTTCCAGCAGTATTCTCTCTTTATCAACAAAATCCCCAAGTTTCATATCCTCCTCCTTTTTTTTATTATTTCAGAAAATTTTCCTCTTGTCAACCTTGCGATGGGTCTATGATAAAAATATCAAAGTTTTTCTGACAATAAAAATGCGATACCCGGCACTTGCCTCTGTTTCCCATGGAAATGAAGAGGACCGGGCAACTTTTTGGAGGAACTTGAAATCTGCCTTCGGGCCTATTATTTTTGAGGAAAAACGCAAGGTTGACAAACCCTGTCCATATCTTAAAATATCCATGATGATTGAGCGTCTTGAGGGGTTGGTTAAAAGGTATAAGGAGATAGAAAGGGAACTCTCCTCTCCTGATGTGTTCAGGGACATGGAGAGGGTTAAAAAACTTTCCCGTGAGAGAAAGGAACTTGAGCCTGTTATACAGATTTACCAGGAATACAGAAGGGTAATTGATTCCATAAAAGAGACAGAAGAACTGCTTGGGGACCCGGAACTCGGGGAACTGGCAGCCCAGGAACTTGAGAAACTGAAAGAGAAAAAGGAGGAACTTGAAAGGGAAATAAAGAAACTTCTTGTCCCGAAGGACCCATACGATGAAAGAAACATAATCATGGAAATAAGGGCGGGTGCAGGTGGGGAGGAGGCAGCCCTATTTGCCCGCGACCTCTTCAGGATGTACACAAAATATGCAGAGAAAAAGGGATGGAAGGTGGAGATGGTTGATTCCCATCCAACAGACCTTGGAGGATTTAAAGAGGTCATATTCATGGTGGTTGGGAAAGGGGCATACTCAAGATTGAAGTATGAAAGCGGTGTCCACAGGGTCCAGAGAATCCCCATAACTGAGTCAGGAGGAAGAATCCACACATCCACGGCAACCGTTGCAGTTCTTCCGGAGATGGAGGATATAGACATAAAGATAGACGAGAAGGACCTGAAGATTGAGTTCTTCCGTGCATCAGGACATGGAGGGCAGCATGTGAACAAGGTTGAAACCGCGGTTAGGATAACTCATATCCCGACAGGAATTGTTGTGAGTTGCCAGGAGGAACGCTCCCAGCACCAGAACCGCCAGCGTGCAATGAAGGTTTTGAGGGCGAGGCTTTATGAGCATGAGAGGGAAAAGAAGGAGAGGGAACTGAGGGAGAAAAGGAGAAGCCAGATAGGAAGAGGGGAGAGGAGCGAAAAGATAAGAACCTACAACTTCCCCCAGAACAGGGTAACAGACCACAGGATAAATCTTACCCTCTACAACCTGGAAGACGTGCTTGAAGGGGAACTTGATGAGATAATAGACAAACTCATACTAAAAGAGAGTGAGACATATGAGGGTAATGGAGGCACTGAGAGAGGGGAAAAGGATACTTGAAAAAGAGGGAATTGAGGAACCATTTTTGAATGCAGTAATCCTCCTCTCCTCTGCCGCAGGATGGGAGAGGTGGGAGGCATGGGTGAAGGAGGAAATACCCGAGGATGTTGCAGGAAGATATTTTGAGTACATAGAAAAAAGGAAAAAGAGAGTGCCCGTTGAATACATCACAGGCAAGGTGAAATTCTGTGAACTTGAACTTGTGGTTTATTCCGGTGTGTTCATCCCGAGACCTGAAACAGAGGAAGTGGCAGAGGTGGCCTTGAGGGAAATAGAGGGGATAAAAAATCCGGTTATTTACGACATAGGAACAGGAACGGGATGCATTGCCCTCTGGATAAAGAAAAAAAGACCGGATGCAACAGTTTTTTCCACAGACATTGATAAAAGGGCAGTTGAAAACGCAAAAGAAAATGCAAAAAGACTTGGAATTGAAATTTCTGTGCTTGAAGGAGACCTCTTCTCCCCCCTCCATGACAAACCCGCTCCAGACCTCATAGTCTCAAATCCTCCCTATATTCCTGAGGGGAAAGAACTCCCCCCTGAGGTAAGATACGAGCCTGAAGATGCACTTTTTGGAGGAAAGAAGGGGAGAAAGATAATAGAAAGAATAATCCATGAGGGGAAGGATATACTTAAAAGAGAGGGAAAAATGGTGATAGAGATAGACCCTGCAAATCTTCCCCTTAACATCCCTCCCTGTTTCTCTTATGAGATAAGAAAAGACCCTGCAGGCAAAGAGAGAATCCTTATCCTGAGGAGGAAAGAATGAAGGTATCCATTTTTTACAACCCAGAAAAAGAGGTATCCCTCCCGGTGGTTGAGTGTATAAAAAAATTCGGGAAGGAGAACGGTTGGGAGGTTAAGGAAGAGGACCCATCATGTGAACTTGCAATAGCAGTGGGAGGGGATGGAACCCTTTTAAGAACGGCAAGGGCTGTTTTCGGGAGAAACATTCCCGTTATGGGAATAAACGCAGGAAGCCTTGGATTTCTCACGGAGGTCCCAGCAGATGAGGTTGAGGATGCACTTGAGAGGATAAAGAATGGGGATTACACGGTGGAAAACAGAATGTTGCTTGAGGCAGCCTTTTCAGGAAAGAGGGAATACGCATTGAACGACCATGTTGTCTCAATGACATCGGATATGCGCATGATTACTGTGAGGATAAGGATAGATGGCACAAAGATAACCGAGGTATCGTGCGACGGGATAGTTGTTTCAACCCCCACCGGTTCAACCGCATACTCCCTCGCATGCGGAGGTCCGATTGTTACCCCTGGAATAAACGCAACTATTCTTACCCCTATATCCCCCCATACCCTCTCCTTCCGTCCCCTTGTTGTTGACCCTGAAGATACCATAGAGATAATTCCCCTTACCCCTGCAACCCTCGTTGTTGATGGGCAGCACAGGTATGAACTTGAAAAGGATAAGCCTGTGAGGATAAAGAAGGCTCCTTTTTCTTTACCTCTCATAAGAACCGGAAAGAGGGGATACTTTGAGATACTGAGGAGCAAACTCGGCTGGGGGAAATGATAGGGAAGTTGAGGATAAAAAACTATGCAATAATAGACGAACTTGAGATTGAATTTGGAAAGGGATTCAATGTTTTTACAGGGGAAACAGGGGCTGGAAAGTCCATAATAATAGGTGCTTTATCCCTTTTGCTTGGAGAAAAGGGAGACCCGGATATGATAAGGAGTGGAGCGGATGAGGCAGAGGTTGAGGGAGTGTTTGAAAAAGGAGATGAAACCCTCACGATAAAAAGAATCCTCTCAAGAAAGGGAAAATCAACGGTCCTGATAAACGGTAAAAAAAGCAGTCTCAGGGAACTTAAAGAGAAAGGGAAATATCTGTTTGACATCCATGGACAGCATGAACACCAGTTGCTCCTCTCAGAGGATACCCATCTTGACTTCCTTGATGCATACGGGGAACTCTTTCCCCTGAGGGAAAGGGTTGGGGAGAAAGTAAGGGAGGTTAAAAACCTGAAAGAGAGGATTGAGAACCTTAAAGAAAAGGTAAGGTTGCTTGAGGAGAAGGAGGAACTGTACAGGTTTCAGGTTGATGAGATAGAGAAGGCGAATTTAACTCCCGGAGAGGATGAGGAACTTGAAAGGGAGAAAGAAAAACTTGAGAACCTGGAAAGGATAAGGGAAAAGGTTTCGCTTGCACTTGAGGAAATCTATGAAAGGGATGGCTCCACCCTTGAGGTTCTCGGAAGAACCGTAAAAGAACTTGAGGATGTTCTGGTTGATGAGGAACTCAGGGAGATAAAAAATAGAATGGAGGAGGCACTTTCTATTCTTGAGGACCTGCAGTCTCCCCTTGCAGGATATCTTTCTTCCTTAGATACCGACCCTGCAAGGCTTGATGAGGTTATGGAGCGTTTAGAACTCATAGAGAGATTGAAAAAGAAGTATGGAAGTACCATTGAGGAGATTCTTGCATATAAGGAGAAAGTAAAAAACGAGGTCTTCAATAAGGAGGAGATAGAGGAGGAGATTAAAAAACTTGAAAAGGAGTTGAGGGATAAGGAAAGAGAACTTGAGGAACTTGCAGAGGAACTTTCTCAAAAGAGAAAGAAGGTGAAGGAGAAACTGGAGAGGGAGATAGAGGAGGAATTAAAGGGGCTGGGAATGCGTGCGGAGTTTGAAATAGAGATGAAAAACCAGCCCATAGATGAAAGGGGGAAGGATACTGCAAGATTTCTTATCTCCACCAATCCAGGAGAGCCTCTTAAACCTTTAAGAAAAGTTGCATCAGGAGGAGAACTTTCAAGAATAATGCTTGCAATAAAGACCATTCTTTCAGGAATAGACAGGGTTCTTGGGGTTGTTTTTGATGAGATAGATGCAGGGATAGGGGGAAGGATAGGGGAGGCGGTGGGGAGGAGGATGAAGAGAATAGGAAGGGAAAGGCAGGTCATATGCATAACCCACCTCCCCCAGATAGCAGCCCTTGGTGATCATCATTTTGTGGTTTATAAAAAAGAGGAGAAGGGGAGGGTTGTTACAAGAATAAAGAAACTTGAAGGGGATGAAAGGATAAGGGAGATTGCCCGGATGCTCACCGGAGAGAAAATAACCGAAAGTGCAATTGAGCACGCAAAAACCCTGCTCCGGGGGTCAGGCATTTAAAGTTTGAAATTTGTGATAAGTTATTGATTATCAACCTGGAAAATTTATAAAAACCCTTGACAGGGTGAGAAGGGATGTTTTATCCTGTAAATACGGGAGGAAAGGAATGAGAAATTGTAAAGGTTTCATGGTCATCCATCTTACCCCTTCCTCTCCCTTAAGGGAGGTAAAGGAGGAAGGGGTTTTTGTGTTTTTAAAGGCAAAGGAAAGGGGGAGAAATGATAATTTTATTTATGCTTTTGTCGGGCATGGAGATACCTGTTTTCAGGGAGGTTTTATCTTCCCGGGAGCTTTCTGGATGGGTGGGGTATGGAGAGATTGACAAAGGCAGGGAGGTTGATTTCAAGGATGCTCAGGGTTGTTCTCTTGTTGGGGGCTGGTTCAGGGGGCTCAGCTGGTCTATTTCCATGCCGAATGATACTCTTCTTTACATGGGTGATGGTCCTTATCTTGTTCTTTTGAATGTCAAGGATTATCGTCATCCCCGTGAGGTATGGAGGTTGAGGTTGCCTGCAGGTCCTTTTTACTGGGAGATTATAGGGGGAATAAGGGGAATGTGTGCCACTGATTCCTTTGTTTATGTTGGTTGCAGTTCTGATACCACTGGTAATCGTTTATGCATAGTTGATGTTTATGACATTAAGCATCCCAAACTTGTGGGCATTTGTGATTTTCGTGCTCAAGGTATTCCTGAGGATGTGGATGTCAGGGGTGGTTATGCTTATGTGGCGTGTTCTTATGGTACTCCTGGGCTTGTGGTTATTGATGTTTCTGATGCTTATTTTCCCCGGGTTGTTGCCACGCTGGATGTGGGTGGTTCCAGGGACCTTCAGGTGGTGGATACTCTTGTTTTTGTTGCCTGTGGCAGGGGTGTGAGCATTGTTAATATTACTGACCCTTTGAATCCTTATGAGGCTCTTCTTTATACTGGTTCTGCTGTCAGTGGTTTATGTGTTCGTGATACCATGCTTTATGCTGCGTGTGGATTTAATCGTTTTCAGATGCTTGATATTTCTGATTTGTTTAATCCTGTTTTTAGGGGTTGGTGTGAAACAGAGTATTTTTATACCTTTGCTGTTGATGTGGCTGGTGATTATGCCTGTGTACTTTCTGGAGGTACCTCTGGAGGTACTGGTGTTAACATCATTGATGTTTCTCAACCTCCTCCTGTGGTATGTGGCTGGTGTGATACCTTTGGAGGAACCCATGTGGAGATATGTGCTACTGATAGTGTGGCTTATACGGTTGATGAGGATTGTGGTGTGCTTGTTGTGGACTATTCTGACCCTTATTCTCCTCAGGAGGCTGGCTGGCATGACAGGGGTTTTGAGGCGCAGGATGTCTGGGTGATTGATTCTGTGGTTTACATGGTAGATGGTCCTGATGCTTACAGTGCTTTATGGGTTTTGAATGCTGCCCGTCCTGAATCCTGTTCTCTTTTTACCTGGTATTTCTTACTCCCTTTGTCCACTGATGCACGGGACATATGGATTTCCGGGGATTACATTTATATCGCAGACTATGGCGACTTATCCATTGGGTATAATGGCGGTTTCTTTGTTTTCAGGATAGTGAGTCCGGATTCTATTGAGTTAATAGGTCATTATTTTGTTCCTGCCAGTGTTAATCGCTTCTTTCTCTCTGATAGTTTGTTGTATCTTGCTGCACTTGATTCAGGGGTTTATGTTTACGATGTCTCTGATGTTTATTCTCCTTCTTTTGTTGAGAGGTATTATACTTCAGGGATTGCAAAGGATGTGTATGTGAAGGATACTCTGCTTTTTATTGCTGAAGGAGACTCCGGGGTTTTTATTCTTGATGTTTCTGATGTTTTCCATCCTGTTGAAGTTAGCAGGTATAAACTTTTATGCGGTCATCTGATTGCCAGGGATTCTCTTCTTTATTGTGGGAGCGCTACTAACTTTTTCATTCTGGATATTTCGGATCCTTTTTCTCCCGTGCTTCTGGGAATTGATAGTATACACAGTTGTCGTGACATGGAGATTGTGGGTTCTCTGGTATATATAGCCAATCCTTATGGTTTACAGGTTGAGGATGTATCTGACCCTTGTCATCCCCGGTGTGTTGCTTCTTACAGGAGTGAGGATTGTGGATGCGGTCTCTCGGTAGGGGATGATGGTCTTGTGTATCTTGCGGATGGTCTGGATGGGCTTTATATATTGAGGTTGTATGGGCAGGGGGTTAGTGGGTCCGGGGTTTTTTCTGGTTCTGAGGTTGGTTCCTGTTTGAGGCTGAGCTACAGGGTTACGGGTTTTGAGCATGTGAAATTTTCTGTTTACGATGTTATGGGCAGGTGTGTTTCTGTTTTGTTTGATGGGTTTCAGGGTCCCGGGGATTATTCCTTGAGGTGGGATGGAGAGCCCGGGATTTACTTTGTTCATGGAAGGATAGGAGAAAGAGAGATTAAAAAGAAGGTGTTGATAGTAAAATAAGGGGGTTATCATGAGGAAGGTTTTTCTTCTCCTTTTCTCCTTTATCTCTCTTTTTTCCTTTCAGGTTCGCCCATCGGTTTATCAGATGTGGCACTGGAGAGGATATGTGTACGCAGATCTTGGGTATTATGGGGGCATTGAGTGTATAGACAGGTTTCTCAACAGTGGTTTTAACATGTGTGGAGCCTATTTGAGATATTCTCCTTTAGATACTGCTTACATTGAGACCTTACTTGTTCATGGGTTTAAGATAATAAGGCAGATAGTTATGACTGATCCCACTGTTAATCCCTTTGTTTATCCCAATAGTCAGCAGGAGATATGCGAAAAGTGGGAAAACAATGAACTTGCTCCCTGTGTTCAGGAGTTTCTTAACAGGTGCAGGTTTATGTGTGGTAAATTTGAGCGTTATGGACTTCTGGGGATTTACGGGATATTCTTTGATATAGAATACAATGCTTTCCCCAGGAAATGCTTCCGCATGAGTGGAAAACCCCTGGCAAAATGGGGAGGATTGTCCTGCAGGAAGAAGGATATTGAGGAGTTTAACGAACTTTGGATAGATAGTGTGGGAAAGATAATAATAAACGATACCGTTGGAATAGATACCCTTAAAGCCCGGATAGATGCCATGTTCGGGCATCCGCTGATAGATACGTTTGTTCCTGATGGGAATGATACTGTAATGCTTGGATACGGTGCACTGGAAGGAGAGATATGCAAGATTGCCCAGACTTTCAGACCTTCGGATACTATCATCTCGGGTATTGGGCTCAGGTTGATGAGGAATTATCCTGCATATTATTCTCCTATCACGGTGATGATTGAGGAAACCGATGCATCAGGGGCACCTTCAGGAGTGAGAATTGCAAGAATAGATGGAAGAAGTGCATATTTTAGTATCCACTGGTATCGCTGTTCCCCTGACTCCTTTGTGGACTGGGATGGATACTTCCCGTGCAGGGTGGATCCCAATAAAACCTATGCGATTGTAATAAGATACGTTAAGTCATCTATAGAAGGAGATACTTTCAGTTATTATTTAAAAAAGGCTGTGGATGTTTATCCGGACGGAAATTTATGGGTTTATGATGCAGACAATGATATATGGCTGCCCTCTAATGGAGACCTGGTCTTCTGGGTTTATTATCCACAGGAGCTCACAGTTCATGATAGATGGGTGCAATTTAAATGCAATCAGGTAGCAAATGTTGTGAGTATCTATCGTCAGGTTTTGAGGGACAGTATAGGAATGCTTCCTTTCATGGACTTTTTCACCCCGGTGGATGGAGGGGATATAGTCCTTGGGGATTCCATCACTGCCATTGCCCAGAGTTTTTATCCTTCTCATGAATATTTCAGGGGAATGGAGTTTTTCATAAGAAGGGTTGGGAATCCTGGAGACATACTTGCAGTTGTAAAGAGAATGGCTGTGGATCCTTTAAATGGAAATCCTGTTCCTGAAGGAGAGATAATAAAGGTGATAACCATTCCTTTCTTTCTACAAGATACCGGAAACGGAGTATGGGTGGGTTTTTGCTGATTTTGACTCCTGCAGTATGGAAAGGATGGATACTGTGAATGGGATGTATTTCCGTTATGCGGTGGTACTTTCGTGTAAAGGGGACAGTGAGAATTATTATCTTGTGAGAAAATCCGGGGGAGAGAATTATAATCTCGGTAGTGGGTTTGTGAAGAAAGGGAATGAATGGACGGACATTCATGAGGACATGGCTT
>JAPDKE010000047.1 GCA_029258725.1 bacterium | reverse complement strand
AACCTGCACCTCTATCCGCCACATAGGCATAGTTACCGGAAACAAAAACACTCCATGCCTGGTGTGGAGTATCGTAATATCCGACTTCGTAAGGCAACTTTTTAAACATTTTTACGTCTGACCAATTTCCCCAGAATAACTCATTCCCCGCTCTCACTTTCCAGTAATAAAACCCTCCTTTAAGTATATAAAAGGAATATTCTGGGCTGGAAATTACGGTATCTATTAGCGGTGACCCAAAAGAAATATCGTCATCTACTTCTATCTCATACTTTGTCGCATTTTCTATCTCTTTCCATTTAAAACTCACATTTTCGTAACCTATATCTACCCCGTCCTCTGGTGCAAGAAGTTCTATTCCGCTAACTTTATATACCGACGGTCCCAGTGGTTTTTCCAGTTCTGTGCATCCCCAGAATGTTAAGACTACAAAAATCAACCATGCTCTATTCCATCTCATCTCTCCCTCCTTCTTTCTCTTTCTTTATACCACATTTCCTCTCCCCTGTCAAGCACATGAAAATTTCTCTTTCCTTCATCATCAGTAAAGAAGGATAATTGAAAATTCTTTGTGAAGATATTGAAAAGTTCCAATCTTTCAAGGATCTTGTAGAGAAGCACATATCATTGACGAAGTCCGTATTTACAAGCGCGCCCTGAGTGAAGAGGAAATCCAGGCACTTTATCGGTATTACACAGTGAAGAGATAAATTACTCACTGGACATTTTTTCTTTCCAAAAAACCGCTTTACCTTGACCTTTTGCTTTTTTCGTGGTATAAATTATTCAGACACAAATATAAGAAACTCTATCTGGATCCGCGGATTTTTTACTCTTTGGCAGAACCATGAGGGTTATAAAAATTATCTTGTGTGAAATGGAGGTATTATACAAAAGAGATATCCTGTACCGGGAGAAAGGACATTATGCACCAGGTTACCTGGCTCTGTCCTTTGAATCCTGGTTCATGGAGGTAAAACATGAATAAACATTACACAGAATTTTTAACAGGTGTCAAAAAATTGATAAACTGGCTGGTGTTAATCTGTTTATTTGATGCACATAATAATTCTTTGCACCAAACAGTCTACAGCGAGGCAATCCCGGATTCAGACAGTGTTGATTCTCTTAATTTTATTCCCCAAATCCTTTCTGACTATGTCAGGATCAAATCTGCTGCAGAATATTTGATAAGGTTGTATAACAAAGTTTCTGAGAGGCCTCTGATAAGGAGAAAATGGTTACATAAAAGACTGGATTGCATTATCAATGAGATAAATATTTCTGAAAATGATATTTCCGAGTTATTCCCCAATCCCAAACTGAAAATCAAAGAGACGCATGAGGGAGGAGGACTCCAAATCACAGTATATACCTATGAAGGTTTTGAACACTTTCGTTTCACTTCTGGTTGGGGCAAGTGTTTCTTCAGACATATGGTAGATGCATTTGATGTGTCCTCTCCTGAGCACATTATTTCAAAAGGCCAGTATTTCCGGTGTTATGTAGTCAATGCTTTTGCATACTGGAGATTAGGACAATATGATAATGCCAAGAAATATTTTGAAAAGGCATTAGAATACTTGTTAGATGTTACTATAACTGCCCCTCAAGAAGTGGTAGAAGTGCTAATTGCGTATATTGCCGCAACAGACCGGCTGGTCAAGTCCTGTTCTAACAAACATAAAGATTAACTTAAAGGAGAGAAATTCACAAAGGGATATCCCTATTGTCTTTTCATCACTCTTCCAAACCGTGTCCCTATGGAAGTCTTATGTAATACTCATACAACCCCTTTTACCTATATCCTTCGCCTTTCCCATCCTCTCTCCTAAACAAAAGTCTCAAACCTAATGTTTCCCTATTGCTTACCTTATCACCCTTCCCCTATCTCCTCTAAATGTTGGGGTCTGGGTGCGGTGGAAAAGACGCTGGGCAAGATAGGAAACCTCATCCTGCGTATAATCTGCACGTTCACCCAGGGTTACTTTCCCATCCCTGTTTTTATCCGCATATCCCCTTTATACCTGACAAACTCCTAAAAGACCCTAAAATCCTGGAAAAAATCTCAGGTAGTAACCCGGTGTTGACTCCATTACGCCCCCCCTCCCTCTGCGGTCAGTCATCAGGTTTAAGGTTTTTCAGGTTCCCACGCATCAGAAGCCTCACCCTGAAAGTTTCAGAGCAGGAGCCCCACAAACCTGAAGAGTCATCTCCTGCACAGAATCCAGAATATCCCATCACCTTTGCCTGGCTAAATGTTACATCACAGGAAATTCAATGTCAATACCAAACCCCGACATCCCTGGGAGTTCAAAAGTAAAATTGAGGGGCAGACATTTGATTTTTGATTTTTTTCACCAACCCTTAAGAGATGGGAGAAATAAGGAAAGGAAGTTCCACATGTAAGTGATTGAGGATGAAGGAGTTAAAGAAAGGAAAATTAAAGATTAAATGACTGTTCCCCGGGCTTATCACCGCCAAAACAACATTTTCTGCAAACCCTGCGCCAGCAGGAAAAGGAAGGCTCCAGCTATATAACTTATTATCATAATTGCAACAGAAATGGGAATGTAAACAATATACAGGAAAACAATCCATGCAGTTGTCTCCTCAAATGCTGAAATGTGATAAAATATATAGAAGAAAACAAGTATTAGCCAGGAAAAAGTAATGCATTTTCTATGAAATTCATTCTTAATTCTCCATAAAAGAGACATTATCCAGAAGACAGGTGTTCCTGCAAGGAAAGCAAGTTCCCATAAGCATTCCACCACAGGAGACAGCGAAGAGAAAATCTGGAGAAGGAAACACGGTACGAGAGAAATCAGATTTCCACAGAAGATATATAAGGGAAAACTTTCTCCCTCCTCTTTTCTCCATACCCTCCCCGCCACAATCCCGGCAAATATCACCCTTGCAGGTTCTGCCGGAAATAGTAATCTTGAATTCTGCAGGAAAGAAATACCGGAGATTAAGGCAAAGTAGAGGTAGATGGAGAGGAGGAAAAGGGTTTCCTGCCTTCCCTCTTTCCAGCCTGCCTTTATTCCAGCAATTGTGAGGGCAAAAAAGAATGCAATCCATAGATACTGAAAAACGGGAGTTATGAATTTTCTGGATGCTTTCACCTCATCCTCATAAAGTTCATTTCTCGCAAAGATATTGAGTATCACATTTTTTACATAAAAATAAGCCGTCCTCACGGGATGCCTGAATAAAGCCTTCACCCTTTCAACATCCCTTCTGTGCTTTTCCCATGATGTTCCTTTATCCTCCACCTTTCCAAAATCTCCCAGAACCTCCCCTGCAAGATAAAGAGAGGCAGTTCTTATCCCGTTTTCGGAAAAGGTAAAAAATCCATGAACCGCCTTATTTCTTCCAGCCCATAAGAGAACAGGGATGTAGAAAATCAAAAGATAGACAATCCTTTCCCTCCATCGGGGTAGGAAGAAAATGAGAATTAAGGGAAGGAAAATCACCGCAGGACGGACAAAAACAGAAAGCATTAGGAAAAATGAGGAAAGGAGGTAATTTTTGCGAAGGAGAACGAGGGAAAGCATGAGCAAGAAGAAAAATAAGGTCTCGGTAAGGATGGAGGCGGAAAGGGAGATTGAGGTGAGGGAAAAGGCGGAAAACACACCCGCAAAAAGTGATATTTTCCTGTTTTTAAAAAGCATCTCTGCAAGAATCATAATAAGGACGCATGAAGCCGCACTTAGAATAGCCTGAATGCGCAATATCAGATATTCCTTATTTTTCAACAACGCAAGAAATGCACCGTAACCCGGACCGGAAAAAAGCATCTCATCCTCTGCATCCTCTTTTCCCTGTATATAGAGTGAAATTTTACGGTATCTTTCAGAATCAGGGAAGAGAGAAAAAGGAGAAATATGCCTAAAAAACATCCCTGTAATCCAGCCAAACCTCAAAAACAGCGCAAGATAAAATACCACTACCTTATCCCTCATAACTCAACCACCGTTGCTCCATCGTTTCCCTTTTCAGGATAAAATCCCCTGACATAGGAAAGACCCGAAAGCCTCTTCCTTATGTAATCCTTAAGAACCCCCTTTCCTATCCCGTGAATTATCCTCACCTTTTCATAACCTGCAAGCAATGCCCTGTCCAGGAAACGCTCAACCCTATCCCAGGCATCCTCCCTGTCCATCCCCCTGACATCAACCTCAAGGGGAACATGCTCAACCTCCGGAAAACTTACCTTAACCTTTCTTTCCTCAGGAACAACCTTCCTTTCCTCTTTTTTCTCCTCCTTCCCTACAAATTCCTCAACCTCCTTTTTAACCTTCTTTATAACCTCCTTCCTTGCCTGGCTTTCCTTAATCTCCCTTATTGCACGCTCAATCAGACTCCTCCCCTCCCTCACAATCTCCCTTGCCTCCTCCTCCGCCTCCCTCAATATGCGCCTCTTTTCCTTCGCAAGTTCCCTCTTTTTTTCACCATACTCCTTTAAAAGACTCCGGTACCGCTCAAGCAATTCCTCCACTTCCTCCTCCTTCTTCTTCACACGGGAAAGTTTCTGCGAAAGTTCCGAAATCAGAGTTTCAACCTCAACATATCTTTTATCAAGAAACTCCATCGCACGCTCAACTATTGAAGAAGGAAGCCCCTCATCACGTGCAACATCTATTCCACGAGACGTTCCGGGAATCCCGGGAATAAACCTGAATGTGCCCCACTCAAGGGAACCATTTTCCATCCCCTCCTTTTCCTCCACCCAGTACTTCAACCCGGAAAGATGGGTGGTTGCAATAACATAAACGTTCTTCTCATAAAACTCCGAAAGCAAAGCCTTTGCAAGCGCCTCCCCCTCCTCAGGGTCTGTCCCCCTCCCTATTTCATCAACAAGAACAAGACTTCCTTCCGATGCCTCCCTTAAAATTGAAGTAATCCTCCTTATGTGGGATGTAAAGGTCGAGACCCCCTTCTCCATTGACTGCTCATCCCCAATATCAACAAAAATCCCCTTAAACTTCCCAAGGGAGGTCCCCTCTTTCCCGGGGACAGGAATCCCTGAAAGGGCAAGTAAATAGATAAGCCCCACGGTTTTTAAAAGCACCGTTTTCCCTCCCCCATTCGGTCCGGAAATCAAAAGCACCTTCCCATTTTTTCCAAACTCCATCTCAAGAGGGACAACATCCCGGTAGAGTTTAAGAACGGGATTTCTCACCCCTTTAAATACAAACCCGTAATCCTCACAAAATACTGGAATACACCCCCTACTTTTTTCCATATACCTCACCCTTGCAAGGAGGGTATCAAGTTCAACAAGACTTTTCTGATTCTCAAGTAATTCTTTTCTCCTTTCCCTCACCCTTCCCGTGAGTTCCGAAAGAATCCTCCTTATCTCCTCCCTCTCCTCCGCAATAAGCATGGAAAGGTGGTTGTTGTCCTCAATCACTCCCTCAGGCTCAACAAAAACAGTTTCACCACTCCTTGAACGGTCAACCACCATCCCCCTCACCATGTGCCTCAGGGAGGACTTTACGGGAATGACAAACCTTTCATTCCTTTCTGTGATAACACTCTCCTGAATCGCCTCCCTTTTCCTTTCCATTATATCCTGGAGTTTTGATAAAATGGTTCTTCTTGTTTTTTCCATCCTTTCCCTTATCCCTGCAAGTTCGGGGGAGGCATTATCCCTTATCTCACCCTCCTCATCAACGATTTTATCAATGTAAGAGAGGAGGTCCTCAAGGGGATGCAAGGGGAATGCCTCAAAAAGCCTGCTTCCTCCAAGAGAATTTCTGACGCAGGTCGCAATCTCTATCTGTTTCTTTATCAAAAGGGCATCGTGAGGGGAAAGTAAATGGGATGAGAGAATGGGGGTTATGTCCTCAACTCCGGAGAGGGGAAAATCCCTTCCCTCATCCTTCAATTTTTTTAACTCCACAACCCACCGGTAAATATTTTCTGCCTCCTCCCATGTTCCCGGAGTGAGTTCCAGAATCTTTTTCCTACCAGGAGAGGAACTCGCAAATGAGGAAAGATGCTCAAGAAACCTTCTGAACTCCAGAACTTCTTCTGTGCTTCTCATACTCCTTCCTCAGGTAGTTCTCTATCCAGGGAAGATAGTGCCTGAAGGTTTTATAAATATAAGAACGCTCAAGCAGAGGATACTTCCTCTCGCTCTTTGTAATGTTCAGCGTGAGGAGAATAACAAAAAGAAGCAAGCTTCCCTTAACCACCCCGAACAAAAATCCAAGCAGCCTGTCAAGAAACCTTGCAGGGGTGAAGGAGACAATCTTTGATGCAATAACAATGGCAAAGTGAAGGGCTATAAAATAAATAATGAAGCCCACAAAAAGAGAATGTATGGGCTTCGTCTTTGCAAGGACCACGGATAAAACCAGTGCTATTAAATCACCTGCCTCAAGTAAAAACCCTCTACGATAAGCCCAGAAGGAGATAATGAGAACAAGAAATATAAAACCATAATCGAGAGGGTTTAACATCAACCCTTCCGGGCCTTCAACTGCCTGTAGAGTTTTTTCCTGGCCGCAATAAATTTTTTCCTTCTTCTTTCAGAAGGCTTCTCGTAATGCTGATGCTTCTTTATCTCACTCAGGATCTTCTCCTGTTCACAAAGGCGTTTAAACCTTTTGAGGGCACTTTCAAAGGTTTCTCCCTCTTTCACTCTAACTCCTGCCACCTTTTTCACCTCCTTTTTTTCTTAAGATACACATTTTTTCCACTTTGTCAAGAGATACGTTCCACGGGCAAGGTAGTGGATAATGGAGGATTTTACACGCTCAAACTCAAAAAACCTCCCCCCTTCAATTTTTGTTCTGAATTCGTAAAAGGTATCAACGGGATAAACCCCCATTCTTCCTGTTTCAAAAGGGTCACGGGATTTCAGGGGGAAGGTTGTGAAACCGTATTTATATCCGCATTCCCTGGCAACGCTTTTCACGCGCTCATTGAAAAGGCCAAAGGGATAGGAAAGGAAGTCCACCCTTTCCCCGAGCATATCCTCAAGCACCTTTTTTGATACACTCAGTTCCTCCCTCAATTTTTCCTCCGGAAGTTTCCTTAAGTCGGGATGGGTGTGGGAGTGGGAACCGAAAAAAATCCCTTCTTTTCTCATCTCTTTTATCTCTCTTTCAGTGAGATGTAGTTCTTCCCCCCACAATGGAAGGTCCCAGGTGTTCTTTTTTCCTATGAATCCGGTAACAACAAAAACAAGCGCCGGAAATCCAAATTCCTTAAGCACGGGAAATGCAAACTCATAAATGCATTCGTATCCGTCATCAAAGGTTATGAGAATTCCCTCCCTTTTTTCCATGTATTCATGGGGATTGAGAACCGGGATATTCCTTCTTTTGATATACTCCATCTGCCTCCTGAATACCCCCGGAGTAATCCATCCCCCTCCTATCTCCACAGTTCTGTCCACCTTGTGATAAACAAGAATGCTCATTTCCAGACAGGCTGGAATACATACCAGTATTCAGGATACTTCCCTATTTCCTGCTCAAGGATTTTCACCATTTTCTGTGTGAGTGATTCCATGGTTTCTCTTTCAGGTTCAAGGGGAGGGTGGGCATATCCAGTGTATCTCCCCCCTTCCCTTCTCACAAATCCACAGACAATCGGGGACCCTGTCTTTATGGAAAAGTATGCGGGACCCTTTGGAAATGATGCACGGGAATCAAAAAATGGAAGTATTATTCCCGTTCCTGAAAGGTCCCTGTCGGAGATAAGGACAACAATCTCTCCGTTTTTCAGTGCCTCTTTTATCCTTATCCATGTTTTTCTTTCCTCAAGGGGCAATATGTTCACCCCAAACCTTCCCCGGTATCTTTTATAAAACCGGAACATTCCCTCACCTGGTCCCCTCATCTCTGCCACTGCATTGAGTTTATAACCTTTCAGGGCAAAATATGAACCCATTATCTCCCAGTTGCAAAGATGGGCTGAAACCAGGATAACTCCTCTTTTAAGGTTATCCCTTATATACTCCTCACCCTCGGTCCTTATAAGAGATAAAATCTCATTTTTACCCATAACCGGGACCTTTAAAAAGTAAACAAAATCCACCGCATAGTTTATAAAAAGTTTCCTTATATCCTTTTCGGTAAATTTCCCCTTTATGTGCCTCATGTTTTCCCTTATTGCCTCTCTTCTTCTGGGGGTGAGAATATACCATAAAAATCCAAGGAATTTTGCTATGGGAATTGCAATTTCCAGAGGGATAAACCTCAAAAGTTCTGAGGAAAAGAGCATGAAGTATCTTTTAAGCACATTCATAGTCCTGTTGAGCCAAATCCTCCTTCCCCCCTCCCTGTTTCTCCAAGTTCCTCAACCTCACACACCTCCACCCTCTCAACCTTTTTTATAACCAGTTGTGCAATCCTCATTCCCTTCCTCACATGAAAAATTTCCCTCCCGTGGTTTATGAGCACAACCTTCACCTCCCCCCTGTAATCTGAATCTATGGTCCCCGGGGTATTGAGGAGGGTTACACCATATTTTGCGGCAAGACCACTCCTGGGTCTCACCTCCCCCTCAAATCCCGGAGGGATTTCCACGGCAATCCCGGTCCCAACGAGTTTGAACTCTCCTGGAGGAATCTCCACATCCTCTGCTGCATAAAGGTCAAGCCCTGAGGAGCCAGGAGTCGCATAGGAGGGGAGGGGAATGTCCTTCAATCTCTTAACCTTCAACCTCATTCCTGTAGCGCTCTATTCCAAGCCTCAGGATTTCCATTGCATGCCTGAGTTTTTCCACCTCAAGCACATAGGCTATTCTCACCTCATCCTCTCCCTTGCCAGGAGTTGCATAGAACCCATTTGCAGGGGCAACCATCGTGGTCTTTCCATCAACACTGAAGGAGGTGAGCATCCAGATTATGAAATCTTCCGCATTCTTCACCGGGAGTCTCACAACCGTATAGAATGCGCCCTCTGGTTTCAGTGTGAAGGCTCCCTCTATCTTCATTATCTCCTCGTAAACAACATCCCTTCTTCTTCTGTACTCATCAACCATGTCCTGCATGAAGTTGTTCATGTATTTGAATCCTGCTATGGCACCCATCTGTTCTATGGTGGGAGGGCAGAGTCTTGCCTGACCGAACCTGAGCAGTGCATCAAGGAACTTTTTATTTCTGGATACAACAAATCCTATCCTTGCACCACATGCACTGAATCGCTTGGATATGGAATCAAGAACCGCACACCTGTCCTCAATCCCTTCTATCTCCAGGATTGATGTATGCCTTTTCCCGTCAAATACAAACTCCCTGTAAACCTCATCGGAAAATACAAAGAGGTTGTGTTTTTTTGCTATCCTTCCTATCCTCTCCATCTCCTCACGCGTATAAACCGTGCCTGTGGGATTGTTGGGTGTTATTATGATTATTCCGCGTGTTCTTTCTGTGATTCTCTCCTCTATAACCTCGTCGGGAGGCAACCTGAATCCATCCTCAACCGAGGTTGGTATGGGAACGAGCCTGACAGAAGACATGTGGGCAAATCCACCGTAGTTTGTGTAGAAGGGCTCTGGAATGAGAACCTCGTCTCCCGGGTCGGTTATTGCCATGAGTGAGAATATAATCGCCTCGCTTCCTCCCGTGGTTATGAATACCTCATCAGGAGATACCTCTATTCCATACCTCCTGAAGTAGTCTGCTATAACCTCCCTTGTTTCAGGGAGTCCCTCGGAGGGACCGTAGGGAAGAACCTTATCCGGGAAGTTTCTTATAGCCTCGAATATCTCGGGTGGGGTGGGAATGTCAGGCTGACCTATGTTCAGGTGATATACCTCTATCCCCTTTCTTTTTGCCTCATTGGCATAGGGGATGAGTCTTCTTATCGGTGATGCAGGCATTGTATTTCCTCTATGCGAAAGCATATCTCCTCCTATTTTCCATATTTCTCAATTGCCTCATCCAGGATGGAGAAAGCCTCCTCAAGTTTTTCCGCCTCAAGGAAGACCCTTAAAAGAACCTCGTTCCTTCCCTTTTCCTTATCCGGATACATTCCCCGCATGGGTGCAAGAAAGAGGGTCTTTTCATCTCTTGAAAACTCCTCAAGCAAAAACTCACAGAAGCGGGATGTATCCTCAACCGGCAGTCCAATAACCTTCTCCCTCCATCCCTCGGATTTTATTGAGAATATCTCACTTCTCTTCCCCACCTCCTCGTATATCTTCTCATTCAATTCCTCCACCCTCTTTTTCTCCTCCTCCAGCGCCTCCCTTGCCCCTGCAAGCATCTTCAACCACTTTCCTGATATAAACCTGAATGGAAGAAGGATTGATGTGATTTCTGAGACAAGACGCAGCAAATAGTGATTTTTCGTGAACAGAAGGGAAAGCCCCTCCTCACCAAACTTCCTTGTAAAGCCATCAAGGATCACGGCATTCACATCCTGCATTCCCGGCATTTCTTTCTCCTCACCAAACTCAGCAAAAGTCCTGTCAACAAGCAAATACAGGTTATAATTCCTGGTAATGAAAATGAGTCTTTCCTTCTCCTCATCGGTATATACCGTTCCTGTGAGGTGCTGGGGGGATGAGAAGAAAATTGCCCTGGTTCTTGATGATATCTTCTTCTCTATGCGGTCCCTAAGGGGAAGCCTCCATCCATTGGTTATTGAGGTCTCAACAGGAACAGGGGTTATTCCAAGTGCAAGGCAGACCCATCTCAGTTCCCATGGAAACGGTTCAGGGGCAAGAATTTCGTCTCCAACATCTGTAATGCCCCAGAGTAAAGAAAGGAGCATGGAGGTGTATGAGGGGAAGAAAACGAACTCTTCCTCACCATAGTAATCCTTTACAAGGAGTTTCAGGTCCTCTTCCTTGCCCGTATCCTCGGGGAAAGAAGATTTCATTGGTGAGTAGAGTTCTATTATCTCAAGTCCCTTTCTTTTTGCATAGGAAATAAATGGGGAGAATTCCACCTCTGGTGGAAAGTCGTATAAAAGACTCCTTCTTGAAAATCTTCCTTTATGATAGAACATCCTCCTTTATCCCCTTTGTGTTTCCCACGAGAACCATGGTATAGGATGAGGGGTCAAGCATCTCCCGGGCAAGTTCTTCAACCTCTTCCTTTTTGACCTTTTCTATTTTCTCTATCAATTCCTCAAGCGTGCTGTGTTCCTGCGTGTACATCTCTTCCCTTGCAAGTTTCAGCATACGGTTGGTCATGCTTTCAAGAGAAAGTATGAGACCCCCCTTTATCTGCCTCCTCACCTCCTCCCACTCCTCCTTTCCCATCCCTTCCTTCCTCAACTTCTCCATCTCCTCCCTGACCATTCCAACAGCGGATGCAACATTTTCAGGACTTGTGGCAAGGTAAACACCGAAGATTCCTGTATCAAGATAGAAGTCAAGGTATGTATTTATTGCATAGGCAAGCCCCTTTTCCTCCCTTATGCGCTGGAAGAGCCTTGAACTCATTCCACCACCGAGAACG
Organism: bacterium; assembly: GCA_029258725.1. Classification (GTDB taxonomy): domain Bacteria; phylum Hydrothermota; class UBA3072; order JAPDKE01; family JAPDKE01; genus JAPDKE01. The sequence continues at coordinate 16,999 of JAPDKE010000047.1, read as the reverse complement.
GAGGTGAGGAAAAGCAGATGATACCGGTAAGGACTGCTGTAAGGGTATGACCTTCTGCCAAGGGCGATGTAAACCTGATTAACCCCCTCCTTTTCCTTTATCACAACCTTTCTTTCCCTCTCCCCCGCAGGCTCGGGATTTATTCTCTCCTTTTTCTTTACCTCTATTCTTTTTTCAAGTTCCTCAACAAACTTTTCATGCTCCACATTTCCCGCAGCAGTCACAATTATGTGAGCAGGATTGTAGTACCTCTCCCAGAAGGAAATTATATCCTCCCTCTTTATCGCCTTCACCGTCTCCTCATCCCCAACAATGGGATGGTAAAAAGAAGGATTGGAAAAAAGGGATTCAAAGAGAAGGTTTATGAGCAAATCGTCCGGGTCGTCCTCTTCCTTTTTTATCTCCTCTATAACCACATTCCTTTCCTTTTCTATCTCTTCAGGGGGGAAGATGGGGTTGAAGACAAGGTCGGTGAGAACATCAACAGCAACGGGCATATCCTCATCAAGAACCCTGGCATAAAAACATGTATTTTCCCGCGATGTGAACGCATCAAGAACCCCTCCCCTTCCCTCTATTGCCCTTGCTATCTCATGGGTCTTTCTCTTTTTTGTTCCCTTGAATACAACATGCTCGATAAAATGGGTCATTCCGCTTTCATTCTTTTTCTCGTATCTTGAACCAACGGCAACCCACAATCCTATGGAAACGGATTTCATTCCGGGGACGTGTTCGGTAATAACCTTTATTCCATCTATTTCGGATTTTCTCATCGATTCCATTTCCTTGCTCCAAGCAGGAGGTTTTTCATCTCCCTCACCGCCCTCTCCATGCCCACCATTATTGCCCTTGCAACAATGGAATGACCTATGTTTAATTCAACTATTTCAGGAATTGATGCAACAGGAACCACATTGTGATAATGAAGTCCATGCCCCCCGTGAACCTCAAGACCACAGGATGCAGCAAATCCGGCTGCATCCTCTATCCTTTTTAATTCCCCTGGGACCCCCTCCGCATACTTTCCCGTGTTTATCTCAACCGCATCCGCCCCTATACGCTTTGCAATTTCTATTATCTTAGCATCAGGTTCCACAAATATTGTTACCTTTATCCCCCTTTCCTTTAATCTATCCACCGCCCTCCTTGCCTCCTCCTCAACCTTTGTTAAATCAAGCCCTCCTTCTGTGGTTCTTTCACCTGGTCTCTCCGGAACCAGGCATACCCAGTGGGGTTTCACATCAAGCAAAAACTCCTGTATTTCAGGGTCAAGGGATGCCTCAACATTGAGGTGGGTTTTCACCACCTCTTTAAGGATTCTTATATCCCTCTCCTTTATGTGCCTTCTGTCAATCCTGAGATGAACTGTTATACCATCCGCCCCACCCGATTCTGCAAGCAGGGCGGCCTCCACAGGTTCGGGATAGGGAACTCCTCCTCTTGCCTCTCTTACCGTGGCAACGTGGTCTATGTTTACGCCAAGCCTCATCTCTCTGCAAGTCTCCGGTCAGCCTCCCTCAGTCTTCTTATGAGGGTTGTTATGAGAGCCCCGAGCATGGGGTCATCTTCCATCTTCTTCAAAAGTTCGTCTCTGTCAAGAGTTAAAACAACCGTGTCTTCAAGTGCCCTTGCAGTTGCCGACCTTGGTCTTCCATCAAGAACAGCCATCTCTCCCAGGAATTCTCCTGCATCAAGGATTGCAAGGCGTTTATCCCCCTTTATTATTTCTACCTTCCCCTCTTTGATAAGGAAAATCTCCCTTGGAGGTTCCCCCTCTCTGAAGAGTATTTCCCCTTTTCTGTATTTTCTCTCTATACTCATCTTCTCCTTCTTGTTGGACTTTTGCGCTCCCATTCAACAACGAGCGGTGCAACAACAAAGATGGATGAATATGTTCCTATAACGATACCAACGAGCAGTGCGTAGGCAAAATCATGGATGATTCTCCCACCCAGGAAAAAGAGTGCAAGAACGACAAAAAGGGTTGTTAATGAGGTTATTATCGTTCTTGAGAGAGTCTCGTTTATGCTTCTGTTGACAACGGTCTCAAAGTCTTCCTTCCTCAGGAGTTTCATGTTTTCCCTTATTCGGTCAGAAACCACTATGGAGTCATTCACAGAGTATCCAACTATCGTTAAGAGAGCGGCTATTATGGGAATTGTGAACTCCTTACCAGCAATTGAAAGGGCCCCTATGGTAATTATAACATCGTGGAGCAACGCAACCACTGCACCAACCGCAAACCTGAAAGTAAACCTTATCGCAACATAGATGAGTATCCCTATCATTCCAAGCATAACAACCCACATCGCACGAACCTGCAACCCCTTACTCACCGCAGGACCAACAAATTCTTCTCTTGTTATCTCTATGTCTTTAAAAGCATTATGCAGTGTTTCTTTAAGTTTTTCTCCAACTCCTGCCTCTTCTCCTTTGACCTTTATGAGAAATCCGTTTATTCCCTTATATCCCTGTATGGTTGCTCCTTCAAATCCTGCTTTTATCAGGATGCCTCTCAATTCATCTGCTTTTACCGGTTCTTTGAAGAGGACCTCCATCAGGTATCCACCGGTGAAGTCAATTCCGTATTCTGGTCCCTTATGTGCTATGAGGGACCCGATGGAGATGATTATGAGAGCAATGGAGAATATGAATGCCTTTCTTCTGTTTCCTATGAAGTTTATGTTTGGATTGTGGATAAATCCAAGCATGGGCACGGACTTAAGTCCCTTTGTAGCCCATGCATCAAATATTACTCTCGTCACGAAGAGTGCGGTGAAGAAGGATGCTATAAGTCCTATGCTCAGGGTGACTGCAAATCCCTTTATGGGTCCTGTTCCGAACCAGTAGAGGATTATTGCTGCGATGAAGGTTGTGAGGTTTGCGTCAAATATGGTTGTGAATGCCTTGCTGTACGCGGTGGATATTGCCGTCCTTATGGTCTTTCCTGCTTTGAGTTCTTCTCTCAGCCTTTCAAATATGAGAACGTTTGCGTCAACCGCCATTCCAACGGTGAGGATTATTCCTGCAAGCCCGGGAAGTGTTAAGGTTGCCCTGAATGCAGAGAGAATGGCAAGGAGGAATATGAGGTTGAGAATCAGTGCAAGGTCTGCAAGCACTCCTGCCTTGGTGTAGTAAACAACCATGAAGACAAATACGAGTATCGTTCCAAGCAGGAGTGCCCTTATTCCTGCCCTTATGGAGTCTGCTCCAAGGGATGGACCGACTGACCTTTCCTCAACTATCTTCAAGGGAGCGGGCAGTGCACCTGCTTTGAGAACCACAGCGAGCGTCTTTGCATCCTCCATCGTTGCGTTTCCAAGGGTAATCTGGGAGCGGCCTGATGGTATTCTTTCTCTCACAACAGGTGCTGAGTAAACAACACCATCAAGAACTATTGCTATCCTTCTTCCTATGTTTGCTCCTGTTATAACCGCCCATTTCCCCCTTGCCTCACGGGTCATGGTTAAGTCAACCCTCACCCCCATGGGGTTGTCCCTGGTCCCAACCCCTGGAACTGCATCAAGCACTGCATCCCCTGTAAGGAGTGGTTCTTCCTTGACAAGGTATACCGGCCTGTATGCTATGCCCTCGTGGTATATCTTTTTACCCCAGAGGAACTGGTATCCTGCAGGGATACATGCGGTTGCAGGTTCAAGTTTTAAAAGGGAGTCAACGTCCTTGTAAAAGTCATCCCTGACATAGAGATCAGGTCCGATGGGAACAAAGTAAGAAAGAAAATAAAAGGTATCTCCCTTTTCTTTTTTGAAGTTTTCCTCTATGCACTGAAGGGTTTTATTGAGTTCGTCTGTCTCTGCAACGAGTTTAAATTCAAGCAGGGCTGTCTTTCCAATTATCTCCCTTGCCCTTTCCCTGTCAACAACCCCGGGCAACTGAACCAGAATCTTATCCTCTCCCTGACGCTGAATTATGGGCTCGGATACACCAAACTGGTCAACCCTGTTTCTTATAATCTCCAGTGCCCTGTCCACCGCCCCCCTGAATTCCTCATCCGAGAGTTTCCCTCTTTCCACCTGAAGGACTATGTGCATTCCACCCTTGAGGTCCAATCCAAGGTGGAGCGCCCTTGAATGGATTTTGCGATAAACATCCTTTGGAATGGATGCTATGCGCTCGGGGGTGAGTTTGAAGTAAACCCAGGAATAGTGCAACTGCCAGAGTGCAAGCAAAACGAGAACGACGATTAAAATCGCCTTCCATTTGAGGTCTTTCATTTCACCTCCTTTACACGAATATCTTCTTCCCTTTGCCCAGGATTTCGTTCAGGGCGTCCTTGAAGTAGGTGGTGGACTGAAGGATGTCAGGCGGGACCTTCTGTTTGTAGAACTCCCAGGATTTTCTTATCTCCTCTCCTATGAGTTCAGGAAGGTTCCCCTCCTTCAGTCCTCTCTCAACCTTGTCCCTGTGATAGAGAAGGATGTCTCTGGCAAGAGACCTTGCAAGTCTCTTTGCCTCTCTGTGTTTTCTCTTGGTCTCCTCGTCCCAGTCAGGAGGGAATTCGTCCTCTGCCCTTCCAAACAGTCTTGCAAGTCTCTCTGCCGGGGATTCAACCTGAGGAGCACCGGGTTTTGCAGCACCTGGTGCTGGAGTGGGGGTTGGAGGAGGCGCTGGCTTTGCTGCTGGAGGTGGGGTGGGTGCCGCCGGCTTTGGGGCTGGAGCAGGACCTGCTGCCGGTGCAACGCGTGGAACTTCGGGTTTTGGTGGGGCGGTGGGTCTTGCCTCTTCTATGGGTTCAAGGGGTATGTTCAGGGGTTCACGGTATATGGTGAAGATGTTTCCGCATGAAGGGCACCTTACGGGGCCCCCTCCCACAGGAACCAGTTCATCCTTTACCCTGTATCTCTTTTTACACTTAGGGCATTCCACAATCATCTTCCTCTCTCCTTTTTTCTCTTAAATACAGCAAATCTTTTAAAAAGTCAAGGCTTTTATGGGTCTATGTGGACTGAAAAATAATAGTCCTGAACCGGATTCATTTTCTCAGAATTTTTGGGTTGAGAGCAGGGTCACACATTAACAGTTAACAATTTTAAAATCTGAAATCCGAATACTTCGCCTGGAATAAAAAAACCAGAAAAGAGTATGTTCGGTACCGGGGGGTAATGGTCTATCGTTATGCCTGCATTCCCTTAATTTATAATTGCAAGTCCCAGCAGGCTCAGGGATATTTTTACCTGTTTTTTGTGGACAAAATGAAATTGTGAATGGTTTTTTCTCTTCCACTCAACTTTTAAAATTATCCTCAATTTACCTTTTCTTTAAATGTTATTTACTCAAAAATGCACCCCTGAATCTTAATGCTCACTATACGGGTAAATCTTTACGGTTCACCGGGAGAAAAGAGCATACCGGACACCGGGGGTAAGTCTTACAAAAGAAAAGTGGGTTGATTCCCTGGGAAAGGTCCCGGGTTGAGTGCCTGGCAAAAAGTAAAGAGTATTCCTGAGATGATAAATTGTTAACTGTTAATGCCTGACCCCCCGGGGGACAATATACCAGCACATCTACCCTCAGGAAAATCATAACCTTGACGAATCTTTTTCTCTGACTATAATTTATAAGACTGGAAAAACGCACAGGAGAGTCTAATGATAAAAATATATGCTGACACCTCAGTATTTGGAGGATGTTTTGATACTGAGTTCAGAGAATGGTCAGAAAAACTGATAAAAGAATTCAAAGTGGGGCTGAAAGTTCTGGTGCTTTCAGATTTGACATTACATCGCAATAGCCACAGTCAACAGGGTAGATATTCTGGTGAGCTGGAATTTTAAACATATAGTAAATTGGAGCAAAATTAGAGGATATAATTCAATAAATCTTAAATACGGGTATCATTTGTTAGAAATAAGAAGCCCAAGGGAGGTGGTTTATGAAGACGAAACATAAAAAATTTGATGCGGTGCAGATGATGAGGAACATCAGGGAGAAGTTAAGTCAAAAATACCGGGAAGACCCTGAATCTGAGAGGAAGGAACTCCGGGAGATAAGAAAAAAATACGGGATAAAGGAAAAAAACCAGATTTAAGATATTCCCCAACTTTGATCCCTCTCCGAAGTCCTTTTCCTTGTTCCCCTCAATGCTATTCCGTCCAGGATGGTGAATCGCTATACGTGTACTCCTTTAAATTTAAGGAAAAGATGAGAGAAAAATAAAGAGCATTGCACGACCCGGCAGGCTCAGGAATGTTTTACTCCTTTATTTTTGTGGGCAAATAAAATTGTGAACTGTAAATGCTTGCCTCTTCGGAACCCGTTCAGTAAATATTACCCCTGAAATCTATCGCCTCTACCAGTATGGTTTTTCTCTTCCACTCAACTTTTAAAATTATCCTCAATTTACCTTTTCTTTAAATGTTATTTACTCAAAAATGCAACCCTGAATCTCAATGCTCACTATACGAGGAATAGGTTGGGAATTAAATCCTTACGGTTCACCCGGAGAAAAGAGTATGACCGTTCCCTTGACACCGGGGGTAAGTCTTACAAAAGAAAAGTGGGATTGATTCCCCGGGAAAGGTCCCGGGTTGAGTGTCTGGCAAAAAGTAAAGAGTATTCCTGAGATGATAAATTGTTAACTGTTAATGACTGACACCGGGATTTTAATTTTAATTTTAAAGGCATGAGCCTGGAGGCAAAAGGTATGCATGCCTGTTTCTCGGGTTATATATTGCCAAATAATCGCCAGAATCGCCAACTATTCGCCAAATAATTGCCAATCATAAAAATTATTTAAGAAGATATTTTACACCTCTTCCTTTTCCCTGAAGAATAAATATCCCCTTTTTGACCAGATCTTTTAACTCCAGGCGCGCTGTTTCATCTGAGACTCCGTTAATAGTTCTGTATTCCTTATTTGTTATTTTTCCTTTTCTCTTTACATGCATTACCGCTTTAATCTGTCTTTCATTTAGACCCAATTCTTTAAGATATTCCTCTGTATAAATGTCTTTCATGATTTTCACTACTAAACTATTACCTTTATAATCAAAATCAGGTTCTGGAAGTCCCCATTCTTTACACCAGCTTATAATTTTATTTGTTCCTGAACCTACCTCTTCTACTAAACCAATCCAGAAAAACATTTTAAATATCAAAGGATTAAACGGTTCTGAAGTATGTTCTTGTTTTAATGTATCTGGTGTCCATCCAGAAGGTAATCTTCCCGGATTCCAGAATTCGATCCTGTCATCATAGATTCTGACCTGCACTTTTCCTGATGAACGATAATCTCTATGAACAATAGCATTTACCAGAGCTTCTCGGATTGCTTTTGGAGGGTATTCCCACTTTTCCTGTCTTTCCCATTTATTATCCTCAAGCCATGCTTTAAGCCCGATATTTCTGAAAATAAAATTTTCCACTTCCGCAACTTGTGAAAATAAATCTCCTTCTATATCTTTAAAATCAAGCATATCTGCAGTTACATCTGTTCCTCTAAATCTAATACATTTAACACTCGCCTGTGTAAAGAAATCCTGAGGGTTTTTACCAAAAAGTAACACACAGGCATTCGTCAATTTATTTCCTTTTACAAGTTTCAACTTTTTTAGAATCTCTTCTTCTGATAAATTTTCTTCCAGATTGAGTTTTCTTCTGGACCTTGCTTTTCTAACAAACTCCTTGACCTTCTGTGGATCGATATGAGAAAAGTCTGCCTCGTTGCAGGTCTGGCCATCAAAGTAAAGCTCCCTTTTATGTATTTCCAGAATTCTTTTTTTATACTCATCATTGCTCATTTTTACAGTACTCCTGCCCACTCTTTTAAAAGGTCTTCCAAAAGCAAGCACAACATCGTAAGGAAATTTCTCAACTCTTATTACTATAACATTTTTATTTTCCACGGATAATAAAGTAATCGCAGGATAAATTTTAGGTTCGGTGTTCGTGAGAATTTTATTGGTTAAGTCTTCTATAGTATTCTTCCCCATTGCTACTCCATGCACCTTTCCCTTATTATCAATACCGACAACTATTGTTCCACCTTTAGTGTTCGAGAATGCAGAAATAGTTTCTATTATCTCTTTCCATTCTGAAAGAGATTTTTTAAACTCAAGAGTTTCTGATTCGTCCTTTTTAACTAACTCTTTTAAGTTCATTTCTCCCTCCAGTGTTTTTATAATATTACCGGAGGCGCTATGCAAATGCAAGAGAATTTTTGATATAAAAAGGCAATGCGGAATGGCCGGAAGAGCATGGGTACTTTTATTAAATATACTGGAAAAGAGTATTTCTTCCTGGGAGAAAAAAAGAGTAAAGAGTATGCCGGACACCGGGGGTAAGTCTTACAAAAGAAAAGTGGGGTTGATTCCCTGGGAAAGGTCCCGGGTTGAGTGCCTGGCAAAAAGTAAAGAGTATTCAGGAGATGATAAATTGTTAACTGTTAATGTCTGACACCGGGATTTAATCAGAAAAACTTTCGAAACGGTACAAATACCCTTCACCCTTTTATTTTTGCTGGCAAATAAAATTGTTAACTGTTAATGTCTGACCCTGGGGGGAACTCATGACTGACACCGTGGGGGATATCTATGCTGCCCGAAAATTCCACTCTCATCATGAAAAATTTTCCATGTAGAAGCTTTTTGATCCTTAAACAACGACATATTTAGCTATCTCCTCTGCTAACTTATGAAGAATCACAGAAGGATCATTTTGTGATTCCATAAGAGGTCTTCTCTTTACCTCCTCCAATATTACTTTTATTATGGTCTTCCCAAGATTCTTACCCTCTTGGTCTTTCCAAAATTCTAACACTGGGGTTTCTAATTTCTGCAGCGTTTCTTCTATTCTACCAATTGACATACTGCTTTCGTCAGGATGTTTTCTTCCTTCAGCTTTTTTCTCCATTCCATATCTCTGCAACAATACATTTACAGGCCCAGACTCGTTATCCCTCACCATCCTGAAAATCTCGGGATAGTATTCTCTCAGGACGAGCATAAGGAAAAGTAAGGGATAGGACTTTAAAAGGATTGAATTTCTTGGGGCTGTACGGATAAGAAAAATCATAGTTTTTATAATTCTATCTATTTTTCTTGGATTGGTAAGAAGGGAAGACTTTTGAAGGTCGGGAATTTTACCAGCAAGTTTCACGATTTCTTCCCATACTCTTTTATTCTCAGGATCAACCTCTTCAGGAATCCTGTATTTTTCTTCTATAAGAAATTTCATGTATTCCTTAATATTATCCACTTTGTAATTTGGAAGTTTTATGAAAAGATCAATAAATTTCTCAAGATAGGCTCTTGGATGGATAGAAGCACCTGGACCATATCTTTTCTGCAGTGCAATTTCTATTACCTTTTCGTCAAGTGCCACCACAAAAATTATCTTTTTCACGGAAAAGAAATATCTTATATTTTCAAGAAATTCCAAAGCAAACTCTGGAATACATCTATCCAGGTCGTCAATAAATACAAGGATATTATCTTCAATACCTTCCAGAAACGCCTCAAAATCATTCCTTAATGTTTCAATACTATCATATTGCTTATTAAAAATCTTTTCAAAATTTCCCTGAATATTAATTATCCAAAGATTAATCCCTATCTGAAAAGCCCCTGCGATCTTTTTCAGAAACTTTCTTATCTTGTGTTCTTCTACTTCAAGTTCTTTTAATATCTTTTTAACAAACGCAAGCGAGAGATTGCCTGTCTTTTCATACTTCAGGCTTTCAAAGTACACCATTTTAAAATCGTTTTTCAATTCTTCCTGAAGGAAATTAAAAAGTGTGGTTTTACCTCTGCCCCACTCTCCTAATACCCCGAGAACAAATGGAGGTTCAATTGAAAGGATAATATCCTTCACCCATTCCAGGTACTCCCGGAATAACTTATCCTCTTCAACCCTCTGCAAAGCGTCGTTTCTTTTAAGCCATTTACTCTGCCCTTGCCCCATGGTTTCTATTATAAATTTAGATAGCAACTTGGGAAAGTCAAGAGAGACGATATAAAACAAAAAACTTATGAAATCTCCGGATATAATCGAGCCAATGCATATCCAAATATAGCTTCTGTAAACGCCACGAGATGTTCCACGATTTTCTCAATCTTTTTCTTTCCTATTCGTTCTCCAAATGTAACTTGATGCACAAACTTATTTCTCATTGAGAATAATTCCTCCATCCATTTTCTCCATTCGGGATAATCTTCTTTAAGCACAAATTCTCTTTCTTCAGTCTGAGGGTCTTTTACCACATACCTTTCAAGATGCGAAAGAAAATCCTTTTCCCCAAAAATGCAGGAGAATCCTCTCTCTATACGTTCAAGATTACAAATTGAGTTCTTTGAGAGAATCCACTCTCCCAACGAGACTTCGTGTTTATAAAACACCTCATAAGTATCCCAAACGGAAATCTTTTCATCTTTCAATGTCTTCCTTATATTCTCTGCATACTTTGGATTTTCCAATGCTATCTCAATTAGATCTTTTAGCATCACCTCTAACGCAGTAACACAAGAAATAATGAAATTTTTTCTGCATTCTGTTCTTATCTCGTTATCTTTTTCTAAATTTTCTACAAGGCTTAATATTTTGATATTAAGTGCTAATTTCCTATAAAAGATATCAATAGGAAGCGCATAAACTTTATATCTCTTTCTAAAAGCCTCCCGATTCTCATATATTATTCGCAATCTTTTCTCCAACCTCATGCCTCCTCTCCAAATTTCAATGTGATCAACTCTACACTTAAAGCCTCTTTTTCAAAATAAATAAGGTCCTTATGGTAAAACACATCCTGTTCTACAGCATCTATAAAGATCACATATATTTTGGAATATTCCTTTCCCGGAGATTTACGAAGTATTCTTCCCATTCTTTGAATCCATTGCCTTACGCTTGTAGTTCCTGCAACAATGATTCCCACTTCAGCTGCAGGTACATCGAATCCTTCATCCAGAGCACGGCATGCAACCAGAATTTTTATTTTACCATCTCTGAATTCTGATATGTTTCTCAATCTTTCCTTGATAGGAAGTTTTGAATGATAAATTCCTGCCTCAAATCCCTGTTCCCTCAGATATCTCAATATCTGTTCTGCACACTCTATTCTTTCATGAAAAATCAAAATCTTTTGATCTTTAAGAGCCTCGTGTTTAAAAAGCCAGCATAGAGCATTCAATTTAGATTTAGACAGGTGTATAATTCCCTTACGCTGATTTAAAAGAATTATGTAATTTCTTATAAGGTCATCTCTGGTTTTTTCATATATTTTATTCAGCATCTTTACAAAAACTGAAGGACTCACCGTTTTTAGTTCCGGGTATTTAGAGTAAATTTTTCGTGTAAAATTTCCCACTTTTTCTGTAAATTCTTCATAAGCAAACTGTTCTTCTAATGTAAGGTTAGTCTTTACCCTGATTATTTTATAAGGTGGAATTATTCCATCCCGGAGAGCATCTTTATAAGTATAAGCATAAATAACCGGACCAAGATACGGAACCAACTTTTCCTCAAAGCCAAAATCTCCTGATCGCTCTGGAGTTGCAGAAAGACCAAGGGTATAGGAGAAAGGGACTTCAAATATCTTAGAATTTTCTCTGCTTCCATACCTATGACATTCGTCAGCTATGAGAAAGAGATCGTCATGTTTAAAAAATTTCTCATAGTGAATTTTTAAATATCTTCTTGCTGAGTTGATAACATATATCAGTAGGCTTTTATCTATTACATTCTCTTTCTCTTTTCCATAGAACACACCTATATTTTTTCTTGATACGTGAAGTTTATCCATTGTTTCAATAAGCCACTGGTCAAGAAGAACGGTGGTGGGAACTATTATAATCACTCTTAGCCCTCCATCTTTATACGCCTCAGAATTAAATAAATCTGAGATCAAAGAAAGAGCAAAAATTGTTTTTCCCGCACCAGTGACGACTTTAACAATTCCTTTTCCATTATTTTCCCACCACACTCTTTTAGCTTCCTTTTGCCACCTGTAGAGTTCAACTGAGAGTTTCCAAGCCGCATTAAGGAATTCGCCAGAGAAGAATTCATCTACGACCCTTCTGCATATCTTGCAATCCGGTCTATCACAAGTTTTCTCAAAATTTTTTATTGACGCTATTTTTCTGAGAGCTTTTTCTAAATCTGGGATGATTTTTTCAGGGATTTTTCCCTTTTTTGTTAATTCCCAACCGACTTTTTCAAACAAGTGGGCTATTTTATCTAATCCGAACATTTTGACTCTTCTTGCTAAGTGATGGAAATGCCAGCCTTCCCAATTATTCAAGAAGAGATCCATTTCTTATGTCTGAAAATTACACAAATTCCTGGAACATCTTTCTGCGTCACGCTCTTGGGAAGCTTGTATTTTATCACTTTTTCAACATACCAATCTGGGTAATTTTGCTTACTTATTCCATCTATCCATTTGACAAAATCACTTTCTACATCTTTCACATTCCTTCCTAATCCTAAAATATAAATAGATAACGCTCCCATTTTAACTTTATTTCGGACCGCATTTAAATGGGGATACAACGTATTCTTTTCAGGTTTTTTAATTAATACGATACCCACTTTGAAATATTTCCCAATAAAATCTAAAGGAGGCTCTTCTCCTTTTTCTTTTTCATATTTTTCTTTTTGCGCTATATCACAAAGAAAGTCAACAAATCTGATTGCCTCTTCTTTACATTCTTCTTCAGGCAAAGTTCCTAAGCGTCGTTCTCCCAAAGCAAAAATTTCTTGAAGTAAAACAGTTTTAAATAATCTTTTAGACAGCATTAATTCTTCTTTTTTCGCTAATTCCGCTATTTCAGGATCATTTAAAATATTTTCCATTTTCCTTTCAAAATGTCTCAGCGTTTCTCTTTCAAAATCACTTAATTCATCAATAGGTTTGTCGCGAGTTATTAGGCTTTTTCCTACTATATACTTAATTGAATTTGTCAACATATTACCAATATGACGCCTTGCATCATTCAAAAATCCACGATCAATAGAAAGGTAAATAATCTCAGCCATAACCCGAGGTTTTCTCTCTTTTTTCACAGGTATAATAATCTTATCCTCTAATTCTCGAATATCCCTAACAACATCGACAATCTCTAATTCAATCTTAGGAAGTATAGGAAGACCTATTTCTTCATTAGCTTCGTTTACTCTTCGCCTGATTTCTTTTTGAAGTTTATTTTTAAACCATGTGTTACCGACTTTTTTGAACCATTCGGGTATTTTTTTAGGGAGTATTTTAATTATTTCTAAAATAATTCCACCAATTACTGTTCCAACGATAACTCCTTGCCATTGATTTTTTAAAATATCTAAAATCTTATCCATCATCGTTACTCCTGATTTTGCCTAAACATTCCAGACGATTACATATGAACATTAGACTTCCCTTTTTTACCAGAATAACCCCCAAATTATCCGATGTGATAGTCTCACCACAGTACTTACATTTGATCTTACCCGTGATAAATTCCTCATACGCGCCGTTTCGTTTCAAAAATTCCTCTAATTCTTTTTCAAAAATAAGTTCGAATTTCTGTGTTTCTCTTTTTATCTTCATGATGATAAATTTAGAGGTGCTATAAAGTGCTTTAGATCCACCTGTTCGACTCTGCCAAATATAGGGTAGAGCAGGATCTGTTTATCCTTATAATTAATTCTTGGTCTTTCCGAACTCTCTACAACATCTATTCTCCCTTCGATGAGAATTTGAATAATGTAGTTTCCCCTAACAAAGAAATTAGCAGCATCTTGCAGTAAATTTCTTATTTCTCTTGAGATTTTTTCCGGTTCTTCTGAGTAATAAAGCAAATTCTCTATACCAAAAACAGCAAAGTTAAGCGGAAGTTCTCCCTCTCTATAAACCCGCCTTAAAAATTCAACCACACTCATTCTCTCCTTGAATATGTAGTTTGAATATTCTTTCCTTTCTATGATATTGAAACCTATATCCATACTTGCCATCATTCACACCTCCGGTTATTTTTGTTTAATCCACCTATCCCTAAGAAATCTTATTAAGTCTTTGTAAGCTTTATCGTTTTCAATTTCGTAGAGGTATTCGAGGGTTTTGATGACAGGTTCTGAAGCCCAGAGAAACTTCTCGCCCTCGCTTAGAGAACTCTCAAACTTAAAGATCGTACCCTCTTTCCAGAGGTGGTATAAGTAATGAACTCTGTCAATAGCAGAAAGTTCTCTTTTTGCTTCTATGATCTCTGTCCTCTCCTTTGGTGTCAGGATTAATAGTCGACTTCCCTCTTTTTCCACAAGACCTGATTCCAGAACCTCTTTCATTGGAATGTGTCTCATCTTTAAGGCTTTATTCAGAGAATCGTAGGAGATGCTTGTTTTTCCAGCCATATAGAATAAATATACTGCCGTCATGGTATCTGTCTCTGCTGCAACCTGATTGAAGCGTGTGTGCATCAGTTGAGAATCAACTATTTCTCTGATTGAAGATAATGCCTCATCAATGGATACTCTTTTGCCATTCTTATAAACCTCTGGATAGTACTTGGAGTAGAGTTCAAGGCACTTTCCTATGGTTATGACGAATATGTCCTCTTGTGAAAGATTTCTCCTTCTTGCTTCAAGCCTTTTTATCTCATCCTGAACCTTGAAGTAGATCTCATCTTCTATCTGCGACCAGTATCTTTTTTCTGACTCTTCTTTTCTCTTTCTGCAAACAACAACCATGTCGTAGCGTACATTGGCTTTCTGGAAGATGTGGGTTGATGTGCTTTTTTCTGAGTGGACAGGATAGATGGCTGAAATGTAAAAGCCCGCATTTAGAACGGATTGCAACACAGCACCCCATGCCTTCTCTTCCTGATGGTGGAATGTGAAGACCATCAAACCATCGTCTTTCAGTTTTCTCCCAGCTTCTTTGAAAACAGCAGTTAGACCTTCAATAAAATCTTTCTCCTCTTTTCCTTGAACCTCATTCACTATAATCTCCGTTGCGTTTGGCACATGCTCACTTCTGAAGTATTCGTATTTGTCCTTCAATGCCAAGCGGAGCCATGCATAATAGAACTCGGAGAGTTCAGAATACATCACATTGCCGTAATAAGGTGGATCAGTTATCACTGCATCAACAGATTTGTCCGGAATGTTAAGGTAAGAAGAATCTCCACACGTTATCATTACATTTGCATTGTCGTTGAATACATTGCCAAGTTTTCCAATTATGTGCATTTTCATGGGTTTTTCCTGAGTTTTGCCATTTTGGATGTATTTCTCGAAAGTTCTAAGACTGTATTGTTTGCCAAACAAGACTTTATCAAAAATATGCTCAAAAGTTCCAAGACCATAACCACAACCCCATGGATTATTCTCTACAGGATTAATAGATGGATGAAAAGCATGTTTGCTAAACAGCTCTTTAAGCTTGTTTGCAGCTCTATTATATTCACAAAGCATATTTTGATAGTTTAAATCATCTGAAAAAGTAATCACCAACAACTCTCTCACATTCTCATCCACATCCAGCTCCAAAATCGCCTTCAAAAGTTTTCCAAGGCTCAAAAGTTGTCTTTCATTGAACATATCCTTCCAGTATTTGTAGCCATAGTTTATCATTTGTTTCGTGTTGTAGCCCATAGGAATCTCAGTATCCGGTATATATTTCCCAAGCCATTCTTTCTCCACACTTTTAAACTCTTCCTTAGCTCTCTCAAAAAGCACAAAATCAAATTCATCCGCCTGCTTGTAATCCTTTCTTCCGCAATGCGGGCAGTAATATTCAACAGCATAAAGCCTTTCTTCCGGTTTTCCTGTCCTCTGAATTGTTTCAACAATTATACCTCTTTGCCCACACTCAGGATTCGTACAGATGTAATACTTACCTTCAACATTCCCATCCTTATCTGGGTTAAACTTCTTTCTACATTTCGGACATTCAGTATCATCTTCATAATTGCCAACAACAAAAATATTCCCACATTCAGGACAAATTACATGATAACCCTTTTTATCCCTCGTTCTTGCAAGCATATATCCCCTGAAAAGCGGAACCTTGGTTCCACAGGCAAGACAGGAAACTTCCTTTATCCAGAAGTAATACATCGTATCAGCAAAGATATTTTTCTTACTATCAATATTGAACTTATCTTCAAACCAGTACTGCTCATAAACTTCCCTTGGGTCATTTGCAACTTTTAACTTCTCAATCACTTCTTTTAAAACATCCTCAGGTTCTCTATTGTGAATCTTTGCGTATTCTTCTAAACAATGTGGGCATATGGTCTTATAGTACTTTTTTATTTCGTCAGCGATTTGATTTTCCAGTTCATTGAATGCTTTCTTTAACTCCTCAATATCCACCGGCTCCACGATCTTCTTAACCAAAAACCATGCAACCGGATTCAAATCCTGAGCAACTACTTTACAACCTGTCCTTAAAGCTTCAACAACGGTTGTCCCTCCTCCCATCATTGGGTCAAGTACAATCTTACCACCAAAATCAACATCTTTGAGATACAAAAGCCACGGATTTTCCAATTCCTCTTTCGTTATTTTCCTCCATTTACCCGTGCTATCGTCTAAGACCTTAGTGTTTTCATCTACAAGACTGTAGAGAACAATGGTTCTAAAGACACTCCCAAGCCTCCTTGCCCACCATTTGTGGATAAAAAGCACCGGCCTGTATTTCTCTTTAGCATGAGCCTCTTTTTCTGCGATTTCATTTACATACTCTATAGGAAAATCCCTCTCAATAGGCTTAATCTTCATGATGACACACCTCCTTTCTTATCACTAAAACCGGAGTAAAACATTCCATCAGACTCAGGCCCCCGTGTATATAAATACTGTATCTCCCTGGAACAGGCCACAAATAGCGGGATTTTGCGATATAGTACCCATTGAATTCCTTGATATAACCTTCCCTTGCCAGATCTTCAACATCAATATCTTCCATCTCCACATATCTTTTGCTACCAAAAATCTGCTGAAATTTTCTTCTTGCCTTATCCGGTACTGAAAATACAAAGCCCGCTTCTGTCCTTATATATCCGTG
>JAPDKE010000038.1 GCA_029258725.1 bacterium | reverse complement strand
TCTGCGGGGCTCATGAGCCGTCTCAATCAGTAAATGAACATGATTAATAAACCTGTATCTGCGGGTGAGCTCCTTCAACATCTTTAAAAATTCCTCCCAGAATATCACCCGCCCCTCATTTCCCTTGAAAATAACATGATGCAGAGCACCAGGATAATCTACACGCAAAGGACGTGGCATGATAAGAGTTTAAAGAAATCAGAAGAAATTTTCAAGCAAATTGTTAACTGTTAATGACTGACCCTGGGTGATTAAAGTGAAGATTTTTTCTTTAATGGGTTTCAGTAATTCATCAGGGGAATTTGACTTTTTTCTCTTCCCGGTTTATTATTTATCAGGATGATTGAAAGGGTGAAGGAGACAATTGAAAAGTACAGGATGATTGAGAAGGGAGAAAAGGTTGTCTGTGGGTATTCGGGAGGCTCTGATTCCACCTTCCTTTTTATTGCATTGAGAGAACTTGGGTATTCAATCTCCCTTGCCTACATGAACCACATGCTGAGAGAGGATTCAGAAAGAGAGGAGGAGTTTGTGAGAAAACTGGCAGGAAAATTCGGGCTTGAACTTTACATGGAGAGAATGCCGGTGAAGAAATATGCGGAGGAAAGAAAACTTTCCCTTGAAGAGGCAGCAAGAAATCTCAGGTATGAATTTTTTGAAAGGGCAAGAAAATACTTCCACGCAGATAAAGTTGCACTCGGGCACAATCTTGACGACCTTGTGGAAACATTCTTCATGAGACTGCTCCGCGGTTCTGGCTTCGGGCTTTCCTCCATCCCCCCCGTTCGTGGATGCATTGTAAGACCCCTCATTGAGATAAGAAGAGAGGAGATAATAAAATACCTGAAAGAAAAAAACATTCCCTTTTACAAAGACCCCTCAAACCAGGACACAAAATTTTTGCGCAATCGTCTGAGACTTGAAATACTCCCGTTCCTGGAGAGAAACTTCCCCAATCTTTACGAAAGCGTGAAAAGGAGCGTTGAGAATCTAAGGGATATTGAGGAGGCAATGGAGGAACTGGTTGATACGGGAAGGATAAAGAGAAGAAAGAACTTCATAAAAATAGATGGGGATTATTTTTACAACCTGCCCCAGCCCCTGAAGTTTCTCATGCTTAAAAGGGCACTTTCCCTTATTGATAGGGAAAGGGGGCTCAAAAGGATTCACATAAAAGAGATAGAAAAAAAGAAAGAGATTACGCTTTCCGGGGTTTCCATTCATCCTGGAAAGGATATAATAATCTATGAGGAATTACCATCCTATCATGAGATGGAGGTTGAGGTTCCAGGGATATACGAATTCAACGGCTGGATGATAACCCTCAAAAAAGGGAAAAAAGAAAAAGGATTTGAGTGTTTTTCACTTGAAGATATTGAATTTCCTGTTAAAATAAGAATGTGGAGGGAAGGGGACAGAATGGTTCCCTTCGGGATGAAAGAAGAAAAAAAACTCCAGGATATCTTTGTTGATGAGAAGGTGCCGAGACCCATAAGAAGGATGATACCCATAATAGAGGACAGTAAGGGAATACTTGTGGTTGGAAACATAAAAAGGGCGGAGAGAGGAAGGGTAAGAAATAACGAGGAATGCTTGCTTATAAAGGTGGAGGAAAAGGATGCCTGATAGAGAACCACCAAAGGATGAGGGATTTGGGAAGGCAATAATAACCTGGATTCTTATTGTAATAGGAGTCTGGGCTGTCTATCGCATGACAACAAAGGAGCCAGAGACAAGGGTTTCCCTCACTTTCTTTATGGAAGAGATTCATAAGGGGAAGATAAAAGAGGTCCTGGTGGATGGGAAGACGATAAAGTGGAAGGAGGGGAAAAGAAGGTATTATGTTTACCTTCCATTTGATGACCCTGAACTCATAAGAGAAATATCGTCCTCCGGGGTTGAGGTGCTGACAAAGCCCCCGGCCGAGTTCTGGAACTATATCCTTCCCTACATACCATTCCTCCTTTTCTTTCTCTTTTTCTTCTACCTTTTGAGACAGTCCCAGTCCGCCCCGAATAAGGCACTGAACTTTGGAAGGGCAAGGGTGAGAATGGCGGATAAGACAAAGACAAAGGTTACATTCAAGGATGTTGCAGGGGTGGATGAGGCAAAGGAGGAACTGAGGGAAATAGTTGAGTTTCTCAAAAATCCCCAGAAATTTATAAGGCTTGGTGCAAGGATTCCAAAGGGAATTCTGCTTGTTGGTCCCCCCGGAACCGGGAAAACCCTGCTTGCAAAGGCAGTTGCAGGGGAGGCAAATGTTCCTTTCTTTTCCATTTCAGGTTCGGATTTTGTTGAACTCTTCGTTGGTGTTGGTGCATCAAGGGTGAGGGACCTTTTTGATAAGGCAAAGAGAAACAGACCGTGCATTGTATTCATAGACGAACTTGATGCAGTCGGAAGACACAGGGGAGCAGGAATAGGTGGGGGACACGATGAAAGGGAGCAGACCCTCAATGCACTGCTTGTTGAAATGGATGGATTTGACCCCAACGAGGGGATTATAGTCCTTGCAGCAACCAACCGTCCGGACATCCTTGACCCTGCACTCTTGAGACCCGGAAGATTTGACCGTCAGGTTGTTGTTGATATTCCGGATGTGAGGGGGAGGGAGGAGATACTGAAGGTTCACACAAGAAAGGTCCCTCTTGCAAAGGATGTGGACCTTTCCCTCATTGCGAAAACCACCCCTGGTTTTACCGGAGCGGACCTTGCATCCCTTGTGAATGAGGCTGCACTCATTGCAGCAAGGAAGAACAAGAAAAAGGTCTCAATGGAGGACTTTGAGGAGGCAAAGGATAAGTTGCTTATGGGAGTGGAGAGGAAGAGCCTTATAATAAGTGAGGAGGAAAAGCGACAGACTGCATATCATGAGGCAGGACACGCCCTTGTTTCATACCTCACCCCGGAGGCAGATCCGGTTCACAAGGTCACAATAATTCCGCGAGGGAGGTCCCTTGGTGTAACCCAGCAACTCCCGCTTGATGACAGGAGAACATACTCAAAGGATTACCTCATGGCACAGTTAACCGTTTTGCTCGGAGGGAGGGCTGCGGAGATAATAGCCCTGGAAACCCTCACAACCGGTGCGGGGATGGACATAGAGAGGGCAACCGAACTTGCAAAAAGGATGGTGTGTGAGTGGGGGATGAGTGAAAAACTGGGACCACTCACGTTCGGAAAGAGAGGGGAGGTTTTTCTTGGAAGGGACTTCACAACCATAAGAGACTTTTCGGATGAGACAGCAAAACTCATTGATGAGGAGGTTAAAAGGCTCGTTGAGGAGGCACAGGAGAGGGCAATAAAACTTCTCAAAGAAAACAGAGAACTGCTTGATAAGGTGGCAGAAGAACTGCTTAAAAGAGAGGTTCTCACAGGGGAGGAACTTGATGAAATCATCCGTGGATCAAAAAAGGATAGAAAAAGCGATAAGAGAAATACTGCTGGCAATAGGGGAGGATCCGGAGAGGGAAGGGCTTAAGGATACCCCGAAAAGGATAGCAAAACTCTACGCTGAGATATTCAGCGGTGTGGGGGTTGACCCGAAAAAGGAGATAAAGGTATACCGGGCGAAGAATTACGACGAGATTATAATGGTCAGGGATATTCCGTTTTACTCCATGTGTGAACACCATCTCCTTCCATTCTTTGGGAAGGTTCACATAGCATACATTCCAAAGGAGGATAGAATCACTGGATTTTCAAATCTGGTGAGAATAGTGGATGTTGCATCAAAGAGGCCGCAGCTCCAGGAGAGAATGACCTCTGAGATAGCGGATATGATAATGGAGGCATTGAGACCCCTTGGAGTCCTTGTCATAGTTGAGGCAAGACAGCTATGCCTTGAGATGCAGGGATTGAAGAAGACGGGAGAAACAACGATAACATCCGCAATAAGAGGGGCATTCAGGCGTGAGGCAACCAGGCTTGAGGCACTGAGCTTTATAAAGAGATGAGGGTCAGGAAGAGAATAATAGGAGAAGACAGGAAGAAATGGCTTGAAAGGATAGGGGTGGATAAGGAGGTTTACGACCTCCTTTCAAAGAAGATGGAGCTTCATTTTTTTGAGATTAAGGATGCCCCCCCTGCTGTGGGGAATATAATAAAGCAGACTGCCCTCTCGTGCGGAACCGATGCTGCGGTTCACCGGGATGTTATAACCGGCAAAAAGGAAAAATCATCGGTCATTCTCTTTGGAACATGCAGGGAACTTGAGAAGGTAGCAGAGTCTTTGAAAAATCAGCCCTTTGGTCTTGGAAGGATTGCGGAGGATATTCTCAAATTGCTTAAAAGAAAGCCTGCCACGGTATGGAAGATAAGGGAAGGAGAGATAAACCTTGAAAAACCGGTTATAATGGGAATTTTGAATGTTACCCCGGATTCCTTTTCGGATGGAGGGAGGTTTTTTGAAAAAGAGAGGGCGGTTGAGCATGGGTTGAGGATGGTTGAGGAAGGGGCTGAGATTGTTGATGTTGGTGGGGAGTCAACCAGACCCGGAGCGGAGCCGGTTCCTGAAAAGGAGGAGTTGAGAAGAATAATACCTGTTATTCAGGAACTTGCAGAGAAGAACATTGTGGTTTCTGTGGATACATACAAGGCAAAGGTTGCAGAGGAGGCGCTTGAGGCGGGTGCAAGGATAGTGAACGATGTCTCGGCATTGAGGTTTGACGAGAGAATGGGAGATGTTGTTAAAAAATACGGGGCAGGGCTTGTTCTCATGCACATGAAGGGAACGCCAAGGGATATGCAGAAAAATCCATACTACGAGGACTGCATGGATGAGATATACACGTTTCTTGAAGAAAGGATAGAATATACAAGGGAAAGGGGAGTGGAACAGGAAAAAATAGTTGTGGACCCCGGGATAGGATTTGGGAAAAGGCAGGTGGACAACCTCACGATTCTCAAAAATCTTTCTGAGCTTTCTCCCCTGGGAAGACCCATACTGATAGGCCCCTCAAGAAAGTCGTTTATAGGAAATATCCTGAATCTTCCACCGGAGGAGAGAATTGAGGGAACCCTTGCATCTCTTGGATGGGCATATCTTGGAGGGGCGAGGATATTCAGGGTGCACGATGTGAGGGAGGCAAAGAGGTTTCTTTCGGTCTTTGACGAGATAGGGAGGTCGTCGTGGCTTTCTCCGTGAGGGATGTTATTGACATACTGATTGTTGCCTCCTTTGTCTATGCCCTTTTAACACTCATAAAGGGGACAAGGGCGACCCAGATGATAACAGGACTATTTATAGTCCTTTTCTTTGCATTTCTTGCAAATGTTCTCAACCTCACCGCATTGAAGTGGATAGTGAGTGGATTGAAGGATATATGGATTGTTGTGTTTGTTATTCTCTTCCAGCCTGAGATAAGAAGGGCGCTTGCCTCCCTTGGAAAGCCACATTTTCTCTATCTCATGAGGGAGGAGATGGAGATGGTTGCAAGGGAGGTTGCAAGGGCATGTCTCATGCTTTCGGACAAGAGAGTTGGTGCGTTGATTGTGATAACAAGAACGGTTGGTTTGAGGACCTACATGGAGACAGGGATAAGAATGGATGCGAAGGTGGATGCAAATCTGCTTGTTTCCATATTTTCTCCTTACTCACCACTTCACGATGGTGCTGTTATAATTCAGGGAGAGAACATAGTTGCTGCAAAGTGCATACTTCCTGTTTCTGATAGTTCCGAACTCCCTCCCACACTTGGTTTGAGGCACAGGGCTGCGGTGGGATTAACAGAAGAGACAGATGCCGTTGTGGTTGTTGTTTCCGAGGAGACAGGTGCAATATCAATTGCCATGGATGGGAAGCTTATAAAGGGGGAGGAGATAGGGGACCTGGAGGGGTATCTTTCTTCAATTCTTTCAGGGAGATAAAAAATGGAGAACTACCTTTTGTATGCCACAGGGGGACTTTTTTTACTCTTTCTTTTATTTCTTTCACTCTACATAAGTGAAAAAAGAAAGTCCCTCGCACTGAAAATGGAGGAGGAAAGATTCAGGAGGATGAAGGAAGATGCAAAAAAGTCAATGAAGAATTTGAGAAAGGAACTTGAGGAAAGAGAAAGATTGCTGATTGCACTCCCGGACTATCTTTCAAGACTCATAACCCTCAGGTCCGAGGATAAGATAAAAAATCTTTTTGAGAGGACCCTTAGTTCCATCCTTGACATAGAGTGGTTTGAGACCTACTGGTGGAACGATGCGAAAAGAAAGATGGAGCCGGAACCCCATGAAAGGAATCATGATTTTGTCCATGCGGTTCTCAGGGATGGGATTCCAATGACAAGGGAGGAGTTTCTTTACAGAACCGTCGGGACCCCATCCCCCGATCTCTCCCTGTGTGTTCCTCTCAGGGCATTTGGAAGGAGTTATGGGGTTGTATGTATAAAGGAGACAAAGGACCTGGAGGAAAAAAGAAGGTTTTTGTTATTGCTTGCACAGTTGACTGCCTCTGCGGTGGATAATCTGTATCTCTTTAAGAAAATAGAGGAAATTGCAAATATGGACCCCCTCACACATCTGAAAAATCGTGGTTACTTCTTCCACGAGTTTGAACGCATGCTTGAGAAGGCAAAGCGGAGGATTCAATCCCTCTCACTTTTAATTTTTGATATAGACCACTTCAAAAAATTCAACGACACCTTCGGTCATCCTGCGGGGGATGAGATATTGAAGAGGTTTGCCCGTGTTCTTAAGGAGCACTTTACGAATGGACTCACTGCAAGATATGGGGGAGAGGAATTCGTTGTTGTCCTTCCGGGAGTGGATAAAGAAGGGGCATATAAACTTGCGGAAGGATTGAGAAAACACATGGAGGAGAAGGAGAAGGTCACGGTGAGCGGTGGGGTTGCATGCTATCCTGAGGATGGGAGGGATGTGGAGGAGATGCTCAAGAAGGCAGATGATGCCCTTTACAGGGCAAAGAAGGAGGGAAGAAACAGGATAAAAAAGGCGTAAAAACCAAAAGGAGGTGAGTATGAGGAACCTTTTGCCTCTTATTTTTTTATTTTTTGCACTTTCCCTGAATGCCCAGCAGTATGTGTTGGTAAGGGCTGATACGCTGGATTTCACTTCAGGAGATTATGCCCGCGACGTTGCAATTGACGGTAAAGGAAATGTATATGTGGTGGGCGAGATAAAGGAAGCCACGCTGGACTTTATCATAATCGGGTGTGACTCACTTGGTAACATTATCTGGGCTGATACGGTTGACCACGGTAATAGCGACTATGGAGTTTCCGTGGCAGTGGATGAGGACAGGAATGTGTATGTTCTGGGAGAGGCATACATCAGCACACGGTGGCATTATTTTATTGGGAAATACGATTCACTCGGAAATCTTCTCTGGATGGATACACTCGGAGATGCAGGTACTGCAGTGAATGAAGGAGGAATAACGATTGACAGAAGAAAAAATGTATATGCTGCAATGTGTTATGGAGGGACGGACTATTTTGTGGTGAAGTACGATTCTGTGGGAAATATGGTATGGGCCGATACACTTGATGTGGGTGGGGTTGACCGTGCCTCAGGAGTTGTGGTTGATAGCGATTTTAATGTGTATGTTACGGGTTATACCAACACACTGGATCCCTATAATGACTTCTATACTGTAAAATACGATTCTCTTGGAAATCTTGAATGGGGAATATACGGTGGAGGACGCAAGGCACACGAGATTGCGCTGGATAGCAAGAGAAATCTTTATGTGGCTGGAGAGGGAACGGGTTCCACCTTCTATTCTTACTCTTTCTATACCATGAGTTACGATTCTGCAGGAAACGAGAGATGGACCACTGTGATTTACTCAGACAGCGGTGCCGGGGCCTGGGATGTTGATGTGGATGAGTTCTGTAATGTATATGTTACAGGTTACATGTACGATGAAGAAGACAATGCGCACTGCCTTGTGGTGAGATACGATTCTCTCGGTAATATCATATGGGCAGATACACTTGACATCGGCGATCAGAGCTGGGGGTCGGGTATAGCAGTTGATACAAAAGGAAATGTATATGTTGCTCTTACCTTTTATGATGCATGGAATGGTAATATTCTTATCCTCAAATACTCCAGATTCAAAGACATAGAAATGCTCCATATTGTCTCTCCTGATACCGTGTCATGTAACAATGCCTATACACCACGGGTATGGGTGAGGAACAACTCCTATGAACTCACTCTTGACTTTGATGTGGAGTGTTCCATAGATTCATCCGGATACGTTCTCTATGCCGATACCCAGCAGATTTCAGGACTTCCCTCGGGTGACAGTGTTCTTGTGGAATTCTCTCCCTGGAATGCTCCGTCTCTCCCCTGCAGTTTAAAACTCACCTTCCGTCTGCTCACTCCTGATATGGATTCTCTTGACAACCTGATTTCCAGACCCCTTGCTGTCATGGAAAGGATACCCCCTATTATAGATTCTGCTGTTGCCTCGGATGGTGTTAATCCTCTGCCCGGGATAGACAACGATGATTATGTGGCCCTTTACTTTTCAGAACCCACCACGAAACCTGTAATAGACGCCTCAAACATTGACAGTGTCCTTTCACTCTCTGGTGGACATTCCTGGCTTGACGGATTTGGGAGTGTTGGTGAATGCATGTGGAACCAGGAAGGGACAATACTTGTTATTTACCTCACCACCACCTTTTCTCCTCCCACCATTTCTCCCGGTGATACCATAATTCCTGATGGGAAGACGATAAGGGACCTGTATGATAACCCCTGTTCTTCTCCTGTGGTTCTTACCGGAAGTTTTGGACCTCAGGAAGTTTCTGTTTCCCGGAGGGATGAACTTGAGGTTATGTCGCTGAATCATGGTGGTATTTCCTTTACCTGCACGGTTAAGGATGAGGGTGTTGTTGCTCTTTACGGGGTTGATGGAAGGCTTTTGTGGAAGAAAGAGGTGAAGGGAACCTATAAGGGAAGGATAAGAAATATTCCCTCCGGTGTTTACTTCCTGCGTCTTGAGGAAGGGAACAGGGTGGTAAAGAAGAAGGTGATGGTGATGGAGTAAATCCGGAAAAATCCAATTTTTGCCGGGGGTATGGGATTTTCCCATACCCCTTTTTCTTTTATCCAAATTTTTCTTGACTTTTTTCATAAGATTGTTAAATTTACGAAACCTTTAACCTGGAGGCCTCATGAAAAGGCTTTTTATTTTATTACCGCTCTTTGTTTTTCTTTTTGGATGCCCATCTCTGGTTGATGAGATTCCACCAGACCCCGGAACCTATTCCCCTCCTCATTTAACCGATCCAGACCTCACTCTATCGGGAAGCATTGAAGGAGAGGAGTCAAACCCTGAGATAATTCATGTTGTTCTCAATGCAATAATCAATCCTGAGACTGGAGAACCAATTACCGACCTCACCGATGACAATCTTATAGTTGTTGAGGATTCACTTGTTCAGGGATTCGTCCTCAAGAAGGTTGGAGAGGAGGTTACGGCAAAGGCTGATATTGTCTTCATTATAGATGCAACCGGAAGCATGGGGGAAGAGATTGAGAAGGTCAAGGAAAGCGTTCTCGCATTTGCTGGCTCTCTTTCTGAGGAAGGACTGGATGTGAAACTTGGAGCCGTTACTTTTGGAGATTCGGTAAGAGAATACATTGACTTCACCGACGACTTTTCAGATACTACCGGAGAATTTTATACATTTATCAGTGGAATATACGCAACCGGAGGCGGAGCCTGGGCCGAGAACGACCTTGACCCGATATACTACGCCTGGAAACACTTTTCATGGAGGGATGGTGCACAGAGGATATTCATTCTCATAACAGACGCCCCGGTGGACCAGGTGGACGACGATAACTATGAATACGAGCATGTATGTCCCTTTACCATAGACATGCTCCTGGACACCCTCAGGGGAGAGGCGGTAATACACGCGGTGTGCCCGGATAAGAAGGTCTCCCCCGATGGTGATACGATTTACATGGGCTACGACTGGGATGACGATGGTGCGGCAGACTTCTGGGATGTGATATACGGCGGGGCAGGACATCCAAAGGACCTTGCAACCGGGACAGGTGGAAGATGGATGCAACTTCCGGGGTCAGGTGAGGTTGACCTGACAGAACTTCCGATAGCAACGACAATTACGCAGAGCTGGGTGATTGACTTTGAAACATCCGACCCGTATGGTGTCCATGATGTCTGGATACAGATATACATCGGAGAGCATAAGGGAGAGGTAATCTGGAGAGATGTGACCTACCATTAAAAGAACGGGGGAGGGGAAACCCTCCCCTTTTGTTTTACTCATAAATCCTTTTTTTCTCCTCTTTACCCATCATTCCTGACCCCAACATAAGGGGCATCATTCTTGCGATAAGGTGAGGGTATATGCAAAATCACCCTTGGCACTCTCACCACCATGATGGACCAGGTCAAGTTCAACAGGTATCTTCTTTTTGAGATAAGAACCATGGGGATTTTTAATGCAACTAAGTGTTTTTTTCAGGACATTCAGCCCGAGAGGCGCCATAGTTTGACAATAGGAGGTATAAAAACATTCCAGCATTTCTCAAAAGATAGGCAATATGCTTTCCCTCTCAACCTAAAAAAATTCTGAAGAAACAACTCCACTTCGAGCCAATTATTTTTGAGGAAAATCGGTCGCTTGATTTTTTCCCTTCTTTGAGTAAAATATTTTCATGCAGGAATGGGTGGAGGAGTTTTTAAAGGAGATGGAGAGAAAGGAATCCTCTCACCATACCCTCCGGTCATACCGGGTTGACCTGGAGGAATTTGTGGAGTTTCTTACATCTCTTGGTGTGGACGACTGGAGAAGGGTAAAAAGAATACACATAAGGGAATTCCTGGGTTCTCTTCTCTCAAAGGGTTATTCATCCCGCTCCGCCGCAAGAAAACTCTCTGCAATAAAAACCTTTTTCAGGTTTTTGAGAAAGGAAGAAATCATTGACCGGAATCCTGCCCTCGGGGTGAAGTCTCCAAAGATAGAAAAAACACTCCCTTCTTTTCTTTCTGAAGAGGAAATGGAACGCCTCTTTTCCCTTCTCCCATCCTCAACCACCCTTGATGTGAGAAACAGGGCAATCCTTGAACTTCTTTATGGAACCGGGATAAGGGCATCGGAACTTGTTGGGCTGAATCTTTCGGATGTCAACCTCAGGAATGATACGGTAAGGGTCTTTGGAAAGAGAAAGAAGGAAAGAATAGTTCCGCTTCCCCGAAGGGCAAGGGAGGCACTCGAGAAATATCTTGAGGTGAGAGGGAGAAAGGAAGGACCTCTCTTCCTTTCAAAACTCGGAAAGAGATTATCCCAGCGCACCTTGCAGCGGATAGTTCATAAAAGCCTCATGCTCATATCCGATGCTGCAAAACTCAGCCCCCATACTTTAAGGCACACGTTTGCCACCCATCTTCTCTCCCGTGGAGCGGACCTCAGGGCAGTCCAGGAACTACTCGGTCACGCATCCCTTTCAACAACTCAGATTTACACTCATCTAACAGTTGAAAACCTGAAGGAACTTTACCGGAGGGCACATCCCAGGGGGGAGAAATGAGGGAGATAATGCGCGAGGCAGCAAGAAGGGGAGGAGAGGTTTTAAAGTCTTACTTCCAGAAAAGAAAGGACTTCATGCTCAAGGGAGAGAAGGACTATGTCACGGTTGCGGACAGGGAATCGGAGGAAAAAATCCTGGAGTTTTTGAAAAGAGAGGCACCCGGGGTTTCCATCCTTTCTGAGGAGACCGGAGGAAAGAGGGATAAAGAGAACTTCATCATAGACCCCCTTGATGGGACAAAAAACTTTGTTATGGGAATCCCCTTCTTCTGTATTTCCATAGGTTATGAAAAGGATGGAAAGATAATATCCGGGGTTGTTTACGACCCGGTGAGGGAGGAAATGTTTGAAGCAGAGAGAGGGAAGGGGGCGTATCTCAATGGAGAGAGAATAAGGGTGAGGGAAAACAGGTTCTTCCACTATGCGGTTATATCCACCGCCTTCCCTCCCACTGCAACAGGGTTAATATCGAAGTATCTGCTCGCAATGGAGGAGATAATCCTGAAGACATCGGCACTCAGAAGATTTGGTGCAGCGGCACTTGAAATAGCATGGAATGCCGCAGGACGGTTTGACGGATTCTTCCACTTCAGACTCAATCCCTGGGATGTTGCGGCAGGCTCGGTCCTCTTAGAGGAGGCAGGAGGTGTTATCACCGACCCATACGGAGGGAAGGAAATACTCAAAGGGGATATAGTTGGAGGCTCACCTGAGATACACAGGGAGTTGCTTGAGATAATAAAAAGGAGGATGGGTTACGCTTGACAAACCAGAAAAAAAGGGTATAATTTTGCAAAAAGAAAACCAAAAAAGGAGGTAAGATGAAGGTACTTATTGACCTCTTCCAGCGTGGTGGATGGGCAATGTGGCTTCTGCTTGCCGCAGCCGTTATAGGTTTTGCTTACATAATTGAAAGGGCAATCACCTTTGCAAGAGCAAGGGTCAACCCGAAGAAGTTTACGGAAGAACTCATAAAGGCGTTCAGGAAGGGCGGAGTTGAGGCTGCTCTTGCATACTGCAACCAGAAGAAAACCCCTGTTGCAAGGGTGATGGAGCCTGCACTTGAGGTTTACAAGAAGTACGGAAAGAAAAAAGAACTCCTTGAAGAGGCCCTGACAAGTGCAGCAACATCAGAACTTTCATTCCTTGACAGGGGAATGCTTGTTCTTGCAGCAGTTGCAAACATTGCACCACTCATAGGGTTCCTTGGAACGGTTTCCGGAATGATAAGGGCGTTTGACGCAATAGCACTTGCAGGAACTGTTGAGCCCACACTCGTTGCGTCAGGAATTTCAGAGGCTCTTATAACCACAGCCACAGGGCTTGCTATAGCAATTCCTGTTGCAGCAGCCCACGTTTTCTTCACCCAGAAGGTAAATGCGTACACAAGGGCAATGGAAGAGGCTTCCTCCGCTCTGATAGAGGCACTCATGGAGGCGGAGGAGGGTTAAAATGGAACTCAGAAAGAGAATACAGAGGGAGGCTGAGATACCAACCGCCTCCATGGCTGATATAGCCTTCCTTCTTATAATCTTCTTCATGGTCTCCACCGTTTTCAGTAACGAGATGGGGCTCCAGATAATCCTTCCTGAGAAGGGTGGAGTGGTAAAGGTGAAGTCCAAGAACATAGCGAAGGTTTACATAGATAAGGATGGTTCTGTGAGAATAAACGGTGAACCTGTGAGGCTGGGGGACATAGCGAACCTTGCCCGCCAGATGCTTGCTGAGAACGACAAACTCATCTTCTCAATAAAGACGAATCCCGATGCGAAGTATGATTACCTCATAAGGGTGTTCGACCAGCTCAGGCTTGCAAATGCAGAGAGAATAAGTTTTGCACCATCCGGAGGTAAGTGATGAGAATAAAATTCAAAGAAGAGACCAGGGCGAACATTCCCACTGCTTCAATGGCTGATATAGCCTTCCTTCTTATAATCTTCTTCATGGTCTCCACCGTTTTCAGGGCGGAAACAGGACTGAGGATTGTTCTTCCTGAGGCAGAGGCAGCAAGAAAGATACCAACGAAAAATCTATCTCACATATGGATATCTGATGAAGGGATAATTTCCATAGATGATGCCCTTGTTCCTCTCAACAGGGTTTCTTACATCATGATGAGAAAGAAGGAAATAAACCCGAACATCATCGTTTCCATAAGATGCGATAAAAATGCAAAATACAGGGTGGTTGAGGGGGTTTTTGACCAGTTGCAGGACGCAAACGTCCTGAAGGTATCCCTCGCCACCGAGAAGAAAAGGGGGTGATAGAAATGAAACCCTCCTTTGACCTCAAGGAATACTTCCCCCTCCACTTCAGGATAGCGCTCCTTGCGACACTGGTTCTCTTTATCCTGGCATTCCAGCTTATTCCCGAGAGAGAGGTGAAACCCTACAAGCCAAAGGTTCACAAGGCGATAAAGGTTGAGAAACTTCCACCTCAGTTAAAGAACATTGTTGAACCTCCCCCACCCCCAAAGCCAAAGATTCCTGTGGCTGCAAAGACGGATGAGGAGGTTGAGCAGCAGACAATAGAGAAGACCGATTTCACCGGGTTTGAGAGGGAGGCAGAGGTTGACCTGGAGGTCCCCGACTTTGTTCCCTACGATACACCTCCACAGGCATTAAACGAGGCAGAGGCAAGAAGAATGTACCTTGAATATCCAGAGATATGCAGGAAGGCAGGAATAGAGGGGACGGTGTACCTCAAACTCCTTGTCTGGAAGACGGGGGAGGTCAAGAAGGTTGTTGTTCTAAAATCCCTTCACGAGGCATGCGATGCTGCGGCAGTGAAGTTTGCATATCATCTCAGGTTCTCTCCGGCAAAGCAGAGGGATATCCCGGTTTCGGTCTGGGTTGCATTCCCTGTGAAGTTTGTTCTTACCGAGGAGTGATGAAATAAAAGAAAAACTTCGCCCCCTTCCTTGCAAGGGGAAGGGGGTTATTTTTTTATGATGAACCTTGAAAGTCCTGTTCAGTATCTGAAAGGGGTTGGTCCCAGAAAGGCAGAACTTTTGAAGAAACTCGGGGTTGAGACCCTTAAGGACCTTCTCTATCTTTCTCCGAGGAGGTGGCTTGATAGAAGTGTGATAAAGCCCATAGGTTCTGTCAGGAACGGAGAGACAGTAACGGTTGTTGGAGAGGTTCTTGACGCATGGGTTGAGACGACAAAAGGAGGGAAAAAGATAGGGACGGTTGTTATATGGGATGGAACCGGGGCACTCACAGGGAGGTGGTTCAATCAGGACTGGGTTGAGAAGGTGTTTAAAAAACACATGAAGGTTGTTTTCTCAGGGGAGATAAGTTTTTTCAGGGGATTTCAGATACTCAATCCTGAATATGAGATACTTGAAAGTGAGGATTACGAACTTGTTCACACGGGAAGAATAGTCCCCCTCTATCCCCTCACCGCCGGATTGAACCAGAAATTTATGAGGAAACTTGTGAAAAACGTTATAGAAAACTATCTTCACATGCTTCATGACCCTGTTCCCGAAGAGATAAGAAACGAACTCTCCCTTTATCCCCTGCCGGAGGCAATAAGGAAACTGCATTTTCCTGAGAAAATGCAGGAAATTGAAGAGGCAAGGAAGAGGCTCGCATGGGATGAGATATTTTATGTCCAGGTATTTCTTGCAGAAAGAAAGTTATCCCTTGAAAAAAAGCCGGGGATAGGTTTCAACCCCGAGAGCAAATTGCTTGAGAAATTCCTTTCCTCTCTTCCATTTGAACTCACCTCCGCGCAAAAGAGGGTTCTTTCAGAGATAAAGGAGGATATGAGAAAGGAAACACCGATGAACAGGTTGCTTCAGGGAGATGTTGGGTCAGGGAAGACGGTCATTGCCCTTTCTGCCATGCTCATTGCCGTTGACAACGGATACCAGGCCGCCCTCATGGCACCCACCGAAATCCTTGCATCCCAGCATTTCTATGTTTTCAAGAATTTTCTCCGGGGGCTCGGGGTTCCTGTCCTATCCCTTCTTGGAGGGATGAAGAAGACGGAAAGAAAACTTGTTTTAACAAGGCTTGAAAACGGTGAGCCTGCCGTGGTTGTTGGAACCCATGCACTGCTTGAGGAGGATGTGAAACTGCCAAAACTCGGGCTTGTTGTGATTGACGAACAGCACAGGTTTGGGGTCTTACAGCGTTCACGATTGAGGGAGAAGGGAGATAATGTTGATGTTCTCGTTATGACTGCGACACCAATCCCGAGAACCCTTACACTCACCATCTATGGGGACCTGGATGTTTCTGTTCTTGATGAACTTCCACCGGGGAGGAAGCCTGTAAAGACACGGTGGGTGAGGGAGGATAAGAGGGAAAAGGTTTACGAGTGGCTGCGTGAGCGAATAGAAAAGGGCGAGCAGGCGTATGTGGTTCTTCCACTCATTGAGGAATCAGAAAAATTAAACCTGAGGGCGGTTGTGGAGATGTATGAGGAGCTGAAGAAAAGGTTTCCATCCTTCAGGATAGGAATGCTTCACGGGAGGATGGGGAAGGATGAGAAGGAAGGAATTATGGATGCGTTCAGGAAGGGAGAGATACAGATTCTTGTATCCACCACGGTTATTGAGGTTGGGGTTGATGTTCCAGATGCAACCATAATGATAATAGAGCATGCTGAAAGATTCGGGCTTTCACAGTTGCATCAGTTGAGGGGAAGGGTTGGAAGGGGAGAGAAAAAGTCGTACTGCATTCTCATAACCCCCCGGAAGATAACGGAGGATGCGGAGCGGAGGCTGGCTGCAATGGAGCAGTATACCGATGGGTTCAAGCTTTCCGAGATAGACCTTGAGATAAGGGGACCGGGTGAGTTTTTTGGAACGCGTCAGCATGGATTTCCTGACTTTAAATTCTTTGATATTTTCAGGGATAAGAAACTTCTTTCAGACGCAAGGAAAATCGCCTGGAGGGTTGCACAGAACCCCAAACTCTACCCCTCAATCTTTGCAGAACTCAGGCAATTGAAAGAAACCAGGTTTTCGTTGATAGATGTGGGGTAACAAAAGGGAACAGGCATTTAAAGTTTATTGATTATCAACCTGATTATCCCGGGGTTACACATATTCTTTTCCGATTTTATTCCTGGTAAGGGCGGATTTCAGGTTTTAAAATTGTTAACTGTTAATGACTGACCCTCCCTCAGGGGTTGACATTTAAGGGGAAAGGGTTTAAATTCTGGAAAAAGGGGGTTTTATGGCTGAGCGTGTCTTGTCGCTTGAGGAGAGGGTATCGAGGCTTGAGGGGTGGAAGGAGAGTGAGGAGAGGCTTGTGAATGGTATAAGGCAGGACCTTCATGACCTCAAGGAGCGCATAACGCATCTTGAGGCAAAGGTGGATGAGCGAATAACGCATTTAGAGGCTCAGATGAATGAGAGGTTTTTGCTTGTTGAGAGCAGGATAAATCATCTTGAGGCTCAGATGAATGAGCGTATCACCAATCTTGAGCGTAAGGTTGATACTTATTTCAGGTGGATGGTGGGTTTTCAGTTCACGATATTGCTTGCAATAGTCAGTATTCTTTTGAGGCTGATGTCGGGGTAATTTCCCGGAGCCCTTCTATGGGCTTATAGAGGTCAGGGTAAAATGAATCAGAAAGTAATGCGGGTGGTTTCTCGGATAAAGGAGTTTTTGATATATCAGGCGGGGGTCCGGCATTTAAAGTTTGAAATTTGTGATAAGTTATTGATTATCAACCTGGAAAATTTATAAAAACCCTTGACAGGGTGAGAAGGGATGTTTTATCCTGTAAATACAGGAGGAGAGGAATGAGAAACTGTAAAGGTTTCAAGGTTATCCATCTTGCCCCTTCCCCGCTCGAGAGGGAGGTAAAGGTTTTTAAAAGTAATAAAAGGGGGCACCATGTTTAAGAAGGCAATTATTCCTCTTTTTATACTTTTCTTTCTGGGATGCCCAAAAAATGAAGAATGCATATCTCTTAAAGAGGCAGAGGAAATAGTTCTTTATGATATAGTGGGTGCAGATACAATGGAATGGGATACAACAAAGATAAGAGTTTACGAGTTACCGTATATGCTGGAGGAAGGGGGATACTGTAAGAATTGCAAAAATAGATCCCGATGAAGAATATCCAGAAGAAAATTATAGAGATACTGTATTCACACTTCGAGAGGATTGCTGGTATTTCTATATAGACGACACTCCGCCTCTGGAGATGATGATAGGAAGGCATGTTTTTGTATACAGCGACAAAAAATATGACATAATATACTCAATAGGTCCTTTATCTTATTACTGGAATAACGAAATGATAGAAATAAAATGGTAACAAGGAGGGGACTATGTTCAGAAATATGCTTTTATCTTTTGTGTTTTTGCCTCTCTTTTTACTAAGCGGAATATTTACTATGATGTTGTTT
Organism: bacterium; assembly: GCA_029258725.1. Lineage (GTDB taxonomy): Bacteria > Hydrothermota > UBA3072 > JAPDKE01 > JAPDKE01 > JAPDKE01. The sequence goes on along the minus strand of JAPDKE010000038.1, from coordinate 11,277 downwards.
TGTGGATGTGGAAAAGAAGACCCAGTGGAAGATCTTCCACTTGGGACGATAAAATGTGAAGTTACAGGTGCTTATACAGAGTTCCTGGAATGCACAGATGGTACGTGGGGGGTCTGGACACTTATGGGGGATACTGCCTGGATAAAAGGATGTGAGAGAATCTGTATTAAGTTTTATGGTGATCCCTACGATTTTACGGATTTTCCTGTAACTGTGCCTGTAATTTTTATCTCTTATAGAAGTACTGAAGGAGATTATTATATCGGTTCTTCTGATAGAGTGGGCACGCTCACTATCCAAAATATAGGGAGTGACCATAATATTTACGGGACGTTCGATAACTGTTGGGCAGAAAAAGACGGCGACACAGTTTATATAAACAACGGCAAGTTCAACGTGCGGGGTTTGTTTCCCGAAGGAAGGAGGTAAAAATATCTTCCTTACGAAGAAATTGACAAATACCAATCATTGTGTAAACTCAATAAAAAAAGGAGGTGGAGATGAAGTGGGAAGGAAAACTTGAGAAAATAGATGAGGTGAGATGGAGGGTTCCAAAAAAGGGAGGAATGAGGGTTCCCGGAATAATATATGCGCTTCCCTCCATGATTGACCACATTCTCAGGGACAATACCCCGGTTCAGGTTGCAAACGTTGCCCATTTACCTGGAATACAGAAATACTCACTTGCAATGCCGGATATTCACTGGGGATATGGCTTTCCAATAGGTGGCGTTGCTGCAATGGATATGGAAGAGGGGGTTATATCCCCTGGAGGTGTTGGATACGACATAAACTGTGGTGTCAGGGTTTTAAGGACTGACCTCACATATGATGATATTAAAAAATATCTCAGGCAGTTGCTCCAGGCAATATATACCAATGTTCCATGCGGTGTTGGTTCCCAGGGGAAGTTAAGGTTGAGTAAAAAGGACCTGGACAGGGTTCTTGTTAAGGGAAGCAGGTGGGCAGTGAACAACGGATTTGGATGGGATGAGGACCTGGATAAGACAGAGGAGAGGGGAGAGATGGAGGGAGCGGACCCCTCTGCTGTTTCTCCCAGGGCAAAGGAAAGGGGGATGCCACAACTCGGAACTCTTGGTGCCGGAAACCACTTCCTTGAGATACAGGTGGTTGAGGAAATCTACGACCACAGAATTGCCGAGGTTTTTGGATTGAAGAAGGGGCTTGTTACCGTGATGATTCACTGTGGTTCAAGAGGGCTTGGACATCAGGTGTGCGACGACTGGGTGAAGACACTTGGAAGGGCAATGCAAAAATATAAAATAAATGTCCCGGACAGGGAACTTGCATCTGTTCCGATAAGGTCTCCGGAGGGAGAGGGATATCTTGGAGCAATGAAGGCAGCCGCAAACTTTGCCTGGGCAAACAGGCAGATAATCATGCACTGGGTGAGGGAATCCTTTTCAAAGGTTCTTGGAAAGTCCCCCGAGGAACTTGGCATGAAACTCATATACGATGTGGCACACAACATAGCCAAGATTGAGGAACATACGATAGATGGAAAGAAAAAGACGGTGTGTGTCCACAGAAAGGGAGCCACCCGGGCATTCCCTCCGGGGCATCCTTCACTCCCTGACATTTATAAAAACACAGGACAGCCTGTCCTCATTCCAGGAGATATGGGAACAAACTCCTACATCCTCGTTGGAACGAGAAGGGCGATGGAGGAGACATTCGGTTCAACATGCCATGGTGCAGGAAGGGTTCTTTCAAGACATCAGGCAATAAAGGCAACGAGTGGAAGAAATATTTCAAAGGAACTTGAACAGAAGGGAATACTTGTCATGGCAAAGTCCATAAAGACCCTGAGAGAAGAGGTGCCGGATGCATATAAGGATGTTGACATGGTGGTTGAGGCAGTGGTGAAGGCAGGGATAAGCAAGAAGGTTGTCAAATTAAGACCGATTGGGGTGGTGAAGGGATAAACTTTTAAATCTTCTTTTTCTTTTCTTTTATTCCCAGGATGTTTCGGAAGGGATAGTAGCTCACCTTCACGTAGAGAGAATCATGGAAGAGAACGTAAAATTCACCCTCCTCAGGTTTTCTCACTTCAACCTTTTCCGTATGCCCATCTTTTCTGTAAACAACATACTCCATAAATGGTGTGCTTTTACCTTCGTAAATTCCAAAGTCTTTTATCCTCCAGAATCTCTTTATCTCATCATCAGAAAGTTTCTTGTGAACCTTTCCATTCTTATACACAACAATTGAATCTATCTCCGCAGGCTTTGCCATGGTGAGTTTTTTGTATCTCCAGTCCTGGAACCTGGTGAGAAAATAACTTGCGGATGTTCCATATGCAAGGTAAACGGTGCTGTCATTGGGGAATGCAACATAAAAGGAACGGTAATAAGGTCCTTCCTTCCCCGGGAGGATAACCACAGAGTCTCTTTCAGATATAAGTTTTATTTTCTTCTCTCCTATCTTATAATCCTTCCAGTGCCCGTGATCTATAACCTCTCCCACTTTTGTCTTTTCAAGCAGATTCATTCGAGAATATGTAAATACAGAATCCACAGGAAATTTTCTTGGTTTTGTTATCATCCATCTTCCATCCTTCCACTCAAGCCTTACCTCCCCACCTTCATAAACCAGGAGTTTTCCGCGAACAAGGGGTTTCTCCTTCGGCGTTGCCTGGTAGATTTTGTAAATAACAAGCACAAGGAGGAAAAAGAAAAAGATTGTGAACCACACAAGGGTTGTCTTTCTCATATTCTTCATCTCATCCTCCTCTTCCACCTGAAGAGTCCATATCCTGCAATGGAAAGGGTGGGAAGGATGAGATTTATTACCTTGAAGAGAAGCCTTCCTGTCTTACCAAGAGGCTTCAGTGGATGTATTCCAAATCCCTTTGACCTCATTGCCATGAGTTCCTGGTCCTCCATGAGATAGTCAACCAGATTGAGGAAGAACCTGAAACTTGATACCGGGGATGTCTCCGGATCAACAAGCCTGCTTGTTCCACACACAAGAATTCTCACCGGAGGACTCTTTGCTCCTTCTTTTTTCCATGTATGGAATGTGTCGGTTCTGGCAACAACCAGTGGATATGATTTGTGTTCTTTTTCCTTCCATTTTGGAAGTCTCATGTACAGGGGATGAAGGAAATAAACATTTTCCTCAACCCAGCTCTTTGGAGAGGAACTTGCAAGGACCTCTCCACCCTCAACAGGAGAAACAAACGGAAATACTGCACTTTCAGGTCCCTTAACCTTTGATGAAAAACGGGTGCAGAGAACAAGGGGAGGATAGTTTATGTAATTTACAATGGCTATCCTTCCCTGGTCACTTCTGTACCCCACGGTCTGGCACTCAAGATCAAACACGAGTCCCTTTCCTATTTTAAAACCATAGTGTTCAAGCAGTGAATCAAGCATGGGATGGGGGAGAGGCTGTGCTGAGAACCCCTGGGTTGTTACCCGGTATCTATCTATAAAGAATCCACAGTTTCCACCGTGCATGATGAAGTCTTCTATCTTCTCTATATTTTCTTTTGAAAATTTGAGCTGGGGTCCAAGAACAATGAGTGCCTTTGCGTTTTTTGGAATTGTATCCTTATTCAGGTCAACAAACCTGAGGTCATACTGTTCTGAAAGGAAGTTTCTCAGGTCCCTTATGAGTTCCCTTTCCCCATGCCCTTTGGTGAATACAAGGACCTTTTTCTCGGTCTGTATGAGTTTCTTTATCTTTCTTGTTATTTCATACTCCAGGTCCCTTACATCTTCAACAACCGGGATAACCTCACTTTTATCCCTGAATATAAGCAGTATTCCCATGTATCCCTCTTTAACCGCATATTCAGCACTTCCCATCTCGGTAAATGTAAGTGGTGCAATTCCCGCCCTTCTTGCCTCACTTCTCTTATCCTCCTTCACCGGGTCTATGAATGTGAGTTTAACCTTTCCTTTTCCTGCTGTTTTGTATTCCTTTAAGAAGTCCCTTATATACCTTGCCCCCTCAGCATATGGATGAGGAAGTTCCTCACTTATGTATGCCTTCATTATGAGGGGTGCAGGGAGTTCCCTGAGAATCTTCCGGGTGGCGGGTGTAAGTGAGTAGATTTTACCGTGAGTGAGGTCAAACCTGTGGGATATGTAAAGGGAGAGGTAGTTTATAATCAAGAGGATTATGAAGAACATAAATCCAATGGTTAACCTGAGTGGTCTTTCCCTCCATTTTCTGTAGGAGTTGAATGTAAGGAAGAGGAAAAATGCCATAAGGGAGAGGAAGTATATGAGGTCCTTTGTATCTATAATTCCGCGAAGGAATGGGTCGTATCTCGGGTCAAATGCAATCTTCTCAAAAAGGGGCTGTAAGAATGGAGGAAGAAATCTCATTATCTTTCCGGGAAATACAAAGAAAAGTATGATTGCAAGTGCTATAACATAGCTTCCAACCTGGCTCCTTGTGAGGGATGAGGAAAATATTCCTATTCCTATCATTGCACCTGTCAAAAGAAGGAGCCCGAGATATGAGGAGAATACAACCCCGAGGTCAAGTTTACCGAGGAAAGAAAGTAAGATGGGGAAAAAGAGGGTGGGAAGGAACATTATTCCAAAGATTGCATAAGCTGCAAGGAATTTACCCAGGATTATGTGATGGGGTTCAACAGGAAATGTTGCAAGAACCTCAATGGTTCCGCTTTTTTCCTCTTCCGCAATGAGCCTCATGCAGAATGCAGGGACAAGAAATGTGAGAATAAATGGGGCAAAGGTAAAGAACGGGTCAAGAGTTGCTATGCCTGCAACGAAAAGCGGGGATACAAAGAACCACCCTGATGCAAGGAGGAAAACCGCAAAAAGGATATAGGTAACCGGAGAGTTAAGATAGCTTCTTATCTCTTTGAGAAAGATTATCTTCATTTCCCTCATGTGGTTAACTCCCTGAAGATTTCCTCAAGACTCTTTCTCTTTCTGTAGAGTTCAAGCAGAGTCAGGTTTTCTTCCTTCACCTTCCTGAAAACATCCTCCCTTATGTCCCTTTCGCTCTCTATTTCGTAAACCCAGGCATCTCCTTCCTTTCCACATGATTCAACCCTTCCCAGGTCCTTGAATACATTTTTCCTCTCCTTTATTTTTACCACAACAACCTCTTTTCCTTCCGCAAACTTCCCCAGATTATCCTTTTTCTCGTCTGCAACTATCTTTCCGCGATGAATGATAAGGACCCTCTCACATGTTGCCTCAACCTCGGGAAGAATGTGGGTGCTCACTATCACGGTCTTTTCCTTTCCAAGTTCCTTTATGAGGTTCCTTATCTCCACAACCTGATTTGGGTCAAGCCCGCTTGTTGGCTCGTCCATGATGAGTATGGGTGGGTCGTGAAGGATTGCCTGTGCAAGTCCGACTCTCTGTCTGTATCCCTTTGAAAGTTCACCTATGAATCGCTTCAGAACATCCCCAATGGAGCATATTTCTGTAACTTCCTTTATTCTCTTTTCTTTATCCTCAACCTGTCTTATATCCGCAACCCAATCCAGATATTCACACACGAGCATGTCATCGTAGAGGGGATTATTTTCAGGGAGGTAACCTATGAGTCTTTTTGCCTCAAGGGGATTTTCAAGGACATCCACTCCTCCAACCCTTGCCCTTCCCTCTGTGGGGGGGAGGAATCCGGTAATCATTCTTAAGGTTGTGGTCTTCCCGGCTCCATTAGGACCCAGAAATCCCACAACCTCACCTTTTTTTATGGAAAAACTAACATGGTCAACGGCAACGAGACCGTCAAAGACCTTTGTGAGATTTTCTACCTCAACCATGGGTATATTTATATAATAAGATTGAGGGGGGTTGTCAAGGGTTCAATTTTCAAACTCAAAGTGGTTTGTTTCTGCGGGCTTTTCTCAGGTCCATAACTTTATGCTGTAACTCCACAGAGGTGATTTTTTCTCCGAGTTCTGATAAGCCTCCTTGTTGTGGGGAGTTTTTCTTACCTCTTCCTCCTCCCCGTGTAATACCGATAAAGTGCCTGGATTTCTCCTCACTCAGGGCGCGGTTGTAAATACGGACTTCGTCAATGATGTCGTGGAAAGGAATGGCAGATTCAATTTATTAAAAAATAAATAGAATTGATATGCAGTTTTTTCAATGTTTGGGGGAAGGAAAAAATTAAAGGGATGTTGTATGCCAGCCCTTTTCCTCACATATTTTCTCTATTTTCTTAATAAGACGGGGGATGTCCACCGTGGCTATATCCCAGACTACATCAAGGTCTATACCAAAATAAAAATGTATGAACTTATCTCTGGTTCTGGCTATTTCGCTCCATTCTATATCAGGGTGTGCATCTCTGAATTCTTCAGAAAGCTTTTTGACTGCTTCCCCAATGATTTCTATATTTCTTATCACCGCATCCTGCTTTTCAGGTGTTTCTAAAAATCTTTCAAAGGTTACACCTTCCAGATATTCCATAATGCGCTTACATGCGAGATAAATATCCAGGATGAATTCTTTGTCCCCTCTTTTATACATACTCCACCTCTTTCTTTATTGCCTCCTTTATATACTCAATTCTTATACTTTCTATCCCATAAGGCGTGAGAATATCAACCGGGCGTCCGAACAGGTTCTCCAGATATTCTACAAGTCCTCCAAAGTTTTTAAATGTTGCCTTCCCTTTTTCAAATTCAACTACTACATCCACATCGCTCCCGGAGGAGGCCTCTCCTCTGATAAATGAGCCAAAAATTCCTATTTTCTTAACCCCAAACTTTTCAAGTTCTTTTTTATGAGACCTTAAGAGTTTGAGTATTTCCTCTTTTTTCATTTTATCCTCTCTTTACCATATTTTATCCATTTTTACTTTAAAATGCAAGGATAGGAAAGACAAAGGCAAACAAGGTAAACCTCGGATTTTTACCTCTTCCTCCTCCCCGTGTAATACCGATAAAGTGCCTGGATTTCTCCTCACTCAGGGCGCGGTTGTAAATACGGACTTCGTCAAGATTTTAATAGTAAGTAAGTTTTACATAATCATATTGGATCCAGTCATTTTTTCCAGTATCTCCGCGAGCCCTAAGAAAAATTCTGTAGGTGCCGTTTAATTCATAAGTAGTATCTATCAGGCATTGCTGATTAAGATATGCTTGATACCGAGTTCCTGTCTTTACGATCCTGATATAGAAGGGAATACCAAAGGAGATAGAATCCAAGTCCTTCAAATTTTTCGTGTGAGGTAATATCATTTTCTAACCCTATCTTTTCTTCGCCAGTAAGTTCCCAGAAAACCGGGTTCATAAGGACAATTGCCACAGCTGCTTCTCGAGAAGAAATTTCAACAGTCCTTTCATTTCCTGAAACATACCCAAACAGTAAAGGAGTATCTTCCCCTTTCTTTTCGCCCCTCTTCATCACCATAATCAACTGTAAATTTCCTGTATCAGGTTGATAGGTTGCAAATGTTCCATTTTCTTCTACATAGGAAGTATCTGTTAATGTAGCCACATATAAATCACCATACTCTACCGAACTTCCCTCTGGCAACTTGACCTCTCCACTTACGGATACATTACCTTCCGGTGCTGGCTCCTCGGGTAACTTCTTTTTACAACTTCCAAAAACAAGAAATGCAACTATAATTCCCGTTGCAAAAAACTTAACAACCTTCCTCATCATTCACCTCCTTTTTTTAACTTTTTATACAACTTCTGTGCCAGAAAAGATAAGGAAAAAATACTGGAAGATTGGATAACCAATGTAGTAAAAATAATACATACCATTAGTAGCAAGAATGTTATAATTATTTCCCTTCTTCTATTTCTTTCAAGAGACGGTGAAGGTGGACCCTGTGGATACCGAGTTTTTTCGCCGCGAGTGTAATATTCCCGCCTGTGGACTCAAGGCATCTTAAAATATAATCCCTCTTGAAATTCCTCAATGCGTCCTTCCACGGAATTATTTCCCCATCATAAAAAGAAACACGGGAGGTGCTCCCTGTGCCTGAATACATTGCCTCACTCACCTCATCCACAGTTACAACAGCACCTTTTTTCTTCATGATAACGATCTTCTCTATAATATTCCTGAGTTCCCTGACATTCCCGGGGAAATGATAGGAGGAAAGATAATAAAGGGCACCGGGGGAAAACTCATAGTAGGGTTTGTTATTTTCCTCACAGAAGTTCCTGAGATAGTATAGGGCTATGGGCTCTATATCTTCTTTTCTCTCCCTTAAGGGAGGAATATGGAGCCTCAAAACGTTCAATCTGTAAAAAAGGTCCTTCCTGAACCTTCCCTCCCTCACCTCTTGCTCTATATTCTTGTTGGTAATGGAAATAATCCTTACATCAATCTTTACACTTCTCTCTGAACCAAGAGGAAACACCTCCTTGTTTTCAAGAGCATCCAGAATCTTTGCCTGCAGTTCGGGGGGCATATCGCATACTTCGTTAAGCAACAAAGTTCCCCTGTTTGCAAGTTCAAACTTCCCCTTCCTGTCCCTTGTGGCCCCTGTAAATGCTCCCTTCCTGAAACCGAATAATTCACTCTCAAGCAGGTCTTTGGGAATAGATGCACAGTTTATATACTCAAAAGGATAGTTTTTCCTTATCCCGGTAAAATGCACAAGCCTTGCTACAAGGTCTTTTCCAACTCCTGTCTCTCCTGTAATAAGCAGGGGAGCGGAACATTCAGAATACATTTTTATTTTTTCCACCATCTCATGATATGCCTCCGATTTCCCTACGAAAGGAAACTCCTTTTTTATTTCCTCCAGAAGCCGCATTATTGTTTCTTCCTTTTCTATCTTGTTAAATATGTTATCCACAACAACCCTTATCTTTTCAATACTCAGAGGCTTCTCAAGAAAATCGTATGCCCCGAGTTTCATTGCCTTCACAGCCATTCCAATCGTCCCAAAACCTGTGATAACGCATACTGTAACATCCTTTCCTATCTCCTCCAGCAGTTTGAGCCCATCACCATCGGGTAATTTTACATCAAGAAAAACAAGGTCAAAGTTTTCTTCTGCAAGTTTATTCCTTGTCTCCTCCACGGTGCCTGTGAAAGAGAGGGAGAAACTTTCCTGGAGCGCTTCCAAAAACAAATTTTTTACTCCATAGTCATCATCAACAACAAGTATTTTCTTCATACCGGTAAAAGAATCCTGAAACTTGTTCCTTTTTCAGGTATGGATTCTACCTCTATCCTTCCGTGATAGAGATGGACAAGATTCCTGACGATGTAAAGCCCGAGACCGAGATGTCCATCCTTGGTTGTCTTAAAAGGTTCAAAAAGTTCATTTTTGGGGATAAGAATACCCCTTCCCTCATCCCTCACCTTGATTTCTACCATTTTCCTTCTTCTTACAGTTTCCACTATTACCCTCCCCCTATCCATTGCCTCAACGGCATTCTGGATAAGATTTCTGAGAATAACCTCAAGATGATGCGGAGATATTTTTACATATTTCACATTCCTGTCAAGATGTTTTTCAAAAACGATTCTCCCTTCTGTTATTTTCTGAAAAGCATTTACAACCTTCTCCACCACCCTGTTTACTTCTGCCTTTCTCACTTTCACTCCCACCATGGAGAAGTAGGCACTTAAAAATGCGAGTATCTCCTGGATTTTCCTGTAAGTCTGTATCTCACTTTCTTCCCCTTTCTTCTGAAGGAAGTTCCCTATTTCCTGCAAAAGGTTTTTTAATTTATGGGCGCATTCAGGAAAAACATTGAAGTAAAGGAGCAGATGGGACTCCCCCATCCTTCTTCCCATCTTTAAACCGGTGTAAAAAAACCCAAAGACGATAAACAATCCAAGAAGAACAATTGCAAAAGAATAATTAAATATCCTCTTATATCTGAACATGTAAATCCTGTATTTTCCCTCACTTTTGGAATAAAGAATAATTCCCTTCCCCTCCTTTCCCCTCAATAAAATGGGAATTGAGGGATACGAACACGCAGTGAATCCACCCATTTCCGCCTTCCCGAGCAACCTGAAGTTTCTATTGTAAAGAGCCATCTCCGTTGCTCCAGCGGATATTATTTCCTCAAGGCCATCAAAATCCATGTCCTCTGCCTTAAGGTAGTTAATACCCTGAGGAAGTTTTTTCTCTTTTACAATATTGAGGTCTTTATCAAGAATAACCAAATTTCCGGAGAAAAAATAAACCATATATTCTGATATGCCATCCCCATCTATATCCACACGCTCAAACTTTGAAATCCCCTCATAAAATTTTCTCTTTTTTATTATCCTTCCTGTTTTCCCATCTATGACATAAACAAATCTTTCATTACTTCCTGCATTCCTCAACCCATTACATTCCGCAACATATATTTTTCTTGAATTGTCAATTTCGGGTTCACCGAGAATGAACCTTGCTGTGGTGGAATAATCCCCGATTATATGATGGAACAGAAGGTTCCCATCAAGGTCAAGGACAAAAAGATAGGATGAGAAATCGTCAAAGCCTCCAAAATCGCTCCCATTACATGGTGCAAAACTCCCCACCACTATCTCGGGAACCCTATCGCCGTTTATATCTTCAAGTGCTTCCATCTCTGGAGCTGCTCCACTTATAAATTTCCAGAGCATCTTTCCTGTAGAGACATCAATTGCAAATACTCCCCTGGGATAAAGGTCAAAACCTGCAGACACAAAAACAAGAAACATGTTTCTATCTTTTATATAGAATACACCCCCTTCTTTTACCTTTCCTATCCATCCCTCAGGAGGTCTCATGTCCTTTACTTTGGTTATAAAATATCTCCACCACTTTTCTCCTGATACCTTTTCTATATGAATAAACAAACTGTCGTTTTTTAAAAGAGAAAAGACGAGCTCTTTATCCACCCCTCCGTCAAAGTTTATAAGGGATGAGAATAAGACCTCACCCTCTGGGAAGTTTATCTGTCTTATATATTGCCCCTCTATGGTCTTAAGATGATAGGCCGGCATCTCTCCCTCCGTCATTCCAAATAAGAGAATCTCTGAGATTCCATCGCTGTTAAAATCAATAACCCGAGGAGGTTTCTGGGTTATGCCCTCGTAAACAGAAATATCAAATGTTTCCCGAAAGAAAAAAGAGACAATCAGGAGGCACATTTTTTTCCCTCCCACAAACTCACCACAACAACCGCAAGGAGGGAGAGGATGAATGCGGAGAGCCTTGCGGTTAAGAAGGATTCAAGGACTTCTATGTTTGCCCACACAACCGTTGATACTGCACCAACCAGCATTCCAGCAAGAACACCATTGCGTGTTGTCTTCTTCCACTTTAAAGAAAGAAGAAGCGGAGGACCAAAGGATG
>JAPDKE010000041.1 GCA_029258725.1 bacterium | reverse complement strand
TGGGAAAGGTATCAACAGAAGACCATGAAGTATCCTCCTTGACCATATAGGCAATGTTATAAGTCCCAAAACCACAGTGAAAATGAGGATCATGCCAGGTAACAACAAGCCTCCCATCCCTGCTCAAAGCAATATCAGGCCACTCCGCACTTGCAGAACCATATATCATCCCAGAAATATACCAGCCATCCCTGTCACCATAAGAATAGAAAATGCTCCCGCCTCCCTCAACAAGATGAACCTTTCCCTCGTCATCAATAACAAACCTGAGATTTGTAGCTTTACGCGGAAGTTCATACGGTCCCTCCCAGCTTCCATCGGGATTGCGAATAAGATAATGATAAACAATCCCGCCCGAAAAAGGCTCGTATATCAAATGAAACCTGTTCTCCTTATCACATTGAGCCTCCCATAGCCATGTTCGCTCAGGAAGAACCTCAAGACTACCCCATTCACCCCCAAAAGGCTTACAGGCATAGAAAAGGGTCCCGGGCTCCCAGTCTCTGTAAAGCAGATGAAGATTTCCAAGAGAGTCCATCCTGAGCGTGGGCCATGCAGCCTCACCCCTATCATATACCACAACAGGCTCAGACCAATCTCGCTCAGAAATCTCCCTCCAGGAATACATTATCCTCCAGTCCCCCGTCACAACATCACTGTCAGCCCAGACAACATGAATAATACCATCAGGAGTAATAGCAATCTCAGGACAGAAAGAATTTCCAGGTGTATGGGAAATCACCTGAAAGGGCAAACTTTCCTTATCCTCCCTGTGACAGAAACTGCCTGAAAAAAGAAAAAGAAGTAAAACAAGAAAAAGTGCTCTTAGCCCGTACCCGACTCTAATAAAAATCTTCCCACCTTTTTCTTCCTTACGGGAGGAAGAAGAAACAGCGTAAATCACCAAATCTCTTTTATGCTTACTCATTTTTGCCCCTCTTTTAAATTTTTAAAATTTTTCCCACTTTGTCAACCCCTGATTTTTCCTTCCACCACTCAGTAACAGAAAGGGGCAAGATGGATAACCATGAAATCTTTACAATTTCTCATTCCTTTCCTCCTTACATTTTCATTATACCCCGCTTTTTTATCTTGTCAAACCGGATGTATTGACTTTTTTCACAATTTTTATATACTCTCTCCCATGGACAGGAGTGAAAGGGAAGTTTTTAAAAGATGGATGGATATATCAGTATCTCTTTTGCTCCTTTTCTTACTTGCGCCCCTTTTCTTCATAATTGCACTACTCATAAAACTTGACTCAAGGGGTCCTGTTTTCTACAAACAGAAAAGAATAGGAAAGGACGGGAAGCCATTTACCTTTTTAAAATTCAGGAGCATGCACTGGAATGCAGACCAGTCCCTGCACAAAAAATTTGTTGAGGATTTCATGCAGGGAAAGACAAAGGAATACAAGTTAAAGAGAGACCCGAGGGTTACGCGGGTGGGATATTTTCTCAGAAGAACAAGTCTTGATGAACTTCCACAACTTATAAACGTGCTTAAAGGAGAGATGTCACTGGTTGGACCGAGACCACCCATTGAGTATGAGGTGGAAATGTACGATGAAAGGGCAAAAAAGAGGCTTTTGGTAAAACCAGGAATAACAGGAGAATGGCAGTGCAGCGGACGCTCACAGGTTCCTTTTGAAAAAATGATAGAGATGGACCTTAAATACGTGGAATCCTGGAGTCTCTCAAGGGATATAGTCCTTCTCATGAAAACATTCTTTGTGGTGCTTTCAAGAAAAGGGGCTTACTGATGGAAGAAATCATTGATATCCACGTGCATATCCTTCCGGAAGTTGACGATGGTTCCCCCTCCCTGGAGGAAAGTTTAAAAATGCTGGAAAATGCAGAGGAAGAGGGAATCGTGGAGATGTTATGCGTTTCCCATTACATAAAGGGATTGTATGAACCTGCAAAAAGCACCCTTGAGAAACTCACCCGCGAACTCCAGCCCCATACACGAATAAAACTCCACCCCGGATTTGAGGTGATGGCAGACCCCGATTTTTCAGAAGAAGAATACCGGAAGTTTTCCATAAACGAAACATACCTTCTGCTTGAATTCCCCCATTTTTCTTTAAATCCTGTGGTTCTGGAGATTTTTAAAAAGATGAATCTTTCTGTAGTTCTTGTCCATGCCGAAAGATACCCTTCTCTTATAAAAAACCTCGCTCTTATGCAGGAATTGAAAAAGCACAATTTTCTATTTCAGTTGAATGCCGGCTCTCTTCTGGAAAATCCATCGTTCATTTCCCTTGTAAAAAATGGAATAATTGATATAATAGCATCCGATGCCCACTCCTTCAGACCCTTCAACATGAGAAGGGCGTATGAGATGGTGAAAAAGAAACTTGGTCTATGGAAGGCAAGGGAACTTTTTTATGAAAATCCAAAAAAAATTTTAAAGGAGGAGAGATGAGGTTAATTGATGGAGTAAAGGTAAAAAAACTGAGATGCATACCGGATGAAAGGGGAAGGGTTGTGGAAATCCTGAGATGCGACGATGAGATATTTGAGCGCTTCGGTCAGGTCTACATGACCACCGCATATCCGGGGGTTGTGAAGGCTTGGCACGCACATAAAAACCAGGATGATAATATAGTCTGTGTTAAGGGAATGATAAAACTTGTGATATACGACGATAGAGAGGAAAGCCCGACCAGGGGAATGATAAACGAATTCTTTATGGGTGAACACAATCCCATTCTTGTTCATGTCCCCAGAGAAGTATGGCACGGTTTCAAAAACATAGGAACTGAGGAATGCCTGGTGATAAACATCCCGACCCAGCCCTACAATCACGAAAATCCTGATGAGTTGAGAAGACCCGCACATGGGGATATTCCTTATGACTGGGGGAGGAAGGATGGATAAGCACATGCTTGTAACTGGAGGAGCAGGATTCATAGGTTCTGCGTTTGTAAGATACGCAAGAAAGGAAGGAAGAAGGGTAATTGTTCTTGATGCACTCACGTATGCCGGAAATCCTGACAATTTAAAGGAATTCATAAATGAAAGAAATCTTTTGCTCCCGGTAAAGGGAGAAAAAATAAAAAGGGTCTCTTTTAATCTTGATGGATTTGTGAGGGAGTTTAAACCCGAAAGGGTTGAGGAAAAACTCCTTTCAATAAAACTCAGGGATTATCAGGTACACCGGGTTGATGATGTGAAGAAGAAACTTCAGGAACTTCAGGAAGAAGAGTTTATCTTTGTTGTTGGGGACATATGCGATAAAAAACTCCTTCATGAAATCCTGCCCTTTGTTGAAACGGTTGTCCACTTTGCAGCAGAGACCCACGTTGACCGCTCTCTCCTCAACCCTGAATCCTTCATATACACAGACATAAACGGAACATTCACCCTGCTTGAGGCTTGCAGAAATGAGGAAATCAAAAGGTTTGTTCATGTATCAACGGATGAGATATATGGAGAAGCACCCTTTGGAGTATTCTACGACGAAAATGCACCTCTCCGCCCCAGGAATCCCTACTCTGCTGCAAAGGCATCTGCTGATATCATTGCACGTTCTTACTTCATAGCATATGGCCTTCCCGTTGTTGTCGTGAGACCATCAAACAACTATGGTCCATATCAGTTCCCGGAAAAACTCATCCCCCTCATGACCATAAGGGCAATAAACAATGAACATTTACCCATCTACGGAGATGGAAAACAGAGGAGGGACTGGTTGTGGGTTTACGATACAGCAAGGGGAGTTATGCTTGCGCATGATAAAGGTAAGGATGGTGAGGTTTACAATCTTGCAGGAGGAGAGGAAAGGGAAAACATTGAGGTTGTTAAAAGAATTCTTGAGGAACTTGGAAAGCCTGAGTCTCTGATAAGGTTTGTGAAGGACAGACCTGCTCATGATAGAAGGTATGCGCTCAATTCTGAAAAGGCAGAGCGTGAACTCGGATGGAAGCCTGAAAAACCATTTGAGGAAGGACTGAAGGAAACAGTGAGATGGTACGTGGAGAATGAACCATGGTGGAGGCGCATAATGGAGGAAAATGAGGAGTTCAGGAAGTTCATGGAAGAATGGTATAAAGAAAGATGAAGTGTGTGATAACGGGAGTGGCAGGATTTATCGGGTCTCATCTTGCAGAAAAGATGCTCGAAGAAGGATGGGATGTATGGGGCATTGATTCTCTTGAACCATTTTACCCGAGATGGCTGAAGGAATGGAACCTTGAAGCGCTTAAAAGTTCAAAAAGATTTGTTTTTTTTGAAGAAGACATAATGAAAATGGATGCGGAAAAAATACTGGATGGAGCATCCTTTATCTTTCATCTTGCAGCCCAGCCAGGGGTGATTTACTCATGGGGAAAAAACTTTGAAATTTATGTGAAAAATAACATCCTGACAACCCAGAGGTTGCTTGAGGAAATTAAGGATAAAGACATAAAATTTGTTTACATTTCCTCATCCTCGGTATATGGAGACTCTCCCATACCCATGAGGGAAGAAAATCTCCCCTCCCCTGTTTCTCCCTATGGGGTAACAAAACTGGCAGGTGAAAAACTCGTTGAACTCTATTCAAAAAATTACGGTGTTCGTTCTGTCATCTTCAGATACTTTTCGGTTTATGGCCCAAGACAGCGACCGGATATGGCATTTCACAAATTCTTACGTGCCATAGAAGAAAAAAGAGAGATTGAGATTTATGGGGATGGGAAAAGTTCCAGGGACTTCACCTATGTAAAGGACATTGTTGAAGGAACATACCTGGGAAGGGAAAAAGAAGGGATTTACAACCTGGGAAGTGGAAAAAGATACCGGATAAATGAGGTTCTGGAGATTATACACAGGATAACCGGAAAAGAGGCAAAAATAAAAAAGACAGGGGAAAAAAAGGGGGAAATAAGGCATACCCTTGCCTGTATAGAGAAGGCAAAAGAATTCGGGTATAATCCCAAAACCTCCCTGGAAGCAGGAATTGAAAAAGAATGGGAATGGATAAAGGAAATGATACGGAGGGAAAAATGTGTGGATTCTTTGCAATAGTGTTTGATAAGGAAAATAAGGAGATGGGGAAAATACTCACAAAGGCAGGAAGGAGACTCTCCTATCGAGGATACGATACATCAGGGGTGGTGGTGCTTGATGATAAGGGAAATTTTGACCTGAGAAAGGATGTGGGAAAGATAGATGAAGTTGCCAATAGAATGAACTTCCATGAGTTATCCGGAAAAAGGGGAATCGTCCAGTTAAGATGGGCAACATTTGGATATCCCTCCCCTGAGAATGCACAGCCCCATGCAGACTGCGATGAACTCATATTCGGGGCACACAATGGAAATGTTGTCAATACACATTCTTTAAGGGAGAAACTTATAAAGGAGGGGCATAAATTCAGGGGAGAAAACGATGGGGAACTGCTCGTTCACGTTGTGGAAAAATACTGGAAGAGGGAAGGAAACATGGTTGCCGCAATAATGAAGGCGGCACACGACCTTGAAGGTGATTACGCATGTGTCCTCACCGAAAGATACGGAGAAAAGATGTATGCGGTGAAGAAGGGTTCTTCACTCTTTCTCGGGGTTGGAGATGGATTTATATGTGTATCAAGCGACCTTCCTGCAATCCTTGACCACACAAGGCACATCCTTCCCCTTGAGGATGGTGAATTTGTTGAATTTGGTCCGGACAACTTCATCCTGAGAGACCTTGAGACAGGAGAGGTTATATGGAAGGAACCCCAGCATACGGACATGGAGGTGAAGGAGGCAGAGAAGGAGGGATATCCCCACTTCATGATAAAGGAAATAGAGGAATCACCAAAGAAGGCAGAGGAACTCCTGCATCTCCTTCCCTCCCATCCTTCCTATGAGGAGGCAGTTGACCTCATAAATGCAACCGAAAAAATTTACATAACCGGGGCAGGAACATCGTATCATGCAGCACTGCTCGGGGTTTACTACTTCTCAAAGATAGCAAAGAAACCCCTCCTCATATCATTCGCATCAGAATTTGCAGAACTTCATGGACCTGTTCTTGAGGACCAGGACCTGCTCCTGGTTGTATCCCAGAGTGGTGAAACAAAGGATGTTAAAAATGTTCTTGATTATTTCAGGGAGCACTCAAAGGGAAAGGTGATAGGGATTGTGAATGTTCTTGGTTCAACCATTGCATTGAAAAGCGACCTTGTTCTTCCCATTGCCTCTGATATTGAGATATCCGTTCCTGCAACCAAGACTTTCATAAATCAGGTTACGGTATTTCTCTATCTTTCCCTTCTTTCTGCAAAAAAGAGAATGATTCCCTCCCCTGCTGGATTTGACATTCTTGAACTTGTTCCGGGGGTTGTAAAAGAAAGCATAGGGATTGCAAAGGAAAAGGTGTCAGAGGTTATTGATGCTATAAAGGACATAAAAGAATTCTACATCCTTGGATACGGGATAACCTATCCTGCTGCACTCGAGGGAAGTCTGAAGGTGAAGGAGGTTGTGTATGTCCATTCAGAAGGAATGTATTCTGGAGAGTTCAAACATGGTCCTTTATCCATAGTTGAGGATGGATATCCTGTGTTCTTCATAACCACCCGTGAAGACAGGCACATGGTTCTTTCCCACATGAATGAGGTGAAGACGAGAAGAGGAAAGATAATAACGGTTGCACCACCTGACCCTGAACTTGAGAGGATATCGGACATATACATTCCTCTTCCCACCAGCAACTACTTCCTTATTCCAATATCCGCAACCGTCTTTTTCCAGGTTCTTGCATATAATCTTGGTGTTCTGAAAGGGATAGACCCTGACCATCCCAGGAACATATCCAAAACCATAACGGTGGATTGAGATGGGAAGGTTTCTCTTTGGTGTTCACTGCCATCAGCCGGTTGGGAATTTTGAGTGGGTTATAAAAAAGGTAACCGAGATATCATACAAGCCCTTCCTGGAAACCATAGGAAGGTTCCCGGAGGTGAAATTCACCCTTCACTATTCAGGGATACTGTACGAATTCTTTGAGAAGCACTGGAAGGAATTCTTTGACCTGGTGGGGGAGATGATTGAGAGAAGACAGGTTGAGATATTGTCCGGTGGATTTTATGAACCCATCCTTCCGGTAATTCCTGAGGATGATGCCCTTGAACAACTTGAGATGATGAATGAGTATATTGAAAAGAGATTTGGTGTTAAACCAAGGGGTATATGGCTATCAGAAAGGGTGTGGGAGCCCCATCTCCCTTCTTTGCTGAAAAAGGCGGGGATTGAATATACAATTGTGGATGAATATCACTTCACATCCTGCGGATGGAGGGTTGAGGATTTAACATTCCCCTTCATAACAGAAAATAACGGGGATAGAATCTGCATTTTCCCGATATCAAAAACTCTGAGGTATCTTGTCCCATTCCGGGAGATAGACGAGGTTGTGAATTACATAAAGGGTGTGGAGGGATGTGCCATACTTGCTGATGATGGAGAAAAATTCGGGTCATGGCCCGGGACTTATGACAGGGTTTATAAGGAGAGGTGGCTTGAGCGTTTTCTTGAAAGACTCATAAATGAAGGAATAGAGACATCAACCTTCGCAACCGCACTTGATGATTTTCCGAAGAAGGGTCCCTGTTATCTTCCTCCTGCATCCTATGAGGAGATGACCGAGTGGTGCCTTCCAACGGAGGAGAGGGAAAGGGTTGAGGAGTTAAAGCATGATGAAAATTTGAGCAAATTTATAAAGGGGGGATTTTTCAGGAACTTCTTTGTCAAATATCCAGAGGCAAACCAGCTGCACAAGCGCATGATTTATGTGTCCGAGAGAATAAAGGATAAGGGTAAAAAGTATCTTTTCATGGGTCAGTGCAACTGCGCATACTGGCACGGGATATTTGGAGGGCTTTATCTCCCCCATCTCAGGAGTGCGGTTTACGAAAATCTCATAAGGGCGGAGCGTGAGGAAAATCTCAATAAAAAAGAAGTTGAGGTGCTTGATTTTGATGCAGATGGAAAAATTGAGGTGATTTTAACCAACGAGAATTTAAAGATGTTCATTTCTCCTGAGGATGGAGGCGGGATAAAGGAACTGGATTTTTATCCTGCCCCTTTTAACTTCATGGCGGTTTTAACACGCAGGAGGGAGGCATATCACAGATTCCTGGGAAGGAGCGAGAGTTTTGATGGAAGGAAGACAATCCATGAGGTTATAACTGCAAAGGAAAAGGACCTTGAGAGGTATCTCAGATACGACCGTGAAAGACTGCTCATGTTCAGGGACAGGGAAAATTACAGGTGGGTTGTGGAGAAAAATACGGTGAGGCTTTATGGGGAGAAAATAAATAAAGAGTACAGATTGCTTCCTTCAGGATTTGAGGTTAAATATGAGGGGGAGGTTGAAACGATAATTCCTGTCTTTCTTCTGTCTCCCGGGGTTGAGGAGCATGAACATGGAATTGTATTCAGTGAAAATGAGAAAAAGATAAGGATGGAGATAACCTGGGAAGGGGTTGAGGAACACTCCCTTGAGGAGATATGGACTGTCTCAAGTTCTGAAAGCGGAATGGAACGCACCTTTCAGGGGTATCTTCTTCATGTGAGGGGAAGGGATTTAAGGGTAAAAATCCTTTTAAGATTGTGATTCTCAAGGATTTAACGAAAAACACAGACAGAAATCTATCAGGTTGCGAGCCGGGAAAAAGTGATTATATTAAAAGTAAATGGGAAAACTTCCTTCGTCTTTTATCGAGGAGGTTCTTTCTCGAACTGATATTGTTGAGGTTATAGGGGAGAGGCTCCGGCTCACAAAGAGCGGAAAAGAATATCGCGCACTCTGTCCCTTTCACCAGGAAGATACCCCCTCCTTCTACGTATCCCCCGAAAAACAGGTCTATCACTGCTTTGGATGCGGTGCAAGTGGAAACGTCATAACATTCCTCATGGAATACGAAAAACTCACCTTCTCAGAGGCGGTAAAGGAACTTGCAAGAAGGGCAGGACTTGATATTCCGGAAGAAAGTGGAGAAAGATTTTCTGTTCTTTATGAGATAAACCAGTTTGCATGCGATTTTTACCACCGGTATCTTCTCTCAGACCAGGGAAAGAGAGCACGGGAATATCTCAAAGAAAGAGGCGTTGAGGACAGAATTATTGAGGAATTCAAACTCGGATATGCACCTCCTGAGGGAACCACATTTTTGAAAAAGGCAAAGGAGAGGTTCAGACTCCAGGACGTTGAACGTGCAGGGCTTGCAATAAGGAGGGAAAGGGGATACGTGGACAGGTTCAGAAGAAGGATAATGTTTCCCATATTCTCAACATCCGGAAAGGTAATTGCATTTGGTGGAAGAATCCTGGGAGAGGGAGAGCCAAAGTATCTCAATTCACCGGACACTCCAATATACCGAAAGGGCTCAAATTTCTATTCCCTCTATCATTCAAAAAACGCCTTAAGGGAAAAGAGAACCTGCATTCTGGTTGAGGGTTACTTTGATTACCTTTCCCTTTATCAGGGAGGGATTAAAAACGTTCTTGCCTCCCTCGGGACCGCATTTACGGACTCACAGGCATCCATCCTTTCAAGGAACGTTGAAAAAGTTTATCTTTTTTACGATGCAGACCAGGCAGGAAGAAGGGCATCTTTGAGGGGAATTGAACTGCTTGTCTCATCAGGGCTTGAGATAAAGATAGGGATAATGGAAAACGGAAAGGACCCGGATGAACTCATGAGAAAGGAGGGAAAAGAGGGAATAGAAAGGGTAATGGAGCAGGCAGTGGACTTCGTTGACTTTGTGGTTGAGGAATTGAGAAGGAAATACGACCTTTCAAGAATGAAGCACAAGGAACTTGCAATAAGAGAAGTAAAGGAACTTTTATCCAGGATAAAACATCCTGTAAGAAGGAAACTGTATCAGGAGGCATTTGCCGGGCGCCTTGCAGTAGTATCAAGTGTGTTTGATGAAAAGGAGAAACCCCACAAAAAACCCCTTACCGTTCCATCCTTCTCCCCACAGGACCTTGAAATAGAACTCATCTCTCTTCTCCTCCAGTTCCCCCACTTTCTCTCCTCTCTTGACTTTCTTTCTCCTGACGACCTTGAGCTTCCTATAGCAAGAGAAGTCATGAGAAGAATGCATGCCGGAGATATTCCATCGTTCGTATCTGTGATGGAAGAACTCGAACCATCCCAGAGGAAAACATATACAAGGGCAGCATTTTCAAATCACGAGCATGAAAACGAAGACGAGATAAGGGATTATACAGTAAAACTTGGTGCAAAACTCAAAAGACTTTCCCTTGAGCGTCAGCTCCTGAGGATAAGAAGGGAAATAGAAGAAAAGGAGAGGAGGGGAGAGCCGGTTGACCTCCTCCTCCGCCAGCAGCAGGAAATCCTGAGTGAAAGAAAAAAAATAGCAAACCTCGGGAGGTAGGGAATGATGGACCACATTGACTGGGACGAGATAATGAAACTCATTGAC
Organism: bacterium; assembly: GCA_029258725.1. Taxonomy (GTDB): domain Bacteria; phylum Hydrothermota; class UBA3072; order JAPDKE01; family JAPDKE01; genus JAPDKE01. The sequence continues at coordinate 21,286 of JAPDKE010000041.1, read as the reverse complement.
AGGAAAAAGAAAAGGGTTGAGTATGAAAAACTTGAAGCCCTCTTCCCGGATGACCACGATACACTTGAGGAGGTCATCCAGAAGCTGAAAAAGGCTGGAATAAAGGTGGTGGGAGAGGGAGAGGAAGAAGAAAAGAAGGAAGAGGAATTCAGATTCAGGTCCCAGTCAGACAGGATTATAACCAGGATTGATGACCCGATAAAGATGTACATGAGGGAGATGGGGAAACATCCTCTCTTAACAAAGGAGGAGGAGCAGGCAATAGCAAAGGAAATGGACGAGGGAAGGGCAAGGATAGCAGGTGCATTATTCACCTCCATCCCTGCTGTGGACGAGTTTCTCAAATATGAGGTGAAAATAAAGGAAAACTCTCTCCCTGTTGAGGAATTTGTTCATGTTGACATCAACGATAAAAATGCAAAAAGGAGAATCCTTGGGGTATTCAGAAGGGTTAGAAGGTGGAGGGATGAGATAGTAAGTGCAAAAAAGCAGATGAGGAGAAAAAAGGAAAGAAGGGAGGAACTGAGAAAGAAGGTGGATGAACTTGAGAGGAAAATAGTGAAAGAACTGAGCAGGATAAGAATCCAGGCACCCTATCTCTTCAAGATGGTGGAGGTTGAGAAGGAGATATACGAAAAAATAAAACAGGAAAGGGATGCAATAAGGAAGATAGAGGAAAGATTTGGTCTTTCTGCGGAAAGAATCCTGAAGCGGGCAAAGAAAAAGAGGCATAAGAAGATGGGAATTTCCCTTGAGGAATTAAAGGAAATTGCCTCTGTTCTGAAGGAACACAGAAGAAGAATAAGAACATACGAAAGATGGTACCTCACAACGCTTGAAGAGATAGAGAAGAGAATGGAACAGATTCTTTACTGGGAGAGGAAGGTTGAGGAGGCAAAGGAGAAGATGGTGAGGGCAAATGTGAGGCTTGTTATAAGCATTGCAAAGAAGTACATGGGAAGAGGACTTGACTTCTCGGACCTCATCCAGGAGGGAAATGCAGGATTGATGAAGGCGGTTGACAAGTTTGACTATAAAAAAGGATACAAATTCTCAACCTACGCAACCTGGTGGATAAAGCAGGCAATAACCAGGGCAATAGCAGACCAGGGAAGAACCATAAGGGTTCCGGTTCACATGATAGAGATAATACACAAGGTATCAAAGGCATCCAGACAGCTTGCGCATGAACTCGGGAGAGAACCCACCATAGAGGAGATTGCTGAAAGACTGGGAATGGAGGTTGAAAAGGTGGAGAACATATACCAGATTGCCCAGGATGCTATTTCTCTTGATAAGCCGATAAACGACGACGAGGATACATTCTTTGGGGACTTCATAGAGGATGCAAAAACACGCTCCCCATTCTATCAGGCATCCCTTTCACTCCTGAGAGAAAGACTTGAGGAGACATTTGAGACACTCAACGACAGGGAAAGACTCGTTTTAGAACTGAGGTTTGGATTGCTTGACGGAAATCCAAGGACCCTTGAGCAGGTTGGCCAGATGCTCAACGTCACCCGTGAGAGGGTGAGACAGATTCAGGAAAAGGCACTGAAAAAACTTAGGCAGTACAAGGCTAAGAAACTCAAGGTCTTTCTGGAACTGGAGGAGCACTGAAAAGTTTTACAGCCTCTGCACAGAGATAAAGGGAGCCGGTAATAAGAACCGGTGGATTTCTGGAAGCAAAGGAAAGAGCCCTTTCAAGAGTTTCACAAACCTCTCCGGAAATTCCAAGCAATACCGCCTCCTCCTTCAGATGTTCGGGAGTATGGCTCCTTGGAGAGTTAACCGGAACAAAGTATATTTCCTTTGCTATATCCTTCAAAACCCCGAGTATCCCCCTCACATCCTTCCTTCTCAAACTCCCGTAAATCAAAGATACATTTTCCCCGAGAACCTCCTCCACCGTCTCCTTTAATCTCCTTGCAGAGTCAACATTGTGTGCCCCATCTGCTATGATGAGGGGGTCATCCTTCAAAATCTGGAATCTTCCAGGAAACGAGAGATTTTTTAAAGCCTCCTCTATCTTCTCCTCGTCCTCCACCACTCCCGCCATGTCTGCGGAGGCAAGTGCAACACCCACATTAAGTGCCTGGTGCCTTCCAATGAGAGAGACCGTGTATTTTCTATCTGCAAAGTAGAACTCCGTTCCATTTAAAGATGCCCTCACAACCTCAAAAGGTATCTCCTCCCCAAGGAAGTAAACTCCTGCCTTTTTTTCCCTTACCATCTTCCTTATAATCCTCTCAACGCTTCTCCGCTGGGGCTGAGAAATTATCCTCATCCCCTCCTTTATTATTCCGCACTTCTCCCTTGCTATCTCCTCAACTGTATCTCCCAGGACATGTGTGTGGTCAAGGCTTATGGAGGTTATTATCCCGTCCTCCACCCTTATTACATTGGTTGCATCAAGCCTTCCACCAAGCCCAACCTCAAAAACACAGAAGTCCACCTCCTTTTCCTTAAAATGCAGAAACGCCATCGTGGTTAAAATCTCAAAAACAGACCTCCATCCCCTTGCACGGACATAAGGCTTTATTTTTTCCATATGGCGCGCAAAGTCCGCCTCACCTATCCATTCCCCATTTATCTGTATTCTTTCCCTTATGTCAAAAATATGGGGGGAAAGAAAGAGACCAACCCTGTATCCCTGGGATTTCAAAATCTCGGAAAGAATATATGCTGTTGAACCCTTCCCCTTTGTTCCGGCTATGTGAAAACCTCTCAGACCTTCCTGTGGATTTCCAAGCAATTCAAGGAATGCATAATACTCATCAAGAGAATCAGGATACCGTGGCTTTATATCCTTTTCACTGTCATAAAGGGTCTCCAGGAACTCAATGGCCTCCCGGTAGGTCATACCCTCCCCCACCCCTCAAAAACCTTCCGCAGAAACTGTTCAAGATAATCCAGAACCCTCTCCCTGTATTCCCTTGCCTTCTCTCTATCAAAAACAGGGCTTCCCTCCCCCCCGTAAAGTATAACACTCCCGGGGAATGGAACTGCATAGAAGCCCTGCCGGTACTCAAATTCATCCCCGGGTTCAAAAAGTTCCGGATTTATCAGGTCCTCCCTTGTTGCATAAACCATTGAGACCTCATCACATCCCGCATGCCCACCACCCTCTCCAAAAACCTCACGCGTCACATCCTTAACCAGAATCCACCAGTCAATAGATATCACATTTATCTCTCTTCCAGCCTCCTGAAGAACCCCGGTGAGTGCACGTGTATTTCCTCCATGACCGTTTAGGATAACAACCCTTTTTATCCCGTTCTTTTTAAATCCAAGAATTATGTCTTTTATAAGCTTCCGGAAGGTATCCTCGGAAAGGGAAAGGGAGCCGGGATAGGGATAGAGGGAATGGGTGAGCCCGTAGGGAACAGGAGGTGCAACCAGTCCATTGAGCCTCTCTGCAAGTTCACATGCCAGATCAAAGGGGATGATTATGTCCGTTCCCAGGGGAGCGCCTCCCCCGTGTGCCTCAAGGGTTCCAACAGGCAAAAACACAAGGTCTGTCTTTTCAGGAACAATGGCTTTAAACTCCTTATAGGAAAGTTCCTCAATCTTTCTTTTCATTTTATCACCACCACCTTTCCTTTTATCTTTTCGGTTTTTATGAAGTAAACGCCGGATGGAACATCAAGATGTATCTTCCCATTTCTCACCTTTCCCCTCCACACCCTTCTCCCCCTTACATCGTAAAGGGTAACCTCCTCCCCATCGGGAACCGAAAGATAGAAAACCCCACGGGATATGAAGGGATATATTCCGGGTTTTCTCTCCCTTATCCCTGCCGGGAAAAGTTCTATCGGGTCTGTTCTGGGACTGTACCCTCCAGGATAAACTGCACTCACCGCATATAGACCCGTATCCAGGGTTGCATAAACATAAAAAGTATCGGTGGTTGAATCAATGGGAGAACCCCATAAAGAGTCCCCCTTCAACCATATATAGTACTTCACAGCACCGGGACACCCCTTCCAGTAAAGCCTTATCTCTCCCTCTCCTCCCTCTCCCCACAAGGAATCGGGCTCAATCCACCCTGCATTTGAAACACCGGGGGATGCAAGAGAGCAGACAAAGCCCGATGTGAACCAGTCATACCCCTCAAATGTTGTCCTGTTCCCATCAGGCATAACAACCCATGATGAATCGCATGGATATCCATACCATCCAAACTGGTCTATTCTCCTTCCATCAGGGTCAAAGATAAATACAACATAGGAATCAGAGGAACTTGATGTCCAGAGGTCGTAGGGAATGGTTAAATACCCCTTTCCTTTTATGAATGTGTCTGGAAGAACATATCTTGTATTGCACACGATTGAGTATCCTCCAAGATTCCGGTCCTCCCATGATGGATTGTAAAGTTCTAAAAATTCTCCCCACTTAACCTCATTTATCCAGACAAGGCTGTCTCCAAGGGCAGATGGAGGCAGGTCATTGGGTGCTCCAAAGGTGGGAGTCGGGTCAAGATTGAAGTCCCTTGCATCATTTCCCGTATCGATTCCATCAGGAGACCTTGCACAGGATTCACCATCAAGCGGGTCAGGGGCTCCACCTCCCCTTCCGTATGCCACCCTGTCAACCTCCCTCCCAAGGGAATCACAAAGGATTATCGTTCCTGTTGTCTTCCACAGGTTAAGTCCAGGGCACTCGGCAACAGTTATAACAAGATAGCCTCCCGGAGGAATGGAAAGACCGGATATGAGTGTATCTCCTGAGATGGTCCATTTATCAAGATAAACCGTATCATCACCGGCATTGTAAAGTTCCACCATGTCGTCAGGTGATGTGGCAAATTCGTTTATGACAACCGGAGGAATGGGTATTACTCCCTCTGCCTTAACCCTTCCCCTCACAGGGTCAACCTGAACCCTGAGCCACTCTCCGGAAGAAAGGGAAACAACCATCATTCCCTTCTTTTCAAGGGAGAGTCCATAAGCCCCTATAAAGCAGGAATCAGCGGCAACATAGAAGGAACATACGGAAAGAGGAACCTCACCAAAGAATACATAAAGGGAACCTTCAGGAAGAAGCATGAAACTTGTATCCTCAGGGTTCCAGGAAGTAAGGTTCCCATAAAGATAAGGCTTTTTTATTATCTCGGGGAAGGAGGAGTTGTAGGAGATGTTTTTTGAGGGTAGAAATCCATCGTTTCTATCCCTTACATCAAAGAATACCTTAACCGTATCCCCTGCATTGAAGGTAATGGGTCTTTTCAGGGTATCAACCCATGCGTTCTCACGCCAGAGGCAGTAATATCCGGTGCATGGAGAAATGGAGACAGCCTCAAGTGTGTATATTCCATCCCCCGCAGCCATGTCCCCCATGTTTCCATGGTCTCTCAGGAGGGTGAGTGTATCACCCATGGAGGAATCGGGAACTGAAACAAGTTCATTCTCGCAGTTTCCAACAAGGTTAATTCCATTTCCGGGTGTTGGATACTCCATAACGATAAAGTCAACAGAAGATGTATCGGTATCCCTTGATGGAGGAATCCTTTCACAGGAGGAACCCTCAGGGGGTATGGGTGCAGGATTTGTTCCTGTCCCATAGTTCACATAATCAACCACATAATCGCTTGCATCGAGCAACAGTATCTCATCTCCGGTATTGGAGAGATAAACCTCCCCGGTTGCCCAGGATGTGTATGGGGTAAGGTCAGGGATAGAAGGAAGGGAGTTTCTCAGTTCGTAGTCAGGATAAAATCCGTAAATTGAATAAAACCCATCCGCACGCTGGGCTATAACCCTGAATTCATGGGGATGGATTGTATCAGAAGGAAAGATGTACATCCCCTCTCCCCCACCCTGGGTCTCCTCATCACCTATCTTGTAATCACCAAGATAAACCGGAAACTCATTGGGATTGTAAATCTCCATCCATTCACCAAGGGTATCAGGAACGACAGGGTTGGGCAGAAATTCGGATATGAGGAGTTTCCCTGCATAGAACCTGTTTCTTATGGATGATATCTCTATCCCCTCCCTCAGAGGATAGTATCCCCAGAACGAGAAAAGGGTATCCCCACTTCTTCCAGGAGGACTCTCACCCCATGGATATCCCTCCGTTTCTCCAAGTGCAAGCACCAAAAAGGAAAATCTTTCAGGGTTCCCGATGTCCTGAAGGGGGATTCTTATCTCGGTTATCCCGTTCCCCTCCCATCCTGCATACACATCCCCTGTGAATGATGTATCCCTCCACTCAGTTCCATTCCAGTATTTGAGGGTGTAATAACTTCCATCCTCAAGACAGAATGCATAGTCCGCACGGAAGGGAAGGATTACATCGTGGTCAGGGGTTCCCCATACGACATCGTGCACGGTTCCATTTCCATTTCTGACAGGGTCTGTATCTAAGTAGATAAAGAAATCTCCTTCACCAAGTCCTCCCTCATCCCATGCCTGATAGGTATATCCAAAGTATAGATTGAGAGAATCATAAGTAAACCACGCACGCTTCCCGTCGGATGCGGGGAGACATTCATCGGGCTCCCATCCTGATGTATCAAGTCCTGCATCAAGCAGTCCCATAAAGCCGGGAGGAGCAAATGGATAATAAAGGGAGTCAAAAACCGTGTAAGAAAGAGAGGAGGCAGCAGGTCCTGAGGATAGAGTCCCTGTTATATCCTCCACAACATCCTTATCGGGAAAGATGGAGTAAAAGACCGAAAAGCTATCGGTATCCGTCCATTCATCTGCCCCATCCTCCAGGGTCGTCTCGTATGGAATCTTATCAACCGCGGATGAACCGTCTCCCCCGCATATCCACACCGCTATCTTTATTTCCTGAGGAACCCCTCCGAGTGAATCCCATGGGATTTTTATCTCAAGGAACTGAAGTCCATTTTTACCTTTACAGGACCATTCCTCAAGCGAATCATACCTCCATCCTGTTCCTGTAAACCTGCAGAAGTCCATGGATGTTATTGCACTGTCCACTCCACTCCACCAGAAGTAAATTTCCGCATCAAGCCCTGAAGATGTATTTATCTCTCTTCCCCAGGCATCCCCTCCCCCTGTATATCCACCACTTTTCCAGTCAAGTCCTATCCCGTATGCCACATCCCAGGATTCCGTATTTTTTGCGGTGAAGGAAAGGTAAAGTCCTGTTGAATCCCATGAGAAAAAGAGCGAATCAAGATTCGCACCTGCATAGGAAGAAATCTGAGAGGTATCAACAAAAATGTAGTCTCCATCAAGGGTTGTATCCAATGGATTTACTGAAGCATATCTTGAATTATCAAAAAGATAGTCAGGGATACCATCTCCTGTCTCCCGGGTGGTATAGAATCCAAATCCCGCACTTTGAGGTCTTCCAATGGAATCAAGTGGGATTCTTATTTCGGTTCTTTCCTTTCTCCAGGGACCAAACTCCTCAATCCCTCCCGGACTCTGGCTCCATCCATTGTCCCACCTCAAGAGCCAGGCATTTCCCGTATCCTCAAATGCAAAAACAAAGTCCGCACCGGGAATCAGCACATGTTTTACCCACACACCTTCGTATCCCCCACCTGTTCCCGTATCCACCGCAACAAAAAGGTCTCCAACCCAGTTGAGATGAAGGGTATCCGGGGTATCAAGCAAAAGATAGAGACAGGAAGAATCCGTGGTGATATAAACCTTCGTGAAAGATAGATGAAGGGTATCACCGGGTTCGGTGTCATCCACAAGCATCCGGTAAACTATGGATTTATTTTTTGAAAAAAGGGAATCCACGGTTATGGTATTGTAGGTTATTGAGAATAAAAGTATCATGCCCACCTCCTATTCAAATGCCTTTTTATATGCCTCCTCCCACTCCTTTCTCCCTGTGATATCAAGAATTGTGAATCTCCCTTTTCTTGTCTCAGGACCAAGTTCAACCGCCTTTAAAAACGTTTCTTTTTTTATTCCCACCTCCTCAGGACTGGCAGGAAAACCGAGTTTTTCCATGGTTTTCTTCAAAAGGGATATGTCCTCCCCTCTCAGGCACTCTGTGAAAAGGGTTGCCATTCCTGTCTGTATTCCATGGGGGAGGGGCTTTTCAAGTATTTTATCAAGTGCATGGCTTATGAGATGTTCGGACCCGCTTGCTGGTCGGGATGTTCCTGCAATTGCCATGGATATCCCGCTTGCAAGCAAGCCATCTGAAAGTCTTTCTATAAATATGGGGGAATGAACGTCATACCCATTGGATGCAAACTCAACAAAACTCTCAACCGCATCCCTGGATATGAGATATGCTATTCTTTCCAGTTTTTCCCTCCCTTCACTTTCCGCAAGTTCCCAGTCTTTTAAGGCAGACATATTTGCAATGAGGTCCCCAACCCCTGCAAGCAAATAAATCCCCGGTGCACTCTTTATAACCTCAACATCTATAACTATTCCGAGAGGGAGTTCTGTCTGAACGCTTTTTATCCCGTCCTCAAATGAAATGACTGCAACAGGAGAGTAAATTCCATCGTTTGAAAGGGTCGTTGGAACGGAAAGAAAAGGAATTCCTGTTTCTCCTCCAGCCAGTTTTGATACATCAAGAACCCTCCCTCCTCCAACCCCAACAATGAGGTCGTTTCTGTTTTTTTCAATGAACTTCTTGAACCTTTTCACCTCCTCCCAGGAGGCGTGTTCAACCACAAAGTGATGGTAAAATAGTTCTCCAAATCTCTTTGTAAACCCGGGTCCGGTTGCAACAACCGGATTTTCAAAATAAAATCCCTCCTCCTCCAGGTCCTCCCTTATTGAATGTATAACTCCTCTACCTGTGAGAAAAACCTCGGGAAATGGGAGTTTTCTTATCTTCTTCTGAAGAATCCTCCCTTTCTGGGAGGCTCCTTCTCCTCCTTTTTCTCCTTTTTTTCTTTTTTCTTTTTCTTCTCCCCGCATACTTTTATCAAACCTGATGATACAAGACCATAGAGAATCCTTGCAACATCAAATTCCTTCATCTTGAGCGAATCTGCTATCTCACTTATGGATTTATTCCCATCAACAGATGTGAGAACCCTCCATTCCTCGGGTAAAAGTTCTATGTTTCCAACATCGGGGTCCTCAACAAAGTCAACGACAACATCAACCGATGGAATCACCTTCTCCATCCGTTTCCATTCATCTATCTGTCTTGCTGCCTCAAGGATAACATTCTGTATGGGGAGTTCTATGGTCCTTTTTTCACTTTTTACATTTGTCTCGAAAATGAACTCACCTTCTGTCCAGGTTAAAATAACCTGAATTGCCTTTTCTCCCTCGGTCTCGCGGGTCTCCGCATGGGTTACAAGCCCTCCTTCAAAGTAAACCGCACCTTCATCATCTTCGGTCTTTATCTTCAAAACCCCGTCCTTCTGCCCCATGTGTATGAGCTGAAGGACATCGGTTATCTCAAAATCCCTGAGATTTCCCTGAAGTCCCACCTACTCCTCCTTATATATTCCCATTTTTCCGTATTTCTCTATCCTCTTTCTTATGAGTTTATCAGGCGAGACCTTCTTCAATCTTGAATAATGCTTCTTTATTGCCTTTTTTATCCGCTCTGCCGTGAGTTTCAGGTCCCTGTGTGCCCCTCCAGGGGGCTCGGGGATTATTTCGTCTATAACACCGAGTTCCAGCAAATCAGGTGCGGTGAGCTTCAGTGCCTCTGCAGCATCCGGGGCATACTTCGCATCCCTCCACAGGATTGATGCGCATCCCTCAGGGGAGATTACAGAGTATATTGCATGTTCAAGCATGAGAACAACATCCCCAACACCTATGGCAAGTGCCCCACCACTCCCACCCTCACCGGTCACAACAACAATTATGGGAACAGGTAGAACAGCCATATCCCTTATGTTTTCAGCAATGGCAAGAGCCTGTCCTCTTTCCTCTGCACCTATTCCGGGAAATGCCCCGGGAGTATCAACAAATGAAATAACCGGTCTTCCAAACTTCGCCCCGAGTTTCATTATCCTCATCGCCTTCCTGTATCCCTCTGGATGGGGCATTCCAAAATTTCTTTCAAGTTTCTCCTTTGTCGTCCTTCCCTTCTGGTGCCCCACGATTGTAAATGTCTCTCCATCAAGTTTTGCAAACCCGGCAACCACCGCAGGGTCATCTGCAAAAAGCCTGTCTCCATGAAACTCCACCCAGTCCGTGAAAATCTGGCTTATGTAATCAAGGGTATAGGGCCTGTCAGGATGGCGTGCAAGCTGGACACGCTGCCAGCGGGTCAGATTCTGATATATTTCCTTCCTGAGTTTTTCAACCTTCTGGGTAAGTCTCTTTATCTCATCCTCAAGTTCTATGTTCCCTGCCTCTGCGGCAGCTTTTAACTCCTCTATCTTCTTTTCCAGTTCAACTATCGGCTTCTCAAAGTCAAGAACAAAAGCCATTTACAGCCTCACCTTCACACTTCCGGTATGATTCACCCCAAGATACCTGTAAACAACCCCTGCATAGTCAATTGAAAACCTCTTCCACTCAACCCCTATCCCGAGGGAACCGAGTTCGGTATCGTGCCCTGCCCTCAAACCTCCCCTCACCCTTAACATTTCGTATCCTATCTCCACCCCTGCATTTATCGTGTATTTTGTATCATACGGCTTTACTCCCTCAATCCCAAAAAGAAGATTCCCCACCCTCACGCCGGCCCCGAGTTTCACCGTGGTGGGAAGATGATACCCATCTCCATAGGAAGAGGATATGTAGTCTGCTCCGAGGTAAACCCACATCCATTTTGCTGGATAGTGCATGAGGGAAAGTCCCCATGCCCACAATCCCTCAGTTTTATCAAAAATCTGCTGGAAGAGCCGGTGAATGGAGACCCCACCAAGAAGGTCCTTAGTGAGTCTGCCCGCAACAGAAAAAACCATGTCCCCTTCCAGGGAGGGATAGGTTCCGTATAACTCTCCAGGTATGTCTCCTCTCAGCTCTATCCCCGGTACGTAGAATACCCTCAACCCTGCTCCCAGGGAAAACTTTCCAAATCCTCCCTTCCACCCGATTTCCTCTATGCTCCCTGCAAGATGATACCTTCCGGAGAAGAAGACCTCCCTTCCCTCACCCTGAAGCATAACCGGATTGGAGAAAATACCATAACCTTCAGAGGGCCAGACTATCCCTGCAAGTGCACATGTTCTTGCATCTGCAGGAACCTTGAGAAAGTGAAATCCAACCAGATCATGGGTGTTGTTGATGAAGGAGAGAAGCAGTATCATCCTTTCTCCTTTGCCTTTCTTCCCATCTCAAATCCTGCCTCAAGTGCCTTCAGGTTTATCTCCTCGGTGCCTTTTGGAATCCTTGCAAGCATTGCCTCCTTCAGGGATTCCTTTGAAACAACCCCTGTAAGTTCGCTTATAACACCAAGAGAAACCATGTTCACCGTTATCACCTTCCCCGTCTCCTTTATTGCGGTATCTGAAAGGGGAAGGGCATAAACCTTCCTGTCCTTATCATACCTCTTTACATAGAATTCGTCAACCACTATTATTGCACCTTCTTTCAGGTACCTGGTATACCTGTCGTATGCCTCCTGTGTTAAGGCAAGCAGGATATCTGCCTGCCTCACCTTGGGGTAGTATATCGTCTCGTCGGATATAATAACATCCGACTTTGATATCTCCCCCCTTGCTGCTGCTCCATATGTCTGGGTGTGTGCAACATTCTTTCCATCCCTTATTGCTGCCTCTGCAAGAATAAGACCTCCAAGTATAAGTCCCTGACCTCCTTCACCAACAAGCCTCACTTCTATCTTCATTTCTCCCCCCTTACTTTCAGGTCCATCTCGTGGTAGAGTTCTGTAAGTTCCGGGAGTTCCTGCTTTCTGAAAATGCCAAAGGGAAGTTTTCCCTTCCTCTCTTCCTCACTCATCTTTTCCCATTTTGACAGAGGAACAAGTCTCTCCTTTATCCATTCAAGGTTCTTCACCGGATCGTCCGTGAGTCTGTTTCTCCTTCCAAAGGTTGTGGGACACGTGGTTATCACATCAACAACAGAAAATCCCTTATGTGCAAGAGCCTCTTTTATGATGTTGTCAAGCATGGGAACGTGATAGGATGAACCCCTTGCAACAAACGTTGCTCCTGAGCCAAGTGCAAGTTCAACAACATCAAAAGGTTTTTCCACACATCCATAGGGTGCGGTCGTTGCCCTTGCTCCCACCGGAGTTGTTGGGGAAACCTGACCTCCCGTCATTCCATAGATTGAGTTATTGTAAACGATTGCCGTTATATCAAGATTCCTCCTTGCGGTGTGGATGAAGTGGTTGCCCCCTATGGCAACCGCATCTCCATCACCCATAACGGCAATCACATGCAGTTCTGGATTTGCCATCTTAATCCCGGTTGCAAAGGCAAGTGCCCTTCCATGGGTTGTGTGAAGGGTGTTGAAGTCAACATATCCCGGGGTTCGTCCTGAACATCCTATACCTGAAACAAGAACTATTTTGTTTTTATCCCATCCGAGTTTGTACACTGCTCTTAAAAGAGCACCAAGAATTATGCCGTGCCCGCATCCCGGGCACCATATGGAGGGAAACTTATCCTTTCTCAGATATTCCCTCACGATGTCAGTATACATTTCACTTCCTCCTCTATCTCCTCTGGTGGTATTATTTCTCCATCTGCCCTTCCCATCCAGTGGACCCTCATATCGCAGAGTATCCTCTCAACCTCGTATCCAATCTGCTTGTAATTCATCTCAACAACAAGAACCGCCTTTTTACCTGATGCTGCCTTTTTGAGTTCCTCCTCAGGGAAGGGCCATATGACCTTGGGTCTCCAGAGTCCCACCCTCACCCCATCCCTTCTCAATTCCTGGATTGCCTCCTTGCAGGCTCTTGAAGTGCATCCGTATGAGAAGACAAGGATATCCGCATCCTCAACCATGTATTCTTCGTACTCCACTATCTCACTTACATGATTTCTTATTTTGTCCACTATCCTTTTGAGGAGTCTTCCAACCTTTTCAGGGTCATGGGTTGGGAACCCGGTGATATCATGTGCAAGCCCTGTGACATGGTACCGGTATCCTGAGCCAAAGGCTGCAAGAGGCGGAACCTCCCCCTGGGAGTCGTCATAGGGATAATACTGCTCCGGAGGAACCCTGGGTTTTTCCCTGTCTATGACCTCTATCTCACCCGGCTCCGGTATCCTCACCTTTTCCCTCAGGTGTGCTATGACCTCATCTGAAAGGATAAATGCAGGAACCCGGTATTTTTCAGAAAGATTGAATGCCTTTACTGTGAGGTAGAAACATTCCTCAACCGAGCACGGGACAAGCGTTATGGCTTCATAATCACCGTGGGCTCCCCATCTTGCCTGCATCATGTCCTGCTGGGATGGGAAGGTGGGGAGACCTGTGGAGGGTCCTCCCCTCTGGATGTTTGCTATAACAATGGGAACCTCAGCCATCGCAGCAAAGGATATGTGTTCCTGCATGAGGGAGAATCCAGGTCCACTTGTTGCGGTCATGGATTTGATTCCGCATAAGGACGCACCTATTATGGCTCCCGCAGATGCTATCTCATCCTCCATCTGGATGAACCTTCCTCCCACCTGGGGAAGGCGGAAGGACATGCGCTCTGCAAGGTCAGAAGAGGGGGTTATTGGATACCCTGCAAAGAACCTGCATCCCGCGTATATTGCCCCCTCTGCTATTGCCTCATTTCCTGAAAGCAGTTTTTCCATCACTCTCTCCTGTACTTTGATGGCCCCTCTTTATGCAGGTCCCCACCCCAGGCATCGATGGAGACTATGAGGGGAAGGTCCTCAACATAAAGTTCCCTCACTGCCTCAGGTCCCAGGTCCTCGTATGCAACAACCTTTGAGGATTTTATGGACCTCGCTATTATTGCCCCTGCACCACCAACTGCCGTAAAGTAAACTGCTTTATACTTCTTCATTGCCTCTATAACAGGCTCCTTCCTGGGTCCCTTTCCTATCATTCCCTTCAAACCAAGTTCTATGAGTCTCGGTGCGTATGGGTCCATCCTTCCAGAGGTTGTGGGTCCTGCTGAGCCTATGGGCATTCCGGGTTTTGCAGGGGCGGGCCCAACGTAGTATATGACCTGTCCTTTTATGGGGATTGGAAGTTCCTCTCCCCTGTCAAGTGCCTCCATGAAACGCTTGTGTGCCGCATCCCTTGCTGTGTAAACTATACCGGTGAGCAGAACCTGGTCCCCTGCTCTGAGTGACTCTATCACTTCATCGGTTAATGGGGTCTGTATCTTCTTCATTTCCTCCTCCTCAGATGGTTATCTCCTTATGCCTTGCGGCATGACACTGTATGTTTACAGCACACGGCAAACTTGCTATGTGGCACGGGAAGGTCTCTATGTGGACTGCAAGCGCTGTCACAGTCCCACCAAGCCCCATGGGACCTATTCCAAGTTTGTTTATTCTTTCAAGCAGTTCCTCCTCCACCTCCGCATATCTCGGGTCAGGGTTCTTTGAGCCTATGGGGCGGAGCACCGCCCTCTTTGCAAGTATTGCAGCATATTCAAATGTTCCACCTATTCCCACACCAACAACTATCGGAGGGCACGGATTCCCACCCGAGCGCTCAACCCTTTCAAGAACAAAGTTTTTAACCCCCTCTATTCCCTGCGCAGGGGTGAGCATACGAACCTCGCTCATATTCTCAGAACCGCCTCCCTTGGGTGCAAACACTATATGGATTCTGTCCCCGGGAACTATTCTCCAGTGTATAACCGGAGGGGTGTTGTCCCGGGTGTTCTTTCTGTCAAAGACCGGGTCATCAACTATGGACTTTCTCAGATACCCTTCCCTGTATCCCTTTCTCACTCCCTCAAATATAGCATCCCTTAGAGAGCCTCCCTTGACTCTGACATCCTCCCCAACATCCACGAAAAAGACCGCAAATCCAGTATCCTGGCATATGGGCATGTTCTCTTTGTTTGCTATTTCATTGTTCTTTATGATTATGTCCAGGATGTATCTTCCAACAGGAGATTCTTCCTTCTCCCTTGCCTTTCTCAGCGCCTCAAGCACATCCTCCCCTATCCGGTAGTTTGCCTCCATGCAAAGATGGGCAACCTTTTCAACTATTTCCTGAAATTCTATCTCCCTCATACCTTTACCTCCTCTCTTTCCTTTACATCTATTGCAAAGTCAGGGCACCTGTATTCGCACATGAGACATCCAACGCACCTGTCCTCATCCATTACACTAACCTTTCTCTCCTCATCTATCCTCAAAATCTTGACAGGGCAGTATGCAACGCATAAACCGCATCCCTTGCACCAGTCCCTGTATATGGTTATTCTGTATTTTTTCTTCATAGAACCTCCTTCAGGATGAGGGGAATTTCCTGTGGAATCCTTGCAACCTTAACTCCTGCATTTTCAAACGCCTTTATTTTTTCCTCTGCGGTTCCCTTTCCTCCTGATATTATCGCCCCTGCGTGTCCCATCCTTTTACCGGGAGGTGCGGTGCGTCCTGCAATGAATGCAACCACCGGTTTTGGATAGGATGTGTTCTTTATGTATTCTGCCGCATCCTCCTCATCGGTTCCACCTATCTCTCCTATCAAAACAACTGCCTCTGTTTCGGGGTCGTCCCTGAAGAGTTCAAGCATGTCTATGAATTTTGTCCCTATTATCGGGTCACCACCTATTCCAGCTGCGGTTGACTGCCCGAATCCATGCACTCCAAGGTGGTAAACAACCTCATAGGTCAGGGTTCCACTCCTTGAAACAACCCCCACCTTTCCCTTCTTGAAAATGTGCCCCGGCATTATTCCAACCTTGCATTCTCCAGGGGTTATTATTCCAGGGCAGTTTGGTCCTATGAGCCTCACACCCCTCTCATCCAGATATTTCACAACCTTCATCATATCAAGAACAGGAATACCCTCGGTTATCGTGACTATGAGTTTTATTCCCGCATCTGCTGCCTCGTATATTGCATCCGGTGCAAACCTTGCAGGGACAAAGATTATGGATGTGTTTGCACCATGGCGTTCAACCGCCTCTTTCACGGTATTGTAAACGGGTATACCACTGACCTCCTGTCCTCCCTTACCGGGTGTGACCCCTGCAACAACCTGTGTTCCATACTCCTTCATTCTTGCGGCATGAAAGGAGCCATCCCTTCCTGTTATTCCCTGAACAACAACCCTTGTATCCTTACCAACGAGAACCCCCATTACTTACCTCCAAGTTCTATTGCCTTTTTTGCTCCTTCCTCCATGGATGCAACGGGATAAACCGGGAGGTTTGACTCCTCAAGAATTTTCCTTCCCTTATCTTCGTTGGTTCCTGTGAGCCTCACAACAACGGGGACCTTAACATCCATCTCCCTCAGTGCCTGAACCATTCCCTGTGCAACATCATCACACCGTGTTATTCCACCGAATATGTTGAACCACACAACCTTCACGTTTTCATCTGAAAGCAAAATCTCCATTGCCGCTTTAACCTTTTCAGGGCTTGATGACCCACCAATATCAAGAAAGTTTGCGGGTTCTCCTCCAAAGTGCTTTATCATGTCCATCGTTGCCATGGCAAGCCCTGCACCATTCACCACGCATCCAATGTTTCCCGTGAGTTTTATATAACTCAACCCGTGTTCCTTCGCCTTTATCTCCTTTTCCTCTCCCGGCTCTATTTCCCTCTTTTCCTCTATATCGGGATGCCTGAAGAGGGCATTATCGTCAACAACAATCTTTGCATCAAGGGCAATGAGTCCCTTATCGGTAAGTGCAAGGGGATTTATTTCTGCAAGGGATGCATCGGTTTCAACAAAGACCTTATAGAGTTTGAGCAGGATTGAAGATGCCTCCTGTGCAAGTTTCGGGTCCTCATAGAGTTTGAAGCAGAGTTCCCTTGCCTGATGGGGAAGCAGTCCATAGACCGGGTCTGGATGGAGTTTGAATATCTTTTCCGGGCTTTTTCTTGCAACCTCCTCTATATCCACCCCTCCCTCCGGTGATACCATCACACACGGTTTCTTTTCTTTCCTGTCAACAACAACTCCCATGTATGCTTCACTTTTGATTGTGCATGCCTCGCTAACAAGAACCTTCCTTACCGGGATTCCCTTTATCTCCATTCCCAGGATTTCCTCTGCCTTTTTTCCTGCATCCTCAGGAGTCTCTGCAAGCTTTATTCCTCCTGCCTTTCCCCTTCCTCCAACAAGAACCTGTGCCTTTACAACCACTCTTCCTATCCTCTGCGCTATCCTCTTCGCCTCCTCAGGGTTTCTTGCAAGTTCTTCCTCAGGAACGGGTATCCCGTATTTTTTGAATATCTCCTTTGCCTGGTATTCATAGAGATTCATATTTACCTCCCTTATGTAACTTTGCGAGTTCTATGTAGTGGAGTGCTGATTCCTTTATTTTCTCAAGTTCCTCATCCGTCACTTCTCTTATTATTTTTCCGGGTATTCCAACAACAAGGCTTCTTTCAGGAATTTCCTGATGCTCCCTCACAAGGGCTCCCGCTGCAATGATGGACCCCTTTCCTATCCTTGCCCCGCTTAAAATAATCGCCCCCATCCCGATAAGGCAGCAATCCTCAACCACCGCCCCATGGACTATTGCCCCATGCCCTATGGTAACATCCTCTCCTATGATGGCTGGAAGGTCAAAATCAACGTGAATTACTGCATTGTCCTGAATATTTGTTCGCGCACCTATCTTTACTGGAGCAATATCACCCCTTATAACGGCTCCATACCATATATTCACGAGTTCACCGAATTCCACATCCCCTACTATGTGAACCCCCGGTGCAACAAAAAAGGGTTCCTTTTCCATGAGCCCGATATTAACAAAGATTTTCCGGAATGTCAACAGATTTAAAAATTATACTTTTTTATAACCCGGGGTTATACCAGAGTGTTAAGTTTTTGATTTTCATGCTACTATGGGTTATAAAAAATTATAACTTCAGGAATGTTGGGTCTGGTGAGGTTTTTTGCGGGGAATGTAAGTTGTGGAATATCCGTAAAATACGGATTTTCGGGGTGGCATGGTTTTTGCAGTTTTTCCTTTCTGGAAAGGAGGTGATAGCCATGAGGAAGGCGTTATATCTTATCTTCATAGCGTTGATTGCCCATGCAGAGAGAAGTGAGATAACGGTTCTTGGTGGAATAGAGAAGGGAAGAAAAGAACCGGATATATTTCAGGTAAGACTCCACCTCTCTTTCCTTCCCGGTATATACTTCATTCCTGGTGCTGGAATAAAGTATGAAAGGGATAGAACTGTTCTTCATGCAAATATGGGTCTGCAGTATATCGTTCCCATCATATTCCATCCCTATTTCGGGGTGGATGGAATGCTTTATCTTGTAAGGGATGTATCTCCTGTGAGTTATGCTGTGAATCCGGAAAGATTGAGGGATTTTGTTAATGGTGCGGTTCCATCAACAGGGACCTCCTTCTATGCTGGTCTGAGGCTGGGGCTTGGAAAATCCCTGGTGCTCATGGGGGAGGAGAGGTGGATATTCTTCCCGGGCGAGGGCTGGAAGATATACTACACTGCGGGTCTGTCCTTAGTATCGGCATGGTGAAACCCGGGGGAGGGGCAACCCTCCCCTTTTTATTTTGAAAACATACCCTGACCCTTCTACATTTTTATTTAATTTCAATAACTTTTCCTACCCCATACTCAATAAAATCTTCCTTATATTCCTTTCTGAAAGCCTCTCTCACTAAATCACCTGTGCAATGAGATGGTGCAACCTTTTTAACCTGCAATTTTCTGAATTCTTTTACGCAGGATATGGGAGGATGGTGAAACCCTCCCACCACCAGGTATACCTTATCTTTCTTCATCAATTTTTTGGCTTTCTTTACAATGTTTACAATCCCGGGATGAGCACAGCCTGTAATAACTATCAATCCCTTTTTTGAATCAATAATCAGGGATTGCTCTTCTGGAGGTCCATAAAGTTCTCCGGTTGTGTAAACAGAATCAGAAATTTTTCTTGGGGTGGAAATTTCCACAAATTTGGCTCCTTTCTGAATTATCATATTTTTAATGGATCTGGGAAAGGAAGCCGGAATGAAAACCGTAGCATCGGGATTCTTCTCTAAAAAACCTTCCAATCCCCCTGCATGATCACCGTGAATATGAGAAATGACCACTTTCTTGATGGATGAAGGCTCGACACCTAATTTTTCCATATTGGAAAGCAAAATTTCTGGGTTTCCTCCTGTATCAAAAAGTATCAGTTCACGGGGAGTTTTTATTATGGTGGCAAACCCCCAGGCAGTTTTAAGTTCTGGGGCTACCTGATAGTTGTCATAGACAGAGATTAAGGTTATTTCTGGTTTTTCCTCTTTAGCCTGAACCGAAAACAAAATTCCTGTCAAAATTAAGATTTTGAGATTCATCCTACTCAACCTCAATTATTTTCCCTGCTCCTCCCTCAATATATCTCTCAGAGTAAAGGGACCTTATTTCTGATTTATATTGAGTGCAATGGGTTGGACAGATCAAATCCAGGTCCTTCAAGGATTCAGGGCTGGTCCCATGCAATCCTCCTATAATACCGTAAACCTTCCCGAATTGAGAAGCCACCTCAAGAATATGCTCCATTCTCGGGTGTGAGCATCCGGCTATGATCACAATACCTTTTTCTGTCTCCACACAGAGGGATTGCTCTATTCCATCAAGTTCACCTGTGGAGTAAATTCCTTCATAAAGTTTTGTGGGTTTTTTCACTTCAATAACTTCTCTTGCATCTTTTGCTTCAGAAAAATAAGAAGGAATCCAGAGTTTCACTTTATTATTCAGCTGAAGAAAGGATGATAAACCACCTGTATGGTCCCAGTGAGGATGAGAAATGAAAACATCTTCGATCTTTCTTGGACTAATTTTAAGCTTTTTCATATTGGAAAGTAAAATATCTCCATTTGCTCCTGTATCAAAAAGAATATTCTTTCCTTTAACCTGGATAAGTGCCGAAAAACCCCAATCAGCTTTAAGCCCGGTTCTTAAGGCAGTATTATCATAAATAATCGTAACTTTCATATTTTAATCTTCTTATGCAATTTTTGTCTAAAGTTCCATCGGGAAGCATCCAATCTGAATGCACTTTGTCTTTACTCTTCCGTCAAGATAACGAATACAACTTCCCCAGCGCATCATCAAATATTTTTCATTTCGCCTAACGGATTGCGGATAAAAGAAGTTCGCCGATAGGCGCATTTGGGCGAAGCGTAGCGAAGCCAGATACCCGCCTGTTAGGCGTAGGGAGTGTTAACGACCGTAGTCGGACGAAGGCGGGCATTAAAATTTTGTTTCTTTCATTCATAATATTTACTTATCCTCCTATATCCTGTTATCCGATATTTTCCCTTTAGTGTATCTTCGTCCGCTTTATATGGTATTTTGTTTGTTATACCGAGCTTTCCAAGTCCCTCACGAATTCTTTTTACATCATTTTCATCAGTCCAATCATATGTATACAGTCCAATCATATGTATAAACACATATAATAACATGTGCTTTTGATTTCCCTGCAAGTGGGTTTGATTTTGCTGTTGAAACTTTTGCACTATTTCCTAATTTTCCTTCTTCTACTGCTTGCTTGATTTTTGCCCCCTACCTCATCTACATTTTCAGGATCAACAAATATTAACCATTTTCCGCTTCTGGGTGTTGCTTTTGAGTATTTCTCTCTCTTTCTTATTGCATAAATCCAATAAACATCAGTTACTTCAGAAGGTTTAGCATCCGAATAAGGCAATGAAATCTCCCTTTGTTTTGCTTTGAATAATTCATGTGGTTGTTGCTTTTCTGCTCCCATTTCAATCACCTGTTAGGGTCATACTCTCCAAAATCCTGTTTCCATTCATATTTGCTTCTTTCTCTCCATATCCTAAAAGCTTCTTCCTCATGCTTTTCAAATTCTTCTCTCGAACAATTGTTAACTTTACAAAAATGATTTATCAAATCTTCTCTACTCAATCCTTCCTTCTTAAGTTGCCTTCTTCCATCTTCTGTGTAACACCAAAACCCTATATGTTTGATTTTATGACACATACTACACAAATGATGAATTGCCACTAATTTTTGAATATGGTTTTTATCATCATATTCCCAGAATTCATGCGCCTCTAAGCGGGTGTTTTCAGCACCGCAAATCCAACACTTTCTCCCTTCTTTTTCAAAAAGTTCTTTCTTGATTTTTCTCCATTTATTTAATTGATTGTTCCTTTTGTAAAGCTTGTAAATAGATGAAAACCATACCATTGATGGCACAAGTTCAATTGTTAGTTTAAATTTCTGCTCTTCCATTTTTCACATCACTTTTGATTTATTAATCATATCCTCAGCCTGCCAAAGTCCCATTACG
>JAPDKE010000033.1 GCA_029258725.1 bacterium | reverse complement strand
GGAACTGGTGGTTGACGTATGGCAGGGACTCGGTCAAATACAGACCCATATATTGTGACAGTCCTTATGTGGCTGATGGGTATTATGTTGGAGTGGAGGGTGCTTATTCGGACACGGTGGGTCATGTGCAGTATGAGATAGCGATACCTTTTGGGGAGAGGAACGAGGAGTTGAATGTGGTTGCTGGGGATACCATAGGGATAAGCGTTGGTGTCCTTGGGGTTTTATTTCAGGACCCCACCGGTGGTTTATTCAACGACGTGTATGGCTGGTTTCCCCAGGATATAACTCCTCAGGAGGTATTTCTTGCGCCGTATGTTTTCAGCAAGGTTATTCTTGGCACTGAGCCTCTGGAGAAAGTGGAGAGGAGACTTAATTCTTCAGGGAGGTTTTATGTGAGGAGTGAGAGAGGCATTTCTGGTAAGGGAACTGTTATAGAGGTTTCTCTTCCTGAGGAATGTAAGGTCAATCTCAGGATATACGACATCAGTGGCAGGCTTATTGCTGAGCCTATTGACGGGGTAATGAATGCGGGAGTTCACAAGATAAGGTGGGATTCAGAGACACCCGGGGTATACCTCTACAGGCTTGAGGCTGGAGAGCGCACTGCAACGGGAAAGATAATACTGGTGAGGTGAAAAGAGGGGCGGGCAGGAGCCCGCCCCCCAGGACTCAGGTGAAATAGAATTGCTTTTCAACACCATCTTATTGGTGCTTCCGTTTTTTCAAAATTAAATTTTTGCAAAACCTCTCATGGGTTGACGGGAGGAAATAGAATAAGTATATTATAACATATGAAGAATCTTGATAAAGTTGTTGAATATCTCAAAAACAGGGATGAGATAGTTTTTGCCTATCTCTATGGCTCCTCCCTGGAAGGAGAGGGGAGGGATGTGGATATAGGGATTTATGTAAATGAAAAAATCCCGGAGGATAAAGAACTTGATTTTTCCCTTTCTCTTTCTGCAAAGATTTTCATGGAATATGAAGTCCCTGTGGACATAAGGGTGATAAATCATGCTCCTCTTGGATTTCTCAAAAACGTTCTTTCAGGGAAACTTCTTTTCTCAAAGGATGAAAGGCTCAGGGAAAACTTTATTGAGCGTGTTTCTTTTGAGTACATGGAATTTTATGAACTTTCAAAAATGTTCTTTAAGGAGGTATTTGATGTTTGACATTGAAAGATTGAAGAGGTATGCAAAGGAGATAAGGGAAGGGATAAGACTTATAAGAAAATATACCCAATCCGAGGAAGAATTTTTTAACGACGAGAGAAATATTTTGAGTGTGAAGCATCTTTTTCTTCAATGTATAGAGGCGTGTGCCCTTATATGCAATCATATTCTTGTAAAATATGGAAAAGTTGCCCCTTCGGGTTACAGGGAATGTTTTAAAGGACTGGTAGATACCGGGATAATATCCAGAGAATTGGGAGAAAAACTTCAACAGATTGCAGGGTTCCGGCACATTCTGGTTCATCAGTACTGGAAGGTGGACAATAAAAAGGTATTTGAGTACGCAAGAAAAGATGTAGAAGACTTTGAAAGGTTCTTAAAAGAAATAGGCAATTTTTTGAAGGAAAATCTGTAATCCACATCACCAGGAGGTAAGAATGGCATTTAAGGTCCTTTTTCTTGCTCATGCTCCTGATGCAGAGCCGGAAAAACACAGGTGTGTTGTTGAGACCTCAACTTACAGACTTTCTGTGGTTGTGGTGCGGAGTCAGTCCCAGGCAATAAAGGTGTGTAAAGAACATGCAGAAAAAGGGGAGGTTCACTCCATAATCCTGTGCCCTGGATTTACACATGAGGAGGTTGCGGAAATAACAAGGGCAGCGGGAAAGAAAGCAGGGGTTTTTGTAGCCAGAGGAGATGGTCCAAGTAACAGAATTTCGATGGAGGTGAGAAGAAAGGAAGGACTCTAACCCTCCGTATCCACCGGAACAGAGCAGCAGGTTAGATGATACCTGATTTTATATCCCATTTCCTTTGCCTTATTTATACATCTTTCTGACCATATTGCAATCCTGTCAACGAGTCCCTCCTCAAGCAGTCTCTCCTCAAGTTCGTATCGGTACCTGCCCCTTGGTCTTGCGCATCCAAGAGAAAGGTTTTTAAATTTTTTCCTTGCCTCCCTGAAAACCTCAACAACCTCATCAACAGGAGGGGACGGAAATTTATGAGGTCCCGGCATGATGACAACAAGAACCACAAGAGAAGGATTCCATCGCTCAAGCAACTCAAGTGCCTTAAACTCCCCTTTTATTTTTCCCCTGTTTATCCCGACAACCACATGGGGAACAACCTCAGGACCGCATTCAAAAAGGTTTGAAAGGGAATTTTCAAGCAGAGAAAGGGAAGGAAGGCGGTAAATCTCCCTCAGTGTCTCCTCATCTCCCACCACATCTATCAGTGCCTGCCTTATACCTGAAAGGCGCATGAGTTCAGCAGTTTTCTTATCCACCACCATTCCGGTATGGCAGGATAAAAAGAGTTGCGTTTCTATTCCGTAAAGAACGGGCAGAAATTTCTCCCACGGAATCCTTCCAGCCGGGTCGCATCCACCACTTATAAGAGCCCCCTTCATTCCCTTTTCCTCAAGTTCCTTCAAAATCCTTACAAGTTCCCCTGGACCCCTTGCAGGAATCATGTCCTCAAGCAAAAATCCCTTACAGTGAAGGCATCCAAGCATGCATTTTCTTCCCGTGAGGGAAATTGCGGGGTAAAGCCCCCTTTTTCCATCAAGGTGAATCATCCCCGGGAGAAAGCAATCCAGGACCTTTCCACCGCCTCTTTTAGATTTTCCCATCCCTCCTCCAGGATTTTTCTTTTCTCCTTCCTCCTCTCAATAAATCTCCTGTATGCATTTATCTCCTTCTCAAACCCCTCCCTGTGGATTTTCCCTTCAACAAACCCCGCTGCAAGTTTCCCGCTCTCCCATGCATACTGAATCCCTGCACCTGTTAATGGGTCGGTAAAGCCCCCTGCATCCCCACAGAGGATAATTTTTCCTTTTATCACTTCTTTCACTCCTCCAAGGGGAATAAAGCCTCCAGCAGTTTCAATTATTTTTTCCTTTATAAACCCCTTTTTCAAAAAGAAATCGAGCGTGAATTTCAGGGCAGGGTAAAGCGGAGGGTATGCACCTGCACCAACATTTGCAAATTCTCCTTTTGGGAAACACCATCCATAACCTCCTGGAATTTCTGAAGAAAATATAACCCATGTATCCTCAAGGGGCTTTTTTATGGGAACCCTCACATTCACAGCAGGAAGAAGGGGATGGGGAGGGAGTCCTGCCCCTTTCCTCACCACCGATAAAGGACCATCTGTTCCTATAATCCATTCCCCCCGATAGGTTCCCCTATCCGTTACAACCTCATTCTCTTTCACCTCAATCACCTTCTCCCCGAGATGAACCTCACATGAAAGCCCATCAAGCAATTCGCGCTGCCATTTCTCCCTGTCAACTATAAAACCCCGGAAGGGAACCCTTTTCTCCCCTCCGGGGTAAACCGTTACCATTCCCCTTATGGACTGCACGGGTTCAATATCAAGACCCGGTGGAACCCACTCGGCGCACGCTATCCTCTTCCAGGGTTTTTTGTGCTTTTCAATGAGCAGGGTTTTGCCTGAAAAAAAGGATGCAAAGGCAAGCCCGGCAGGACCTGCACCAACAACTATTGCGTCGTATAGTCCCACAGTTCTTCTTTTATTTTCTCTACGTCTTCCCTGGTTGGAGGGAACGGAAAATTCCTGGGTTCCTCAGACGGACGCTCATTTGCATAGGGTCTGTTGCATGCAACCTTTCCGTCCTCTCCCTTGCATCCCGAGGTCATGAAGGGTTCACCACTTTCCACCCACTCATCCACTGGAACACCAAAATCCGTAATTCTTTCGTGTTCGTCAAACCTCATCCAGTCATACCTGGATATCCCCTCATCTATGAGATACCTTGCAAGCTGAACCCTTCTGTAAACCGAAACAGGAGGTCTTGGATGATTCTCAAGCAGGGAATTCTCCTCAGGGAAGAAGGAGAAAAGATGCGTCTCTCCACCCATGTCCTTTATCCTCTGTATCGCCTCCACCATCTCCCTTTCCGTCTCACCAAGTCCCACTATAAAGTGGCTTCCCACATTACCTTCCCCGAAGTATTTTAAAGCCTCACTGAAACATTTCCAGTATCTTTCCCACCTATGAGGTCCACCGGTTCCCTTTCCTCTGTGTTTTTCAAAAAGTTCCGGGGTTGCTGCGTCTATTGCTATTCCAATCTTATCCGCTCCTGCATCAAGAAATCTCGGGAAGTCTCTCTCAAGAACAACCGTTGGGGCTATGAGGAAGGAGATGGGAATGTCCATTTCTTTCTTTATCATCCTTGCAATCTCTATCGTATCCTCAACCGCCTTCCTTCTTGTTATCATTGATATGCACACCCTCTTTATCTCTCCCCTTTCTCTTTTTTCCTTCATGCGCTCCACAACCTCTTCAGTCCTGAAAACAGGCCATCCAACCCGGATAAAGGACTTCTTTTCATACATTCCAGGTCTTATTTTTGAAAGTCCGCAGTAGGAACAGTTTGCGGTACATCCATTCCTGTGCATTATGAGCAGATTTATGCAGTAAAGTTTCGCATCCCGGTAGAATCTTCCAGGCACCAGGTCAAGTGTTATGGCAGCAGCAAGGCTTGTCCTCACAAATTCCGGGCTTTCCATCTTCACTCCTTGAGTTTTATCTCAAATATCAATCCTTTATCATCCGGGCAGGAGGCATAGGTTACGTTTTCATCCTTCTCCCAGAAGAATTTACCACCCGTCTGGAGGACAAGAATGAGGGGGAAGATGGATGCAAATGCGGAGGTGCACATACCGCATGGAGTGAAATCTCCAACCTCCCATGAATCCCCAACCTTATGAAATCCCTGGTTGCATTCCCCTCCAACAACCTTAACTATGACCTTCTTCATCTTCACCTCCTTTTTTCTGGATAATAGAAAATGTGAGAAAAGATTTCAAGATGGATTTCTCCCTTTCGTCTGGAATGAATTTTAAAAAGAGGATGAGAAAGAAAAGATAAATCGGGAAAGAATACCTGAAGGGTGTGTAAAAAAGAAGGAGTGCATAGGGTATAAAAAGAATAAGCGGGGTTTTCAGTGATTTTTGAAAGAAGAGAGGGAGGGGGATGCTGAGTGTTTTAAGGTAATACCAGGGAAGGATGAAAATATGGAAGATAATCACGGGAACTGCGGTTCCCCATGCCACACCGTAAAGCCCATACTTTACAAATGCAAGTGTGAGGGAAACGTTGAGTATTGCCGAGAGGATATGCATCCATGCAAAGAACTTTATTCTGTTCAAAGCATAAACAAGTGCACCTCCGGGATGGAAGATGAGGTAAAGAAGGTGGGGGATGCCCATGATGAGAAGGTATGGATAGGCAGAAGCGTACTCTTTGCCAACCCATAAACTTATTATTTCCCTTCCATAAACAAGAAGAGGAATTCCCAGAAGGAAGGATATGGACGTGGTAAACTTGCATGCCCTGAGAAATCCATCTTTTATTTTCTCCGGTTTTTCAATCCCGTGATATCCACCAAATACGGGGAGCATCACGGATGAAAATTTTCCTGTGATGCCGGTGAGGTAAATCACGGGTTTTAGGGCAAGTGAATAAAGGGCTACATGGAGGGGGGAGAGGAAGTACTGGATTATTATGTAATCTGTTGAATAAAATATCCTTCCTGCAACAACCACCGCAAATGCACCCAGACTGAATGAAAGAAGTTTGCGGAGATAATCCCTGTCCACAAATCTGAAAGAAACGGGGACGGGGAGGAGTGAGAAGAAAACAAATCCCTGAAATATTTCAAGCCCGAGGTAAATCCATGCTACCTTCAGAATATCAGTTCCCCGATGGATGAGAAGATAGAGAAGAAAAACCCTGATAAATTCGGTAAGGGATTTTACCCCATTCACCACATAAAATCTGTTCAGTCCCGTAAAGACCTCGCGGAAAGAAGAATAAAAGGAAGAAGTTGCAATGGATAAAAGGATAAGGAAGAAGAGAAGGGTTGCGGAAAATTGGGGTGAGGGAATGAGTTTTTTCAGGAAGGGAAGGAAACACGTTCCGAGTAAAAGGACCAGGATTCCCGTAAGGGAGGAGGTGAGAAATCCCGTGCTTACAATCTTTGAAAGGTTTTCTTTCTTTTCCTTCAAATACTCTATTGAAACATATCTGCTCACTGCTGGAGAGAGTCCTGCCTCAAGTATCCATGTGTATCCTGCAAGGGAGAATATTACCGTCCACAATCCATAAATTTCCCCTCCGAGCCTTAGTATGAGGATCCGGACGCAGAAAATTCCTGCGATGAAGGAAATTCCCTGGTAAAGCCACTGTGTAAGGGTATTTAATACAACTGCCCTTCCAATCTCTTTTTCCTTCATGGGAAAAGAATAGAGAAATTAAAAGAAAAATGCAAGGGAGGTTAATCTTCGAGGGAGAGGTCAAAAACCTCACCGGGTTTAAGGTCTGGTTTAAGGTCCCAGTACCATGTATCTTCTTCAATCCATATCCTTTTTGCTCCGAGTTCCTCCAGCCTTTTTCTCAACCGTTCCAGTAAATTATGGAGTGTATTATTTCTGTCATACATGATAATCCCGTCCTCGGTTATATCAAGCAGAATATAGGGATTCTTTCTCAACTCCTCTTCAGTGGTGATAACAGGAGAAAAGTATGGAGGGTAGACATCCTCAATCTCATTCCTTGCCTCCATGAAAGTCTTCAGTGCCTCCTCCGTATCCTTTTTTACTATTACAATCACATCTATATCACTCATTTCCCTTGCCGTTCCTCTTGCAGTGGAGCCAAATACTGCATAGGATACAAGTTCATCTCCAAGTTTTTCTTTTAAGATATTGAGCATCCTTTCTGCCATTTCCATGCGGTTCATTGTGCTTCCCCATTGATTTTGTTGATAAACTCCTTTATCCACTTTGCGTCCTTTACTGCCTGAGTGGCATCTTTCATGGTGAATTCCTTTTCCCAGTAAAATGCCGGTGCTCTTTTACTGCAAAGTTCCTGTGAAATGCGGATTATTTCCTTTTCTTCTCTTTCTTCAATCCTGATTCCCTTTTCTTTCACACTTTTTACAAAAAATCTGCCTATATCGTGAACCTTTGGAAACTCTATTCCTATCTTTTTCAACATTCCTTTAAGAAAAAGCTCAACAGCCTCCTGAGCCCTTCTTACTCCAAGATTCCATTCCCGGAGTTCCAGAAATCTTTCTGCTTCCTCCAGACACATACATGCTGAATGATAGAGAAATTCCCACCGTTCCTGATTGGTCATCCTGATATGAGTATAATCCATTTTGCGGGTTTGTCAATCATGCGATTTTCCACTTGACCAAAAGGTTCTGTGTGATATACTTACGAAAAAGGAGGGAAAAGGATGTTAAGGTTCAGAAGGGCAGTAATTTCCGGGATTTTACTCTTTTCTCTTCCTTTGTTTTCAGGGAAAAGAGTATGGTTTACTTTTGTAAAGGCTGAAACAGGGGGGTGGAGTTTTCTTTTTGAGAAATATTCTGACCATTTTTCAGATACCTTTAGCATGGGCCATTTTACTCCCGAACCCTATTATGGAGTGGGCTTAAATCTCGAGCGATTTCACATTAACGATTCAAAGAGTAGATGGGGGCTGGGATATGGTATGTATATTCTGCGTTTTCTTATAACACCTCAGGGGGATGTGATGGAGTTCCCTGAATGGTTTGGAGTAAGTATAGGAGCCACTTATCGTATAAAGGAAAAAATGTTCCTTTTAATAAAACAGAGTTTTGGTGGAGGACTCTATGCATTATTTGGTGCAGTAGGGTGGGGAGTATCCCATACCTCTGTGTCCTTTCTTCCCTTCTCTACATTGCCTTTAGAAGTATTCCTGGAGTTTTACTCCATCTGGCTTACACATCCGGAATGGAGCGGCCATGACGAATGGACATCATGGGGAAGTCATCTCAGAGGGGGAATTAGATTTTCTCTGGGCTGGGAGGAGAAAAGATGGCAATAAAAGCAATAACTGTTCCTGGACCTTCTACGTAATATGCCTTTTTCTTGACAGTAAACCTTTTACTGGTATAGAATCAGAAAAAGGAAGGAGAACATGAACGCATCAAAATCCATACCTTTCTTTCTTCTCCTTCTATCAGGCTGTGGCTGCTTTTTTGACTTTACTCCTCCGGAGATAACAATTGTATCTCCTGAGGATGGAGAGACCATTTATGGTCCTGTGGTTTTGAGGGTGAGGGTGGAGGATAAGTGCCTTGCTGAGGTTGAGATTTACGGAAACGGGGATACACTGGGAAGATATGTTAAAAACGAAATTGTGGATACCTTTTCTCTTGCTGAAGGCGTGTGGACCATAGAAATAAAGGCCTGGGACAGAGGAGGAAACCATACCGTTGAGGAAATAAATCTAAAGGTAGAAAAACTCCCTGCACCTCTTTTAATCTCTCCTGCTGATGGAGATACGTTTGAGAGTATTTTTAATAATGTTAATGTAAAATTTTGCTGGAGAGGTGTAGAAGGAGCGGTGGGGTATGAAATACAGATTGATAACACCCCCGATTTTTCCACACCTATGGTGGATACTTTTATTTACAGTAACTCATTTATTTTTCAATTTCCTTCAAAGTACAGGATTTATTCCTGGAGGGTGAGGGGAAAGGATATCACAGGGAGATGGGGAAAATGGTCTTCTGTGTGGGGGTTTGTTACCACAACCATTCCTTCCAGGTACTCAACAGGAACCATGAAAATCCGGGGAGATGCATATGAGAATTAAAACACCAGGGATTCCACCCCCCTTATCTTGACTTTTCTCCGTTTAAAAATATAATAGGGACATGAAGGTAACAACGCCGGAAGAAATGAGAAAGATTGACCAGGCAGTTATTGAAGGGCTTGGCATCCCCGGATGCGTCCTCATGGAACTTGCAGGAAAGGGATGCGTTGATGCACTGCTTGAGGAATATGGGGATGTAGAAGGGGAAAAGGTCGTTGTTGTATGCGGCTTGGGAAATAATGGAGGGGATGGATTTGTTGTTGCAAGGAGACTCCACTCCCTTGGTGCCGATGT
Source organism: bacterium (assembly GCA_029258725.1). Taxonomy (GTDB): domain Bacteria; phylum Hydrothermota; class UBA3072; order JAPDKE01; family JAPDKE01; genus JAPDKE01. Next base: position 22,742 of record JAPDKE010000033.1, on the reverse strand, counting down.
GGAAATAGTTCTCCTGGGAGAGGAGGAGAGGATAAAAGGGGATGCACGGATATACCTTGAGGTTGCAAAAAAATTAAATATTCCATTCACCACCCCTGAAAGCATTGACGATGCATCCATTGTGGTTGACGCCATATTTGGAACAGGATTCAGGGGAAAACCGGAGGGGATTTTTGAGGAGGTTATAAAGAGAATAAATGAATCAGATGCATTTGTCCTTGCAGTGGATATTCCATCAGGGGTGAGTGGGAGAACCGGAGAGGTTGAGGGAGAGGCAGTGAGAGCAGACCTCACAGCCACCATGGGACTTCCGAAAAGAGGGCTTCTTCTTTTCCCGGGAAGGGAATATGCAGGAAGAATTTATGTTGTTGATATAGCAATTCCATCGCAGGTTCTGGAAAATGCAGAGGTTTCCCTTTACATGACAGAGGCAGAGGATGTGAAATCCATACTTCCTGAGAGACCTGCATGGGGACATAAGGGAACATTTGGAAAGGTTCTGTGTATATGCGGTTCAAGAGGATTCACAGGGGCTGCAAGCCTCACATCCATGAGTGCACTTGTTGCAGGATGCGGTCTTTCATATCTGGTAATTCCTGCCTCCCTCAATCCTGTGCTTGAAGAGAAACTGACAGAGGTTATAACCATTCCTGCCCCGGAGGAGGACGGCGTTCTCTCAGAGGAGGCATACGGACTTATAAAAGAATGGATTGAAAAATGCGATGTTGTTGCAATAGGTCCGGGGCTCTCAACCCGTGAAACAACAGGAAGACTTGTTGAAAGGATAGTGAGTGAGATGGAAAAGCCCTGCGTTATAGATGCGGACGGACTCAATCTGCTCAGGGGAAAAAGCAAAATACTGAAGGGAAAGAAAAACATAATCATAACCCCCCATCCCGGAGAATTTTCAAGATTAACCGGAAAATCCATTCAGGAATTGCAGCGTGATAGAGTTGAAAGCGCAAGGGAATTTGCAATTGAGTCTGGAATAAATGTTCTTTTCAAAGGTGCACCCACGATAATAGCCTCCCACGACGGAAGATGTTACCTCAACCCCACAGGAAACTCCGGGCTTGGTTCAGGTGGGACAGGGGATGTGCTCACAGGACTGATTGCTGGATTCATGGCACAGGGAGTTCCTCCTTTTGAGAGTGGTGTTGTATCCGCATACATCCACGGAAGGGCGGGAGACCTGGCAAAAGAGGAACTTACAGAGTACTCCCTCACGGCATCCGACGTCCTTTCCTGCGTCCCCCTGGTTTTAAAGGAGTTAAAGGGTGAAGGATAGAATAATAAACTGGAGAAGGGAACTCCACCAGATTCCCGAACCCTCAGGAAAGGAGTTCCGCACGAAGGAATACATAATGGGGCAGTTAAAGAATATGGGGCTCTCTCCCGTTGAGGTGGGGGAAACGGGAGTGTATGCAGATACAGGAAAGAATCCAAAGGTTGCCCTGAGAGCGGATATGGATGCACTTCCGATTGATGAGGAAAATGATATTCCCTATCGCTCCACCCATCCCGGGATGATGCATGCCTGCGGACATGATGCACACATGGCAATGGTTCTTGGGGCAGGATATATGCTGGCAGAGGAAAAAATCCCGGCAAGGCTTATATTCCAGCCTTCAGAGGAGACAATACCCGGAGGAGCAAAGAAACTCATAGAACTTGGGGTTCTTGATGGGATAGAGAGAATTTTTGGGCTCCATGTGGACCCGACACTTGAAAGAGGGAAGATAGCCTCAAGAAAGGGAGTGATGATGGCATGTTCTGATGAGTTTGAGGTGGAGATTAAGGGAAAGGGAGGGCATGGTGCATACCCTCACAAAACCAGAGACCCCATATTCATATCCTCCCTCATAATAACATCCCTTCAGGGGATAGTCTCCAGGAATGTTTCTCCTTTTTCCCCCGTGGTTATTTCAATTGGAAAAATAGAGGGAGGAAATGCGTTCAATATAATTCCTGAAAGGGTGAAATTTTATGGAACCGTGAGAACACTTAAGCCGGATGTTAAGGAGTTTGTTAAGGAAAGGATTTTTGGGGTAATAAATGGAATTGCAGGAACCCATGGGGCAGAGGCGAGAATAGAATACAGGGACGGGTATCCCGCGCTGGTCAACCACCCTGATGAGGTGCGCACAATTGAGGAGGAATCAAGGGGACTTTTTGAGTATGTGGAGATGGAGCATCCGTCCATGGGGGGAGAGGACTTTTCCTACTACCTTGAGCATGTAAAGGGAGCATTTGCATTTCTGGGGATAAGGAATGAAGAAAAAGGGATAGTGTATCCTCTACACAGTCCCCGTTTTGAGGTGGATGAAGAGGTTCTTTTACCCGGGGCAGTACTTTTAACCAGGCTTGTCCGGAGGTATGAGGATAAGAAGGATTGAACTCCTGGGATTCAAGTCCTTCCCACGCAGGACAGTTATTGAATTCCATCCTGGAATAACTGCAATAGTGGGTCCAAACGGGAGTGGAAAGTCAAACATAGTGGATGCAATAAAATGGGCTCTTGGGGAACAGTCCCTGAAAGAATTGCGTGGTGAAAGGATGGAGGATATGATTTTCAGCGGTGGAAAGGACAATAAAAAGAAGATGGGGATGGCGGAGGTAAGGATTCTCTTTGAAAACAATGGCCTCATTCCCATTGATTATCGCGAGATAATGATAACAAGGAGATTTTATCGCTCGGGTGAGGGGGAGTACTTTCTCAACAACATGCCCGTAAGATTGAAGGACATACAGAGCCTCTTTGCAAATACTGGAATTCATGCCTCTATAATTTCACAGGAGATGGTGAAGGAATTTTTACTGCTTTCACCGGAAAAGGTGAAGTCTCTTATAGAAAGTGTTGCAAATATTTCAAGATACAAAAGAGAAAGAGAGGACGCATTGAGGAAACTTGAACAGGTGCAGATGAAACTTGAGGAATTAAAGCCCCGCATTGCGGAGATAGAGAGAAAGACCAGAAGTTTGAAAATCCAGGCAGGGAGGGCTCAGAAGGCAAGAGAACTGAGGCAGAGAATAAGGGAGATAACCCTTTACCTCGCGGGAAAGAGGAAAAGAGAAATAGAGGAAGAACTGGAAAGAATAGGAGAGGAACTAAGGAAAAAGGAAGAGGAAATAGAGAGGTGGGAAGGGAAAAGGGAAGAAATGGAAAAAGAAAGAGATGAAATATCGCGCACCCTTGGAGAGATAAGGGAAGAACTGAATGGAATAGAGAAAAATATTGACGAACTTGAAAGGGAGTTGAGGGAACTTGTGGAGCAGAGAGGGAAAGAGGAGGCAGCCCTTGAGTATTTATTAAGAGAGCTGGAAAGACTTGAATGGGTGAGGGAGATGAAGAAAGAAGATATTGAAAAGGAGTTGAAGGAACTTGCGGAGAGGAAGGGAGAGATGGTGGTGGAGATGGGAAGACTGGAGGGAGAGATAAGAAAACTCAGGGATAGTCTGGAGGAGGCCCAGAGAAAGGAGAGGGAGAAGGAAAGGGAAGAGGCAAGACTCACTGCAAAAAAAGAGGAGAAGGAGGCGTATCTTGATAATCTCAGAGAGCCCGAAGAGCCTCAGGTTGACCTGGAGGAATTGAGAAGGAAAATGGATGATATTTCCCGTGAGATTGAGGAGAAGGAAAAAGAGAAGAGGAAACTTGTTGAAGAGAGGGAAAAAGAGAGGGAGAAAAGAAGGATAATTCTGAAACGGATGGAAGAGATAAGAGGAAGAATAAGGGAGATGGAGGTGAGATACAGGATGCTTGCAGAAAAGACCCAGGGAGAAGGAAGGCTGGGAGATATGGTGGATGTGAAACCGGGACATGAACATATAATAGGGTCTGTGCTTTCTGACGTTGAAGAGGCAAGGGTTGTGAAGAGGGAGGAAATTCCGGAACTTATTGAGCGTGCGAAAAAGGAGGGAAAGTGGGAAGTTTTTATCTTCGAGACGGAAAAGGAAGAAAAGCCATCCCTTCTTTCCTTTGTGGCAGATGGACCATGGAAGATTCTGGGAAGACTGCTTTCAGATGCATGTGTGGTTGAGAATCTTGAAGAGGCATTGAAGAGAAGTTCAGAAGAGGATGGAAAATTTGTCACTCCTGATGGGGTGGTTGCGGAGAAGGGGGTTGTGAAGGGTGGAAAGAGGGAGGGACTCATTGAAAAGAGAAGGAAGTTGAAGGACCTGGAAGAAGGGATAAAAAAAGAAAAAGAGACTCTGAGAGAACTTGAGGAGGAAAACGAGAATACAGGAAAAAGAATGGATGAGATAGAGAAAAAGATGGGAGAGATAGACGATGAATTGAGGAAGCTCTCTTCAGAGTTATCCAGGACAGAATGGGAGATAAGTGATGCAGAATATGAACTTCAAAAATATAAAGAGGAAATTGAGAAATTCAGAAAGGGAATGGAGGAGGGGAGAAGGGAGGTGGAGGAGATGGAAAGGAGACTTGAAGGAATAAGAAAGGAAAAAATAGAAATTACAAGAAGAAAAGATGAGATTGAAAAAGAGATTGATACTCTTGGGAAAAATATGAAAAAACTTAAAGAGATACTTGAAGAAATTGCATTGAATATAAGGGAAAAAGAGAGGATAATAGGAGCTATTGATAGAAGAAGGAGGATGGAAGGGGAAATTGAGGAGAAGAGGAAAGAAGTTGGGGGTATAAAGGAAAGAATAGAGATGCTTGAGAGCGAAAGGGAGGGATGGAGGAAGAAAAGGGAGGTTTTGAGGAAAAGGATGGAAGAACAGGAAAAGAAGCGAAATGAACTTGAGGAGAAACTCAAGGAACTTGATAGAAACATAAGGGAGATTGAAAGAGAAATGACAGAAGGAAAGGTTGCTCATGCGAGACTTTCAACAGAACTTGAGGATTTGAGAAGGGAAATAAGGGAGAGATTTGGGGAGGAAATAGGGGAGAGGGAGTATGCTCCCGGGACCGAAGAAGAACTGGAGGAGCTGAAAAGGAAACTTGACAGGTTCGGTCAGGTGAATGAGCTTGCAGACCAGGAGTATGAGGAAGAAAAGGCAAGGCTTGAGCACTTTAAAGAACAGGAGAGGGACCTTGTGCTCTCAAGGGAGGAACTGCTTGAGACAATAAATGAGATAGATGAGCGTGCAAGAAAGGAGTTTATGGAGACATTTGAGGCGGTGAGAAAGAACTTCAGATGGACATTCTCAAAACTCATAGAAAAGGGTGAGGCAGACCTTGTTCTTGATGGGGATGACCCTCTCACAGCAGAGGTTAAAATAATTGCGTATCCATATGGAAAGAAGACGAAACAGGTTCAGCTTTCAACCGGAGAAAAAACTCTTATCTCCCTTTCCCTTCTCTTTGGTGTAATGATGTTAAAAGAGGCGGGTGTATTTATTCTTGATGAGGCGGATGCGCCTCTGGATGAAACGAACATAGATAGATTTTTAAGGCTCCTTGACGAATTCACCCCTCATTCCCAGATAATCCTTGTAACTCATAACAGAAGAACCATGGAAAAGGCAGACTATGTTTACGGGGTTACAATGGAGGAGCCGGGAATATCAAAAATTGTGGCAATAAGAAAGGAGGAGATATGAGGAAGATAGGAATCATAGGTTCAGGTTATGTTGGGCTTGTTACCGGTGCATGCTTTGCAGAGATAGGACACGATGTCCTCTGTGTTGATAACGACGAAAGGAAGATAAAGATTCTGGAAGGTGGGGGAATTCCCTTCTATGAACCAGGTCTTGAGGAACTCGTAAAGAAGAACAGGGAGGCAGGAAGATTGAGATTCTCAGCACGCACGAAGGATGCAGTGGATACATGCGAGGTTATATTCATATGCGTTGGAACGCCCCCGAAGGAGGGTGGAGAGGCAGACCTGAGTGCAATAGAAAGGGTTGCTTCAGAGATAGCGGAAAACATGACCGAATACAGACTGATAGTGGAGAAGAGCACGGTTCCCGTGCAGACAGGAAGGAGGATAAAACGGACCATAGAGTTGAGAAAGAAAAAGAATGTTGAATACGATGTTGCATCAAATCCCGAATTTTTGAGAGAGGGGTCTGCAATTTACGACTTCATGCATCCTGACAGGATTGTCATAGGTGTTGAGTCAGAAAGGGCGGCAAGGATTTTAAGGGAGATATACGAGCCCATAAAGGCGCCGATTATAGAGACAAACATAGAGTCTGCGGAGATAATAAAGCATGCCTCAAATTCCTTCCTTGCAATGAAAATATCCTTCATAAATGCGGTTTCCATAATATGTGAGCGTTCTGGAGCAGATGTTATGAAGGTTGCGGAGGGAATGGGATATGATAGGAGAATAGGGAAGGAATTCTTGAGGGCGGGGATAGGATTTGGTGGCTCCTGTTTCCCCAAAGACCTTTCTGCATTTATCAAGATAGCGGAGAAACTTGGATATGAATTCAATCTGCTCAAAGAGGTTGAAAAAATCAACCAGGAGATGAGGCATCTCTTTGTCAAGAAGATGGAGGACCTTCTCTGGAACCTGAAGGAGAAGAAGATTGCCATCTTTGGTCTCTCCTTCAAGCCGAATACCGATGATATGAGAAGTGCCCCATCCATTGATATAATAAACCTTTTGAGAAAAGAAGGTGCGTATATTTCTGCTTATGACCCAAGGGCGATGGAGAAGGCAAAGGAGATAATGCCGGATATAGAGTATGCAAAGGACCCGTATGAAGCTGCAACCGATGCCGATGCAATAGGTATAGTAACGGAATGGGATGAGTTTGGAAAACTGGATTATAAGAGGATAAGAAATCTCATGCGCACCCCCATAATTCTTGATGGAAGAAACATGCTTGACCCTGAAGAGATGAGAAAACTTGGATTTATATATCGCGGAATGGGAAGGGGATGAGGTTTGTTGCGATAGACCTGGAAACAACCGGGGTGGACCCGGAGAGAGACAGGATAATAGAGATAGGAGCGGTGCGGTTCGGGGAAGGTGAGGAGGGTTCCTTTCATACGCTTGTAAATCCCGGAGTGGAAATTCCCCCTGAGGTTGTGGCACTTACAGGCATAACCCCGAAGGAACTTGAAGGTGCTCCTGCCATTGATGAGATAAAAGACAGACTTCTTGATTTTCTTTCAGATTTTCCTCTTGTGGGGCATAATGTTCAGTTTGACATATCTTTTCTCAAAAAACATATGGAGATAAAAGAAGAGAACTACGATACCTTTGTTCTTTCAAAAATCCTCCTCCCCTTCGCTCCTGAATACAGACTTGGTGCAGTTGCGGAGTACCTTTCCATACCTGTTCCCAGAAGCCACAGGGCAGCCGATGATGCAAGAACCTCAGGGCTTGTTTTTCTCAGGCTGCTTGAAGTCATAAAAAGCCTCCCTCCTGAGCTCATCAACAAGATAAAAAAATACGCACCGCCTGACTGGAAGTATCTTAAATTTTTTGATGTTTCCGGTGAAAACAGATATCCATTCACCCCTCCACCTGCGTGGATAAGAAAAGAAGGAGAGGAAAATCTTTCCCATTCCGGTGAGTTATCCGAAATTTTTGAATCCGGTGGAATTGCTCTTGTGGAAGGTCCCTCTTCACTCTACCTTGACCTTTTACCCCTTCCTTCAAGGAAAACAGTTTTCATAGCCACTGCAACCAGGAGAAGGAGGGAGGAAATTTTCAGGCTGCTCATGGAGAAAAAGGAGGGGTTTACTGTTTCTTTTCTTGCAAGAAGGGAAGATTATTTGTGCAGGAAGAAACTTGAGAATCTTTTATCCCATCCTGAACAGATAAAAGACCGTGAGGCCTTCCTCGGGGTTCTTGTATGGGAGCACTTTACAGAAACAGGAGATATGGGAGAATATGGGAGGGAGGGGAGAAGATTGAGAAGACTTTTAAGGGTTGAAAAAGAATGTGAGGGAGCCGGATGTCCATTTTATGAAACATGCTATTACTACCGGGCAAGGAGAAGGGTGAGGAATTCCAGCATGGTTCTCACAGACCACAGGGTGTTTCTTGAGAATGTTATTCCCGGGGAGAGGGTTGTGTTTGAGGAGGCATGTGAACTTGAAGATTCTGTGAGGAGGGGGCTCGGGTTCAGGATTTATGAAGGTGACTTTGATGACTTTGATGAAAGGGTTAAAACCTCTGCTCATGAGGTTTTTGAAAGGGTGAGAGAGGGTGTAATTTCAACCGACCTTCTTCGTTCTTTAAAACACGCAATTTCCTCAGCAGAAACCCAAGACAAAAATTATAAAGAAGAGCTTGAGAAAAAACTTGAGATACTCACGGGAGAGGATTATCACCTGTTTATAGAAGGGGAGGGGATAGGGGCGTATCCCATCCATGCAACCTCTGTTCTTGAAAAAAGTATCTATCCATATCTCAAATCCATTGTGTTTATTTCCGAAGTGATGACCGTTGAGGGGAGTTTTGAGTTTATTAAAAAAAGGCTTGGTCTATCAAGGGCGAATGTGAAGGAGATAAAGATTGAGGATTCAGAGTTTTACAAAAAGAGGGTTCTTGCATTACTCCCATTGTTTCTTCCCTCACCCGGAGAGAGGGGGTTTCTCTCTGAGGTATCAAGGGTGATTTCGGACGGGATAAGAGATATAAGGAAGGGAAGCCTTGTTCTTTTCACTGCCTCATCCCAGATAAGAGAGGTTTTTGATGAAATTCACGAGGATTTCCTTGAGGAGGAGATAACACTGCTTGCGGAAAGACGTTCGGGTTCAAGAAGTGAGATAATAAAGAAATTCATGGAGGATGTGGAATCGGTTCTGCTTGGTTCCACCTACTGGAAGGAGATAGATGTTCCTGGAAAATCGCTTGAGGTCGTTGCGGTTGTAAAACTTCCTTTCCCCAATCCAGATGACCCCCTGAGGAAGGCAAAGGAAAAGGAGATAAGGAAGCAGGGGGGGGACCCGTTCAGGGAGTTTGACCTTCCCTGGGCGGTGATGAAGATGAGGCAGGGATTTAAGAGACTGATAAGGCATGAGGATGACAGGGGAGTGTTCATAATCCTGGATAAGAGAATAAAATTAAAAGATTACGGGGAGGTTTTTCTCTCTTCCCTCCCCGTTGAACCTGAGCCTGTTTACTCCCTTGAAGAGTTAAAGGAAAAGGTTAAGGATTATCTCACATAGGCAAATTTAAAGATTTTTTCCATTCCCTCACCCTTCACCCTGAGGAAGTAAATTCCGGGCGTAAGTTTGAGATCGAATGCCTTTTTTCCGGTTCCTTCAAGTGTGCCGGAGTAGAGACTTTTCACCTTTCTTCCCAGGACATTGTAAAGGATTAACTCAACCTTTTCTCCATTGAAGGAGGAGTAATTGAGCATGAGTTCTCCGGATATCACAGAGGATATGCTGATTTCAGGTGCTTTTCTCCAGGTTCCCAGTGCAGTTGCAATGTATCCCGTCCTTTCAGGATTTGCCCTGTCCATGCTCCAGTGGGTTGTGGTGCTTCCGGATACCTTGATGTCCACAGCCCAGACACCTGAACTTGTTCCGTATACCACTTCTATGTCTCCATCTCCATCAAGGTCTACTACCTGAGGAGCGGTTGGAGAGGAGGTGGTGGAGTATGGGGCAGGACTTTTGATGGTCCCGTTGGATGCAAGATAATAAAGAACCCCTGAGGAATTAAGCACGAATATCCTGTCCTCATAGCCCAGGTATCCTGCAACCGGAGATACAGGGGCTGTTCCAATGGATACCGGCCATCCGGAAAGGAGGGTTCCATCAATGTTTATTGCATAAACATTGCCATCATAAGAGGAGAATACAATCTCACCCATTCCGTCTTTGTCCAGGTCAACAAATGCAGGAGAGCCACGGACCATTCCATCTGTGGCAAAGGATGAAATTATGCTTCCGTGTCTGGAAACCACGTAAAGACTGTAGTCATCGCACCCGAAGGCAATTATGGTATCCAGGAGGGAGGGTGAACCATTTATTGCAGTTCCGGTGCTTACGGGAAAACCGGAAAGCACGGAGCCATCCGGTTTCATGGCATAAAGATTTCCACCGCTTGTTCCAAATACTATCTCAGGAGTTCCATCCCTGTCCACATCTCCCACCGCAGGTGGTGCTGAGACATTGTTGCTATCTGGAGATGTCATGGGGAATGGAGATACGGTATCACCGTTACAGTCAAAAACCCATATGGTTCCATCATAATCAATGGCAATTATCTCCTTTTTGCCATCCCCATTCAAATCTGCAATCACAGGACCCGTGGTTATGGTGGTTGGCAGGGTATCGCTCCACAGGATGTTTCCATAGAAATCAAGCAGGGTTACGTATCCAGGCACAGCGGTTACACATACCGCTATTTCAAGCATATTGTCCAGGTCAACATCGGAAACAGCAACATGGCTTCTTATACTTCCTCCCACATACACGGGAAAGAGGGAATCCTCCTCTCCATACGCATTCCTCTTATGCACATATCCATTGAAGTCTCCATAAATCACAAATTTCTCTCCATTTTCTTCAACCACTGCTGGAGAACCCATTACCTTCTCATCCCCGACCGGCCATCCTGCCTGCTGCCATCCTATCCTTATTGGAAATTCAAGGTCGTCCCACCAGTAGTTGAAGTTTGCAGTAAGTCCTATTACAGAGGCAACAAAGGTGTATTCTCCAGGGGTAGCAGTGTCCGGAATAAACACAGCAAAACTGTCCGTCATGGAGCACGTATCTCCGGGTGCCATGTCCGGCCATGCACCGGAGTTATCCAGAATATCTATTGGAGCCTCTGTTGTAAGTGTTCCCTGGAGAGAACTTATACTTCCCCAGGCAGGTGAGTTTCTCAATATCAGGTTTATCTTTCCCTGCTCTCCTGGATTCAAAACACCATCACCATCTCCCATGTCCTCCACCTCAGCCTTCACCACGTAAAGAAGAGGATATTCCGTGGGAGCAGGAGTCATCCAGTAACATGACTGTTCTATGGAGCATTCTCCGTATTTTATCCTGAAATACCCCTTCTCACCCCATCCGGTTCCCCATGAGTTTTTGCATATCCAGCATGAGTCATTATCATCCCATCCCAGCATAACAATTGCATGACCTCCCTCATAGTCTCCCCAGGTGTGTTCGTAGACTCCTCCTGAGTAATAAAAGAAATCGGTATACACATCCATTCCAACCTCAAGCGGCCCATAATTGTAAATTGCTGTTTTTACTTCATCAAGGGTGGGATTCAATCCAACCCATCCATAGCTGGATACCTTTCTTGTCGTAAATCTTCTTGTATCGCACGAATCCGAACATGGGGCCCCATTGGAGGCATCAAGCGCAACATAAGGGAAACACTCCTCAGAACATGTTCCATCGGTCTGCAGAAAATCCATGGCCCCGGAGATGGAATATCCATTGCATCCGGAAGAGGTTGCACAACTTACCAGATTCTGTTCTGATAGGTCAAGTTCAGGGTCAGGAACGCCTGCCGCTATGTTTATCACTGCCTCAAATGCCCCAACCGCTCCAAATGCCCAGCAGCTACCGCAGTTTCCCTGATTTTTTACAGGGGTCATGTAATCCATCCAGCTGAAGGAATCAGGAAGAGGAACAGGGGAGAGGGGTACGGGACTGGCCTTTTCGGGTAAGCTGGGAATAAGCCCAAGAGGAACCTCTCCGGTTTCTTCATACATTTTAGATATCGGGGTCTCAGCTGCCCTCCACCTTGCACCTTTTGCCTCAATTGCAGCCCTTATCTCGTCAAGAGGTCTCACAAAAGAAAGCAATATCCATATCATCACTTCCTCCTTTTTTCCGTTTATTTACCACAAAGGAAAAAAGATTTCAAGGTTATTCCGGTAGAAAAGGTTCTTTTCAAGATGCAGGAGAGGTGTACCCGAGAGACTGAAAAAGGAGATGCCCTCTCTGTAGGCAGTAAGATGTTACCCCTGAGAAAACCGGAGGGTTGACAAACATTGGATTCTCTGTATATTCTGGAAAACCAGAAAAGGAGGTGAGGTATGAGGAAACTGCTTATCCTTGCAGGATTTTTGCTCATGTTTGGTACATGCGAGGAGGGAACCACACCTGAGGAGCCTTCAGTTACAGGATACTTCGGAGTGGGATTTGTTGCTGGACTTGTTCCTGAAACACCCGAAAGCACAAAGGCAGACCTTGACTTTGGTATAAAGGGTGGAGCGCTTACCTTCTACAGATGCGTGTTCTACACCGATACAGTTGAGTTCTACGTTGAAGACAGTGCAACCGCAATGCTTTACTCCGGAAGCGATACAATAAACCTCCTTCACTCCTCCGGAGGGGTTTACCTTCCCGAGACACTTAACTTTGAGGTTGCCCCTGGAAGCGAGTGGACCCTCTACATCTCCATAGGCGAAAGGGAGAGAAGCATAAATGTAACCGTTCCCGGAGACTTCACGATTGATGTCCCTGATACGGTTTCCCTCAGTGATACAATAACCATAACCTGGGGAACCATTGAAAATGCAGTTAATATAGAGGTGAAGGCAGGAGACCTGGATACATTCCTTACGGGTGATGTAACATCCCTCACGGTTCCGGTTTCAATGATATCCGATACCACCGGATACAAACCCATAATGGTATTCGCAATAAACGGACCGCAGATTCCTGTGGATGGGCTTGAGGGATACACGCCAACCATAGAGGAACTTGAGGAACTTCAGGACGATATACTCACGGGAATCTTTGCAAGGTTCCTGGGAATATACGCAAAGGGAACATTCACCGAGATTGTAGAATAGCCCTGTAAAAAACGGCAAGGGAAGAAAGCCTTGCCGCAAGAGAAGAGGAGGGATGCAGGGCTCGCTGCCAGCAGCATATCGTCTCCCATGGGTCCTCCGGGTTGAAGCAGGAAAAGATCTTTTCTCTCAATCTCAGGGTTTCCCGGAGGACCCCTTTTATTATATGAGTGGCATTAAAAACCGGTCTTCCATGCCCCGGAAGGATAATTGAGGGAGAAAGGGAAAGCATTTTCTCAAGAGAATAAATCGCCTGGTCTATATCGGAGGAAGGGGAATAGAGGTTTGAGTGCCTTATTATTGAACCTATGAGAATATCCCCGCTTATCAGAATCTTTTCCTCAGGAAGGAAGTATCCCATTCCATCAGGGGTGTGACCGGGAAGATAAAGAATCTTTATCCCGTATCTCTCCTCCCCATCCTCAAGGGTCCCTTTTATTTTTATCCTCCTCCATCCTGTAATAAGCGGGGCTGAAAAGATCCAATAGCACCTTTCCGCCATGGAATTTATGGTATTTGCCTTTATCCGGGTAAAGTTTTTTGTTATCTCCCTCACCGATGAAAGTTCAAACTCACGCAGGGCAAGAGGAGGTGAGGATGCCTCAAGAATTCTCCTTGCAAGTGGATGGGTGTAAACAGGAGAGGAAAAATGTTTTATGGACCTTGTGTGGTCAGGATGACAGTGGGTTATCCATATCTCGTCTATGGAATTCAATCCAGGAGGAGTCTTCAATCCCGGGTCTATTAAAATCCTCTTCTCCCCCTCTATGAGAATAACATTTGCAGTATCGTATCGGTTAAAGAGAATTATTTTTCTTCTCTTTCCGTAAAACGAGTATGTGTGCCACACGATAAAACCCTGAGTGCATTCTCTCCCATTATCTTCCTTATCTCTTCTTCACCAAACCCGTATTTTCTCAAACCTTCCTCAAGCAGAGGATACGCTGCCGCCGTGCTCAATCCCCTTGGAAGATGTCTTACACCATCAAAGTCAGAGCCAAGAGCCACCGTATCAATTCCCGCTATTTCAACCACATGTGCAATGTGTTTTATCACATCCTCAATCCCGCATCTTTTTTCTCCTCTGAGAAATTCACAGGAAAAATTTATCCCGACAACCCCACCTTTCTCCCCGATTGCCTTTATCTGTTCGTCTTTAAGATTTCTTGGATGGGGGTTCAGGGCATGACAGCATGAGTGACTCGCTATAACAGGACCATGTGCTGTATCCACTATATCCCAGAATGTCTTTTCAGAAGCATGCGATACATCAGGGAGTATTTTGAAACGTTCCATCTCCTTCACAAGCCACCTTCCTTCCTCACTCAGTCCATTGTGGACAGGGGCAGGGGAGAGGGCAGGGTCCCCAAACCTGTTCTGCCTGTTCCACACCACGGTTATGTATCTTATCCCGAGCCTTTCAAATGTGTAAAAATCCTCATTTTTCTCTATTATCTCCCCTCCCTCAATTGCAGGAACTGCCACCAGGTTTTCCTGCAAAATCTCCTCAGGCTTTCTTGCAATGTAAAGTCCCCAGTCCCTTGAAATCCTCTCAAGCAAATCGTGTTCGTACAGTGCTGTTCTTCTTGCCTGTTTTATCCTCTTTCCCGGAACAAAGAGTGCAAATACCTGTATTCTCACCCCTCCTCTCACCAGTCTTTTTCCCGTAACATGGAGTTTGCGGTTGAAGGGTGAGAGTAACCTTGTTAAGGTATCACAGTGAAGGTCAACTACAGGATACCCCATCTTCTGGCTGCGGTTTTTAAGATCTCATCCACTATCTCATCATAACTCTTTCCCTCAGCCTTCGCCTCCGCTGGAAGGTCTGAAAGGTCTGTCATTCCGGGGATTGTGTTCACCTCAAGAACATAGGGTTCACCAAGCCTTATTATCATGTCAACCCTTGAAAAATCCTGACATCCAAGGGAGTTATGTGCAAGCAGTGCCATCTCCTGCGCCCTCCGGGTCTCCTCCGGAGAAAGTCTTGCAGGAACTATAAACTCCGTTAATCCCTTTGTGTATTTTGCCTCGTAATCGTAAAATTCCCTTTTTGGGACAAGTTCAAGCACGGGTAAGGCTCGGCTGCCGACCACCGCAACCGTTGCCGTCATTCCCTGAATGTATTCCTCAACGTAAAATCTTCCGAAGTTTCTTCTTGTCTCCACCATTGCAGGATAAAGCTCTTCAGGGGTTTTCACAATCTTAACCCCTATGCTTGACCCCTCACATGCAGGCTTCACAACGACCGGCATCCCGAGCCTCTTTGGAATCTCCTCCGCCTCCTTCATCAAATCCGGTCCCGGAACAACATGGGATGGGGTATTCACACCGCTTGCAAGGAATATCTTTTTTGAATATATCTTGTCCATTGCAAGTGCCGATGCAAGGACACCCGAGCCAACATAGGGAATACCCATGATTTCAAGCATTCCCTGGAATGTTCCGTCCTCTCCCGGTCTTCCATGAAGTAAGGGGAAGACAATATCAGGGTTTATCTCGTGCAGTTTCAGCGCAATATCCCTCTGCATGTCCACTTCATAGACCTCATACCCGAGCCTTCTCAGGGCAGAGGCAACGTTTTTTCCCGACCTTATTGATACCTCTCTCTCCCTTGACCATCCACCGTAAACGACACAGACCTTCATTCTATCTCCCTTCTCACAACCACAAAGTTCCCGAGCCAGTCGGAAAGTTTTATGAGAACCCTTTTTCCATTAAAGTCAAAGTAAAATTTTTCCCTCTTTTCATCAAATACCCCATCCTCAGGGGCTGCAGCATACCAGTTTATGCCATCCGGGGTATAGAACACGCCCTCAACGGGAGAGAGGGCATCCTCAACCTCACCCTCTATTCTTCCATTTTTTATTTTCAAACTCTTCAGGTATGGAGGGGTGCGGTCTATGAGAAATTTTGCCTCTTTTTCCGATGTCTCCGCATCCGCTCTTCCCGGGGCATCGGTTGCAACAAGTTTTATCTCGTAGTATCCATCCGGAAAGAGCCTGTCGTCAAAGAAGTATGAGTTTCCCTGGAGTGAGGACTCAAGGATTTCCCAGTTCTTTTCTTTTTCCTTCTTTATGTAAAGGTCGAGTTTCACCGGGTCACCATCAGGGTCGGTAACCTCCCATGTGATGCACCTTAAAGATGGGGGAAGGGTGTATGAGCCTTCCTTTATCTCAAATCCCATCTTCCTCAATCTCTTTTTATTTTCCTCACTTAAGGGTCTTCTCTCCCATGGGGAATTTTTCCCCTCACCAAATCCAACCCCTGGAGGAAGGACAAGGAGGGATTTTATAACCGGTGGCGAGTTCTTTTCCCTCGCACTCACCTTTATTTTTCTTATCCATGCATCCTTTCCCACCCCAACCCTTATCTGCAAAAACCGTGATGTTACCCCTATTTCCTCTTTTATCCTCTTCCACTCGGTCCAGGTTGTATCCGGTTTCTCTCTTTCCCCTGTCCGGTAAAATACGGAAAAACTTCCCTTCCCCTCAATTTCAACCCTTCCCCAGTATGCTCCTGGTTTTCCATCAAACACCGGGGCATCGTAATGTCCTTCTTTTGCGGGTTTCAATCGGTAAAGTTTACCATCGTTTCCTGTCCCTGCAAGGAGAAATTCTCCAGGGTAAAGAGAGGTTACCTGCCCTTCGTTAAAATCAGCAACGTGTTCAATAAAGTCTTTCTTCACCATTCCCACCTTTCCTCCCTTTCCACCCCCGATGAATATCTTCCCCTTCCATTCTGTTATTGAGTATATTGGTTCACCATGATAAACCGTATCTATTCTTCCCTCGCAGAGCATGAAGAGATACCCCTCAAGGTTTTCTGTGACCCCGGCAACATAAAGTGTTCCTGATTTTTCAACAACCCCTTTCACCTCTGCAATTCCGGGGTCAAATATCACCCTTTTTTCCGCAAGGTCCCATAAAAGTCCTGGCCCCTGGGTGGTTGCATAGAGTTTTTCCTTTCGGTAAAGAGAGATTACATTTTCCGCATCAAGTTTCATGAATTCCTTAATGTTCCCCTTTCTGTCCACAAAGAATATCTTTCCATGGGGTCCGGTCCCGACGAGAACACCATCTTTGTAAGGAAGGAAGCACCAGATATATTCAACATCAAGTTTTATCCACTCATTAAATTTTCCACCGGAGTATTTTAAAATCTTTCCACCCGGTGATATTCCAGCAATCACACTTCTTCCCAGTTTCCCAATGACTGCAAACCCCTCCTCCTCATAAACCTTTTCTGTTTTTCCTGCCTTTATGAGAAATATCTCTCCCTTTTCTCCCGTTCCCACAAATATCCCGTAAGGGGTTTCAATTATGGAGGAGACAAAGCTTCCAAGGGTGTCTGCAACGGGTTCCTTTGCATATCCTGTTCTTACTCCTTCCTTACCTATGATTACATTCTCTCCCTTTCCCTGATAAAACTTTTCTCCCTCAACCATGAAGATGGATGTGAAGGAAAGTAAATAAAGCATCTACTTCCTCCTTACCCTGAAGTTTACACTTTTCTCACCGGTTATCACATATCCTGTGTGTTCCACATGGGATGTTACGAGTTCCCCTTTCCCTTTCAGGATATATGGGGATGAGGAAAGAAGGTGGGTAAAGGATGGAGGAAGGGAGCTGAACTCCTTTCCCTTTCCTGAGAGGACCGTCCTGTTAGAGCATATTTTCAAAACAAGTTCGTCTCCCTGTGGAATTTTTGAAAGAACACGCAGCAGGTCCTCAAGGGTTTCTGTCTGGTAGTTTCCAGGAACCCTTGAGCGTTCAAATTCAAAGTCCTCTCTTCCACCGCTTACTCTCAGGGTATATTCACCGGGAAGGGAAGGTGCTTTCACTTTTATTTTCCTTACCACAATCCCCTTCCCATACTCCCTCATTCTCAAAATAACCTCCATTTTTTCTCCAGGTTCAAATTCTTTTCTGGGAAGCTGGAGGGAGAGAATCTCCCTTTTCCTTATTCCCTTTTCAAGAGAAAATTCCACCTTTACAGAATCCGGAAAAACAGGTTTATATGGGTTCATAACCACTTCTGAAAGCGCATCATCCACATCCCCGTATGCAAGACCTGGCATGTTCTTTCCTGTCTCATACCACTCAAGTTCAATCGGTTTCCCCTTCACCGTGAATCTCATTTTCATTTTTGCAGTGAACTCTCCATCAAATCCTGTTTTCTCAAGAACCAAGTTGAAAACGGCAACTCCGGCAAGCCTGGGGAATAGCCAGGGAACCCTGCAAATTTTATATTGTTTTTTTACCTTTCCATCACTCACCACAAGGGGAATCATCCTTGGATTTTTCCCCAGTATTCCAACAACAGCCCCATCCCTGTCCTCCACAAGGGTTCCTATTATCCTTCCCGGGGATGAGAGCTTGAAGGAATGGTATATGCTGGGAAGATAGGCATGCACGTATCCATCGGTCATGGGAATCTCGCATTCTCCTGAAAGGAAGAGAGGATGACCAAAGGCATAGAGTTTTTTCCCATCTATGAATGTTATTGTCCCCATTGCCGCAACCCTTCCATCACCATCCATAAGCAGTGCTCCCACAACCCCGCCGGGTTTTAAGGGTGCGGTTTTTTCTGCGTATCCTGTTAATACCGGTATCATACTGTATTCTTTAAATACCTCCTCAAACTTTTTTGTAACCTCTTCTGAAAATCCCGTTATTGAAAGAACAGAGGGCATGGTTTCAAGTTCAGGAACCCCTGCTCCCTCTCCTTTTCCTTCAAGCATGTTTTCAACAGGTGTTATTCCGCATATGGGAATCTTTGAGAATGCCCATGCGTATGCAAGAGCACCAATTAGTTTTCCATTTATGTAAACAGGGCTCCCGCTCATTCCTGCAAGAATTCCTGAAAATTCAACAGGCTCTCCGTAAAGGCGGGCAATTATGAGGCTTTTTCCCGAAACATCCCTCTTGATAACACCGAGTATCTCAACTCCGAATGTATCTATTCTGGTTCCATGAAATACTGTTACTCCATAACCCTTCATTCCCTCCCTTATGCTGTCGGGAGGGAGGTAATCAATCTTTGAGAAGAGTATAAAGAGGTAAAACATCCTTTCCCTTCCTTTCTGCCACCTCAAGGTTGAGTTTGAAGAGTTCCTTTACAGGGTTAAAATACCCCTTTTCTTTTGCTTTTTCAAGTTCTTTTTCAATCACCTCTTTTTCTCCCCTTTCCACAGGACCGGTGAGTGCCTGAACAATTCCCTCTTTTTCTGCCTTTTTTAACGTTTCCAGGGCAAGATTTATGATTTCCTCCTCCGGTATCCTTCCCTCCATGAGTTTTGAGGAAAGGTAGAGAATGGAGAGGACATGATTGGAGGCAACGACGCACGCCAGATGATAGAGGGGTTTTTCATCCGGAGATATAACCATGTATCTTCCCTTGAGTGTCTCAACAACCTTTTTTGCAATATCCACCCTTTTCCCCTCTATCGTGAAGAATCTTTCATGAAGTGATGTGAAGGGGGAAAGGGGGAGAACGGGATGGATGGAGAATGAGTTCTCTCCCAGGATGGATGATGAAAGAAAACCGCTCATGTGTGCAAGAATGGAGGAGGTTTCGGGAACTGCATTTTTAATTTCTCTGTCAGGGGTTGTTATGAAAATAATATCGGATTCTAGGATTTTTTCGGGTTTTTCCTCCCTTATTCCTCCATATTTTTTCACTGCCTGGTCTGCGTAGGATGGCTCCCGGGATACACATCCAGTAAACTCCCATCCTGCCTCACACAGAGACCTTATTATTGAACTTCCTGCCCTTCCCACCCCTATAACCGAAAATCTCAAAATTCCACCCCCTTCCTTGGTGGTTCTCCCTTTTCAAAATAGTGCCTCACGCACCTCATCTCAGTAACAAGGTCAGCAATCTCTACTATTTCCGGGGGCATTTCCCTTCCTGTGAGCACAAGCTCCATTCCCTCCCATCTTTTTTTGATTTCCTCAACCGCCTCCTCCTGGTTTACTGTTCCTGAGAGAAAGAGATATGAAAATTCATCCAGGACGAGAACATCTATTTCTTCCCTCATTCTCCTTTTTGCCTCCTTCCATCCGGCAAGCAGAACCTCTTTTTCTTCCTCTTTCAGGTTCTTTATATCCGGAAAATATGGAAAGCCAAACCTCTTAACCGGGATTCCAAGGGCTTCAAGGACCTTTACTTCTCCTGTTTCCATTCCCTTCATGAACTGTATTAAAAAGCACCGCATACCCCATCCCTTTGCCCTTATCAAAACTCCCAGGGCAGCCGATGTCTTCCCCTTACCATCTCCGGTATATACATGTATCCTTCCTTTCATATTTGTATGATATACCGAATTTGAGGGCATGTCAATTGACTTGACATCCATCTTCCCGGGTTTTAAAATAAATCTGCATGCTCTGGATAATCTTCCTTGCCGATACACTCAATCCTTCATGGGTTGAAAAGGCGGTTGTTCCGCTCTGGGCGGGTGCAATATTGATGGATGGAGGGGTGGAGTATTCCTACCATTGCTATCAAACTGCGGAGGAACCGGGAAAGGCGGTCTTCTGGAGAAACATGACCCGTGGTTTTGAGTATGCAAGGGATGTTCTTATAATCTCTGCAACGACAATTACCATCATGTATTTCATTGAAAAGTGGAGGAAGAAGCATGGGAAGAAAAACAGGACTTTTTCTGCTCCTTCTTCTCTCCTGTTCAAGAAAAGAGTTCAACAATCCTTATGACCCGATAAACTGGCCGGGACCCCCGGTGCTTATTTCACCTGTGGGAGTGGTGAAGTATAATCCTCCTGAGTTCAGATGGAAAAGTGATAGTGTTGCAACCAGTTTTATTCTCACTGTTTCTTCAACCCGTAACTTCACAGATACCCTTTTATCCACAACCATCCCTGCCATTAGGATACTGAAAACATCCTATATCCCATCGTGTATATTCCAGGGAGACCTGGATACCCTTTACTGGAGGCTCAAAGCAGTGAACGATGAAGGATATGGAAATGAAAGCGATACCTTCTTTCTTTTGAATCATCGCCTCTATCCTCTGGGAAGGTACGATGGGTACTTTATGGGAAGTGACGGAAATGTTTATGGGTATGGATGGGATACTGGATGGATATTGAGAATTGACCGGATGGAAGGATTTCCTCCCTCAGGAGTTAACCTTTGCAATCTGTGGTATGAAGAAAAAGGAAAAGTTCTTCCCTCCGGGGATACATTAAGTGTTGTGTTCTGGAGTGATTCTCTTGTCCTTGTTTTCAGGGTATATTTTCCTGATATAAGGATTGATACCTTTAAATTTGAATTTCCCGAAACATCCGGGGTAAAGGAAGCAGTTCCGGTTTATCCCCATCATGTGGGTGTTGTATTTTACGATGGCTCCATGACTCTCTATGACCTTCATACCCTTGAACCGGTGTTCAGTGTTTCAGATATGTATGGTAATGGTATAAAAAACGGGGGAATTTACGATTCTCTTTTTCTCTTTCTTAAAAAAGACACCCTTTACTATTTCAATACACAAGATTCCTCCATCTATTTCTATCCCCGATGTTTGTGGTTCTCTCCATCTGAAAAAAAGGGGGTGATTTTCTGGGAAGACAGGGCAGTGATATATTCATTTGAGGATGTTACCTATCCCGAAGAAATCGGCAGTGTGGAATGTATAGAATGTATAGAAGACACGGCATGTGTGGCAGGTGATTTTCTGCTCGCTGGTGGTGGATTTACGGGACTCAGGGTGTATTCCATCAAAGGAGATTCCTTACTCATGGGAGCACATATATGGAAAGTTCCGGATTTTACCGTAGAATACAAAAATGGAGTTTTTCTCTCCTCTTACTATCTCTCCTTTCCTGCGGAGAGATAGACTCTGTTGAGCCTATACAGGTCCTCAGGCTTGAATTGATAAAAAGTGTGAGGGTTGTGGGGGAACGTGGGAGGGTGGGAAGGGATGCTGTCGTGATTATAAATCAGGATACAGTACATGCATTTACTCCGGATCTTTCCTTCCTTTACACCTTTAATGTTAGAGAAGAGGACGCATACCGGATGAAGGTCAGTGGATTGTTTCTTTCTGCGGATTCCTGCTTCTATTCTTTGCTCACAGGGAAAAGATATCTCTATCATCTTTATTTCGGAAATAAGGACACTGCTTTTATAGAGTTGTTTGAAGGGATGGGAAAATGCGTGGAGGGAGAGAGTGGGCTTGTTGTTCTTGAGTATCTACCTTTTCCACCAGGAAAGGTTATGGACGCATGTGGAAGGTATCTTATTGTGAGTAAAGGATATGGAAGATACGTGTATAAAAGATGCGGAGGACGAATGTATCCTCTGAATGCACAGCCTTTTTGGGAACACTGTTTTCTTGCTCCTCCTTATCTTTACACATTTAACAGGAGGTTACGCTTATACACCCTGGATGGAAGACTCCTCTTTTCAAAAGAGCCCGTGGATGTGAGTATTCCTGGTGATTCACTCGTTTTTGCATTTTATCGTTTATCGGAAGAAGAAAGTGTATACGGTGTCTTTATCCTTGATGAGGATTCTCTTTCCTTCTGTCCCTACCCTTACCTTTACACAGGAATAATTGGAACCCGTGGAAGGAATATCTACATTTTTGACGGAAAGGAGTTGAGCCTGTGGCACTGCTCTTTCTTCTGGGAGGAGTGATAAGAGGCGTGGTTCTGGAAGAGGGGACAGGTATGCCCGTGGAACATGTCAGGGTGGAGGGGAGGAGTGTGGATTATACGGATGAGAATGGAAAATTACTACTTCCAGATTCTATAGAGCCCGACGAAATTAAAATCGATGGCAAATCCGTGAAGTGTGTTTTGTGTATGCGTGATATTGTTGCTACTGAACAGATGGGCGGAATTCCCGTTGTATTTGTACCCATTTTTAAGAAAGATGCGGAGGTGAGTCATCAAAGCAACCCAACCGAACTTATAAAAAGAGTACTGGGCACCAAGTCCGACGCGCCGATTACAACGGTTATGGAAAAATTTTGGTCCAGCATTGACAAGTATGCAGTGTTCACCTTTAAAGATGGGAAGCAT
>JAPDKE010000050.1 GCA_029258725.1 bacterium | reverse complement strand
TTGAGATGGTTATGCCTGGTGACCATGTGGAGCTTGAGGTTGAGCTCATGTATCCTGTTGCTCTGGAGCGCGAATTGAGGTTCGCAATAAGAGAAGGTGGTAAAACCGTTGGAGCCGGAGTGGTAACCGAAATACTGGAGTAACCATGGCAAGGAAGATAAGGATAAAACTGAAGGCATACGACCACAGAATCCTTGATAAGTGCTGTAAGGAAATAGTTGAGGTTGCAAAAAACACGGGTGCCGAGGTGAGGGGACCCGTTCCCCTCCCGACAAAGCGCACCCTCTATACCGTTCTCCGCTCCCCACACATTGACAAAAAGTCAAGGGAGCAGTTTGAGGTAAGAATCCATAAGCGTCTGATAGACATCTTAAAACCCACCCATGAGACGGTTGAGGCACTCACGAAACTTGACCTTCCTGCAGGTGTTGATGTTGAGATAAAGTACTGAAGGAGGAAAGATGCCAGGGCTTGTTGGTAAGAAGATAGGAATGACACAGGTATTCAGGGAGGACGGGACGGTCGTTCCCGTAACGCTCATAAAGGCGGGACCGAATTTTGTGGTTTACAGGAGAACAAAGGAAAAGGATGGATACGAGGCAGTAGCCCTGGGATTTGAGGAGGCAAAGCGTGCAAACAGGCCGATGATGGGAATATTCAAAAAGGCAGGACTTCCTCCCCTTAAGAAGATAGTTGAGTTCAGGGTTGATGACTCATCTCAGTTTGAACCTGGTCAGCGCATAGATGTGGATATTCTCAAAGAAGGTGAGAAGGTGGATGTTACCGGATGGGAGAAGGGACGCGGATTTCAGGGAGTTGTGAAACGCCATGGATTCGCCGGTGGACCCAGGAGCCATGGCTCCAAGTTCCACAGGATTCCGGGTTCCGTTGGAGCAACGACCGACCCGGGAAGGGTTTGGAAGGGTAAAAAACTCCCTGGAAGAATGGGAAATGAACGGGTTACGATAAAAAATCTTGAGGTGGTGAAGGTGGACAGGGAGCAGGGAATAGTTGCGGTGAAGGGCGGTGTCCCGGGTGCAAGAAACTCATGGGTGATAATAAGGAAAAAGGGGTAAGAAATGGAGGTAAAACTCCTGAGTCTTGAAGGACAGGAAAAGAAAAAGATAAAATTGCCCGAGAAACTCTTTGGAGTAAAGCCACACGAGGGTGTCGTGTGGGAAGTGATAAAGATGTACATGGCGCGCAGGAGACAGGGGACCGCATGCGCCAAGACCCGCGGGGAAGTGAGAGGCGGAGGCAGGAAGCCCTGGAGACAGAAGCATACCGGACGTGCGCGTCATGGCTCAATAAGGGCACCCCAGTGGAGACATGGAGGGGTGGTTCATGGACCAAAACCCAGGGATTACAACTACTCCGTTCCTGCAAAGGTGAAGCGCCTTGCCCTTTACTCCGCACTTTCCCATCGTGCATCCCAGGGCAAGGTTTTTGTTATTGAGGACATAAAACTTGAAGAACCCAGAACCAGAAGGGTTGCAGAAATCCTCAAAAATATAGGGGTCTATGGTGAAAAGACCCTCCTTCTTTACGGTGACTATGACCCCATCCTTTATAAATCTGCAAGAAACATAGAAAACCTGACCATCCTTGAGGCACACAAGGCAAATGCATACGATGTGCTGCGGGCGAGGAATCTCGTTATTACTGAAAGTGGATTGAAGAAACTTGAGGAGGTGTTTGGATGAAGGAGCCGAGAGAAGTAATAATAAGACCGGTTATAACCGAGAAGGCAACCCGGCTCAAGGAACTCAATCAGTATGTCTTTGAGGTGCATCCTGATGCAAACAAACACGAGATAAAGAAGGCTGTTGAGGAGCTCTTCAAGGTGAAGGTGAAGAAGGTGAGAACGATAAATGTGAAAGGGAAGCCTGCAAGAAGGGGAAGGATAGAGGGAAGAAGAAAATCCTGGAAGAAGGCGATTGTTACCTTAAAGGAAGGTGATGTGATAAACCTCTTCGAGGGAGTGTAAAATGGGAGTAAAAGAGCTAAAACCCGTAACACCAGGTCAGAGATTCAGAAGGGCACCAACCTTTGAGGAGATAACCAGAAAAGAGCCCGAGCCCTCCCTCACCGAACCCCTGAAGAAGACCGGTGGAAGAAACAACACCGGAAGAATAACCTGCTGGCAGAGGGGTGGAGGGCATAAGAGAAGGTACAGGATAATAGACTGGAAGAGGGATAAGCATGGAATAGAAGGGAAGGTTGTGAGCATAGAATACGACCCCAACCGTTCTGCAAGGATAGCCCTCATCCAGTATGTTGATGGAGAAAAGAGATATATCATCTGGCCTGATGGACTCAAGGTCGGGGATACCGTAATGTCCGGGCCCGATGCCCCGATAAAAGTTGGAAATGCACTTCCGATAAGGAATATTCCTCTTGGAACAGAAATCCATAATATAGAACTCGTCCCCGGAAGGGGGGCAAAACTTGTGAGGGCTGCAGGAACGGCAGCCCAGGTTCTTGCAAAGGAAGGGAAGTATGCCCATATAAGGCTGCCCTCGGGTGAGATAAGGCTCATCCATCAGGACTGCTACGCCACCGTGGGAAGGGTCGGAAACGTTGACCACGACATGGTGACCATAGGAAAGGCTGGAAGGTCCAGGTGGCTTGGAAGGAGACCAAATGTTCGCGGAGTGGCAATGAACCCGGTTGACCATCCCCTCGGTGGTGGTGAGGGAAGGTCTCACGGTGGAAGGCATCCTGTGAGCCCGTGGGGTATGCCGACCAAGGGATACAAGACAAGGAAGAAACGCAAACCCTCAGATAAATTCATAGTCCAGAGGAGGAAGTGATGGGAAGGTCTTTGAAAAAGGGACCTTATGTTGATCCCAAATTGCTTAAGAAGGTAAAAAAGATGCTTGAAACTGGGGAAAAGAAGCCCATAAGAACATGGGCAAGAAGGTCAACCATCCCTCCGGAGTTTGTCGGGTTCACCTTTGAGGTCCACAACGGGAAGGACTTTATCCCGGTGTATGTTACAGAGGAGATGGTGGGTCACAAACTCGGTGAGTTTGCACCCACGAGAAAGTTCACCGGGCACGGTGGAAAGAAGGCAGAGGCAGAAAGGAAAGCGAGGAAAGGATGATAGAAGGAAGAACCTATCAGAGATTTGTAAGAATGTCACCCATGAAGGCGAGAAGGGTTGTGGAACTTGTCAAGGGAAAGCCTGTTCCCGAGGCACTCGCCATCCTGGAGTTCCTTCCCCAGAAGCCTGCAAGGATATTGAAAAAGGCGATAGAACACGCCGTTGCGAATGCGATAAACAAGGCTGGAGAGATAAGGGTTAAACCAGAGGACTTCTACGTGAAGGACCTCAGGGTGGACCGTGGTCCCATGTACAAACGGATAAGACCCTGGTCCATGGGAAGGACGGTAATCATAAGGAAGAGGACATCACACATAACCGTTGTTGTAGAAGAAAAAGAAGGGAAAGAAAGGAGGTAAATTGGGTCAGAAAACACACCCCATAGGTTTCAGGCTTGGAATAACAAAGGACTGGTATTCCCGCTGGTTTGCCGGGAAGAATTTTGATAAATTTCTGCAGGAGGATTTAATAATAAAGGATTATCTGAGAAAGAGGCTTGAGGATGCATACATATCCAGAATAGAGATAGAAAGGAAACCCAAGAAGATGAAGGTAACGATACACACGGCGCGTCCAGGAGTGGTTATCGGAAAGAAGGGACAGGAGGCGGAGAGGTTGAGGGAGGAGATAAAGGCACTCATAGGGCGTGAGATATTTCTGGATGTGAAGGAGATTCCGGTTCCCGAACTTGATGCGGTTATTGTCGCAAACTCCATAGCAAGACAGATAGAAAGAAGGGTTGCATACCGAAGGGCGATGAAGCGCGCGGTTCAGAATGCAATGAGGGCTGGTGCAAAGGGAATAAAGGTTCAGTGTGCTGGAAGGCTTGCAGGGGCTGAGATAGCAAGAAAAGAGTGGTACCGGGAAGGAAGGGTTCCCCTCCAGACCCTGAAGGCGGATATAGACTACGCCACCGCAACCGCAGTCACAACCGCAGGAACCATCGGGGTGAAGGTCTGGATATTCAAGGGAGAGGTGGAGGTGTAAGATGTTGATGCCATCAAGGGTAAAGTACAGAAAACAGCAGAGGGGAAGGTTAAAGGGAAGGTCAAAGGGAGCAACCCAGCTTGACTTTGGAGAATACGGACTCCAGGCACTTACATCCGCCTGGGTCTCTGCAAGGCAGATAGAGGCTGCAAGAGTTGCAATAACCAGGTATCTCAAGCGTGGTGGAAAACTCTGGATGAGGATATTCCCTGACAAGCCCATAACCAGAAAGCCTGCAGAGACAAGAATGGGTAAGGGTAAGGGAAATGTGGACTACTGGGCGGCGGTTGTTAAAAGAGGGAGAATAATGTTTGAACTTGCAGGAGTGAGTGAGGAGGATGCAAGGGAGGCGTTCAGGCTTGCAGCCTCAAAACTCCCTGTAAAGACAAGATTCGTAAAGAGGGAAGGAGTGCTATGAAGGCGAAGGAAATAAGGGAAATGAATGAGGAAGAACTCAAATCATACCTTCATGAACTGAGGGAGGAACTCTTAAGCCTGAGGTTCCAGCGCAGTCTCGGGAACCTCAGGAATCCTGCGAGGTTTAAACAGGTAAGAAGAGAAATAGCAAGGGTTCTCACGATAGCCAGAGAAAAAGGAGTGAAGGTATGAGAGGCAAAAGGAAAACGATGGTGGGAAGGGTTGTGAGCGATAAACCGGATAAGACCATTGTGGTTGAGGTTGAAAGGATTGTGATGCATCCAAGGTTTAAGAAATATATAAAGAAGAGAAAGAAGTTCATGGCTCACGACGAGAACAATGAGGCAAGGGAAGGGGATGTGGTTGAGATAATGGAAACCCGCCCCCTGTCAAGGAGAAAGAGATGGAGACTGGTGAGGATTATTGAAAAGGGTAAGAGACCGGAGGAGGAGGTGGTAGCATGATTCAGGAATACACAAGACTCGTTGTTGCGGATAATACCGGAGCAAAAGAGGCGATGTGCATAAAGGTTCTTGGCGGTTCAAGAAGAAAGTATGGAAGGCTCGGAGATGTCATTGTTGTTACCATAAAGGATGCGATTCCTGGAAGCCCCATTCCAAAGGGGACCGTTCACAGGGCGGTGATTATAAGGACAAAAAAAGAACAGCGCAGGAAGGATGGCTCCTATGTGAGGTTTGACGAGAATGCCTGCGTTCTTATAGACCAGTATGGTGAGCCAAAGGGAACAAGAATCTTCGGTCCGGTTGCCAGGGAACTCAGGGAGAAGAAATTCATGAAGATAATCTCACTTGCATCGGAGGTCGTATGAGGAAGAAGTTCAGGATAAAAAGAGGAGATATAGTCCAGGTAATATCAGGTGACGACAGGGGGAAAAGAGGGAAGGTCCTGAGGGTCTTCCCGCAGGAGGAGCGTGCGATAGTGGAGGGAGTGAACTTCGTGAGAAGGCATACAAGACCAAGAAGGATGGGTGAGGCCGGAGGAATAATAGAGAAGGAGGCTCCCATTCACATCTCCAACCTCATGCTCGTGTGTCCCAAGTGTAACCAGCCAACAAGGGTCGGTATGATGTTTCTTGAGGATGGGACAAAGGTAAGATACTGCAAGAAATGCGGGGAGATAATATGAGCAGGGAAAACGGAAAATACATACCAAGACTCAAAAAACACTACCTGGAACATGTTGTTCCAGCTCTCATGAAGCGTTTTAAATACAAAAATCCCCTTGAGGTCCCGAAAATTGAAAAGATTGTTGTGAATACGGGAATAGGGGAGGCTGCAAGGGACCCGAAGCTCCTTGAATATGTGATGAACGACATTGCACTTATCACCGGACAGTGGCCCATTGTGAGGAAGGCAAGAAAATCCATATCAAACTTCAAGATAAGGAAGGGAATGCCTGTGGGAGTGAAGGTTACCCTCAGGCGGGACAGGATGTATGAATTCCTGGACAGGCTCATAACCGCAGCCATCCCCAGGATAAGGGACTTCAGGGGATTGAATCCCAACTCCTTTGATGGAAGAGGAAACTATACCTTTGGTGTCCAGGAGCAGCTCATCT
Organism: bacterium; assembly: GCA_029258725.1. Taxonomy (GTDB): domain Bacteria; phylum Hydrothermota; class UBA3072; order JAPDKE01; family JAPDKE01; genus JAPDKE01. The sequence goes on along the minus strand of JAPDKE010000050.1, from coordinate 31,497 downwards.
TCCCGGAGATAGAGTACGACAAGGTCAAGCATGTTTTTGGAATGGATATAACCATCGTCACGACTGCGAAAACGGACGAGGAGGCAAGGGCATTGCTTGAGGAAATGGGTCTTCCATTCAGGAGGAGGTAATGGCAAGGAAGGCACAGATAGAAAAGTGGAAAAGGGAGCCCAAGTTTAAGGTAAGAAAAAGAAACAGATGTAAACGCTGCGGGAGACCGAGGGGTTATTTAAGGGACTTCGGTCTCTGCAGGATATGCTTCAGGGAACTCGCCCTTAAGGGCGAGATTCCTGGTGTGAGAAAGGCAAGCTGGTAAGGAGGAAGAGGTTATGATGACAGACCCCATTGCTGATATGCTCACCAGGATAAGGAACGCCATAATGGCGCGTAAAAAGAGGGTTTCAATCCCTGCTTCAAAACTCAAACTTGCCATTGCGAGGATTCTCTTTGAGGAGGGATACATAGCAAACTATGAGTACATAGAGGACAACAAGCAGGGTATCATAAACATCACCCTTAAGTGGGTGGATGGCGAGAGTGCCATCTCGGGACTGGAGAGGGTTTCAAAGCCCGGAAGAAGGGTTTATGTGGGATGGAGGGAAATACCGGTGGTGAAGAGTGGATTCGGAATTGCTATACTTTCAACATCCAGGGGAGTTCTCTCCGACAGGGAGGCAAAGCGCAAGAAGGTGGGTGGTGAACTCCTTTGCAAAATCTGGTAGGAGGAGAGAATGTCAAGGATAGGGAAGCTCCCGATACCCATTCCAAAAGGAGTTGAGGTAAAAATAGAGGGAAACAAGGTTACGGTGAAGGGACCCCTGGGAACCCTTGAGAGGGAGTTCCATCCTGATATGATAATAAAACGTGAGGGGGACGAGATAAGGGTTGAAAGACCCACCGATTCAAGATTCCACAAGTCCCTCCACGGTCTCACAAGAACACTTATAAACAACATGATCATAGGCGTCACCCAGGGGTATAAGAAGGAACTTGAGATAATAGGAATGGGATACAAGGCACAGCTCCAGGGTAAGAAACTCATTCTCAATGTGGGATACAGCCATCCTGTGGAAATAGAACCCCTTCCAGGGGTTGAGATAAAACTTGATTCTCCCACAAGAGTGGTTGTTTCCGGTATAGACAAGGAAAAGGTGGGAGAGCAGGCTGCAATTATCAGAAGGGTAAGACCTCCCGAGCCCTACAAGGGGACCGGGATAAGATATGCTGGTGAGTACATAAGAAGAAAAGCAGGAAAGACGGGAGTGTGATATGGATAAGAACAAGAGGAAGAGATTGAAGAGAAAAAAGAGACACATGAGGGTGAGGAAAAAGATATTCGGAACACCCGAAAGACCAAGGCTCTGCGTCTTCAGGTCGTTGAAGCACATCTATGCCCAGATAATAGATGATACCGTGGGGCATACCCTTGTTGCTGCATCCACCCTTTCACCCGAGATAAGGGACAGGATAAAGGGAATGAAGAAGACCGAGCAGGCAAAGGAGGTTGGAAAACTGCTTGCAAAACTTGCACTGGAGCGGGGAATAGAAAAGGTGGCATTTGACAGGGCTGGATACAGGTACCATGGAAGGGTTCGTGCCCTTGCGGAAGGGGCAAGGGAAGGTGGACTGAAATTTTAAAGGAGGCAGAATGAAGCAATTGCTGAAGAAGTTAAGGTTAAAAGAAAGGATAGACCCGCGCGACCTTGAACTTGAAGAAAGAACAGTTTATATAGGAAGGGTATCAAAGACCGTGAAGGGTGGTAAGAGAATGAGGTTTACTGCGTATGTCGTTGTTGGTGACAGACACGGAGTTGTTGGTTTTGGACATGGAAAGGCACACGAGGTTCCGGATGCGGTGAGGAAGGCAACGGAGAATGCAAGAAAGCACCTCATGAGGGTTCCTATTGTTGGAACGACAATTCCCCATGACGTTTTTGGAAAATTTGGTGCATCCAGGGTGATAATAAAACCAGCATCTCCTGGAACCGGAGTTATAGCATGTAACGCAGTGAGAGCAGTTCTTGAGCTTGCAGGAGTGAAGGATGTTCTCACAAAGGTTATAGGTTCAACAACTCCTCACAATGTTGTGAAGGCGACACTCGTTGCTCTTTCCCAGCTGAAGAGCCCTGAGGAGTATGCGAGACTGAGGGGAAAGACGGTTGAAGAGATACTGAAGGGAAGAAGGAGGTGGGAAGGTGGCGAAACTGCTTAAGATAGAACTCATAAGAAGCCCTATAGACAGACCCTGGAGGCAGAAGAGAACATTAAAGGCACTTGGTTTGAGAAAACTCCACAGGGTTGTTGTTCATAAGGATACTCCCCAGATAAGGGGAATGATTGAAAAGGTAAAACATCTGGTAAAAGTGGAGGAGATGGATGGGGATTGAATTACATGAATTAAAACCACCAGAGGGTGCGGTAAAGAAGAGAAAAAGGGTTGGAAGGGGACCCGGTTCAGGGAAGGGTAAAACCGCAGGACGTGGAACAAAGGGACAGAGGGCGAGGAGCGGAGGAAGCCTCCCCCTGTGGTTTGAGGGAGGTCAGATGCCCCTTACCCGCAGGGTTCCCAAGCGTGGATTTAAGAATCCAAACAAGGTGATATACGAGGTTGTGAACATAAAGGACCTGAACAGGTTTGAGGATGGAACTGTTGTGGACTTTGAAATGCTGAAAAAGGAAGGGCTTGTGAAGAAGGGGCCGGTGAAGATTCTTGGAGATGGAACGCTCGAGCGGAAACTGGAGGTCCACGCCCATGCATTCTCAAAATCTGCCCTGAAGGCAATAGAGGAGAAAGGAGGAAAGGCTGTTAGAATCGGTTCGTAACGTCTGGAAGATCCCCGACTTAAGAAAAAAGATATTATTTACCCTTTTAATGATAGCCGTTTACAGACTTGGTGGTCATATTCCCGTCCCGGGGGTGAATACGCAGGTTTTGAAGATGTACTTTGAGCAGATGAGGGGGACACTCCTGGGACTTTACGATATCTTTGTTGGTGGAAACCTTGCAAGGGCAACGATATTTGCCCTGGGAATAATGCCCTATATCTCCGCGTCAATTATCCTCCAGATCCTGGGTGCGACAATTCCCTACTACCAGAGGCTTATAAAGGAGGGTGAGGAGGGAAGGAGGAAGATAAACCAGCACACAAGGTATCTCACGGTTGCAATTGCATTCATCCAGTCCCTTGGAATTTCCGTATTCCTTGAAAGCATAAAGGTTGGAGATATACCGGTTGTTCCCAACCCCGGATTTTTCTTCAGGTTCTGCACGATAATCACAATGACTGCGGGAACGATATTCATCATGTGGATTGGAGAACTCATAACCGAGAAGGGAATAGGGAATGGAATATCACTCCTGATTATGGCAGGAATACTTGGGAGGTTCCCGAACCAGATGCTCTCCTTCTGGAGGATGCTCAAATCCGGAGCGAAGTCATGGACATTTGCCCTTGCCTTTGGTGTTTTTGCGGTTCTGGTCACAGCAGCCGTTGTTATTATAACCCAGGCGCAGAGAAGAATACCTGTTCAGTATGCAAAAAGGATTGTTGGAAGAAGGGTCTATGGGGGTCAGAGCACCCATCTTCCCCTTAACTTCAATGCAGCAGGTATAATCCCGATAATCTTTGCACAGTCTGCCCTCATGTTTGTTCCGAGTTTTGCGCAGCTCTTCCAGCGCTACCCATGGGCTCAGGGAATAGTTGACCTCTTCACCCCCGGTGGATGGTTCTACAATACCCTGTATGTTCTGCTCATAATTCTCTTTGCCTATGTCTATACATCCATAGTGATAAACCCCCAGGAACTTGCGGATAATATGAAAAAATACGGCGGATTTATCCCTGGGATAAGACCTGGCAAACCCACAGCAGACTACATAGATAAAGTGATGACAAGACTCACCCTTCCGGGTGCCATCTTCTTTGCAATGATAGCAATCCTTCCCACAATTCTAATAACGAAATACCACCTTCCCTTTTACTTTGGTGGAACATCCCTCCTCATAGTTGTTGGAGTGATGCTTGATACGGTCCAGCAGATAGAGGCACAGCTCTTGATGAGGCACTACGAGGGATTCATGAGGAAGGGAAGAATAAGGGGGAGAAGGAGATGAGAATAGTCCTGCTTGGACCTCCAGGGGCAGGAAAGGGGACGCAGGCAAAGCTCCTCTCGGAGCAGTATGGAATTCCAATGATAGTTGCGGGTGATATTTTAAGGGAGCGTGCGAAGGTGGATGAGGGGATAAAAAGGTATGTTGAATCAGGCAGGTTAGTTCCTGATGAGGTGATAACCGGGATAATTGAGAAAAGGCTTGAAGAGGATGATACGAGGGAGGGGTTTATTCTTGATGGTTTTCCAAGGAGCCTGGAGCAGGCAAGGGCTCTGCAGGAGTATCTGGAGAGCAGGGGACAGAAACTGGACCATGTTGTATTCATAGATATTCCTGAGGAACTGCTTGTTAAGAGACTTTCTTCAAGAAGGATTTGCGAAAACTGTGGAGCAATATATAATTTAATAACGAATCCTCCCGCAGAGGATGAAAGATGTGATATATGCGGGGGGAGGCTTTATCAGAGGGAGGACGACAAAGAAGAGGTTGTGAGAAAAAGGCTTGAGGTATACAAAAAAGAAACCGAGCCCCTTGTTTCCTTCTACGAAGAACTCAGTGTTTTGAGGAAAATACCCGGAAATGGGGCTGTAGAAGAGGTTTATGCAAGAATAGTGGATGTGATAGAGAGCCATGGGAACTAAGGGAATACAGATGGAAGGGACAGTCGTTGAGGCGTTACCTGATGCGAGATTCAGGGTGGAGTTGAAGAACGGGATGAAGGTTCTTGCCTATGTCTCCGGGAAGATGCGTATGCATTACATAAAGATAGTTCCCGGAGACAGGGTGATTGTGGAACTCTCCCCCTATGACCTGACAAAGGGGAGAATCATAAGGAGGCTGAAATGAAGGTAAGAGCAAGCGTTAAAAAGATGTGCCCTCACTGCAAGATAATAAGGAGAAAGGGGGTGGTGAGGGTCATATGCAAAAACCCAAAACACAAACAGAGGCAGGGGTAAGATATGGCGAGAATAGCAGGCGTTGACCTTCCAGGAAACAAAAACATCTGGATAGCCCTCACCTATATCTACGGGATAGGGAGAACCTCATCCTCAAAAATCCTGGAGCGTGCTGGTGTGGATCCGATGAAGAAGGTGAAGGACCTGACTGCGGAGGAGATAGAGGCGATAAGGAAGATAATAGAGGCAGAGTATAAGGTTGAGGGAGCGCTCAGGGCGGAGGTTACACAGAATATAAAGAGACTGATTGCGATAAAGTGCTACAGGGGAATAAGGCACCTGAGAGGATTGCCTGTCAGAGGGCAGAGGACCAGGACCAACGCAAGAACCAGGAAAGGACCCAGGAAGGGTCAGATTGCGTTGAAGAAAAAGAAGATGAGGAAAGGATAAGGAGGTGAGATGGCAAGGAAGAGAAGGGGAAGAAGAAAGGTAAAGAAGGCTCCACAGAATGGAATAGTTCACATACATGCAACCTTCAACAACACGATAGTAACAATAACCGATGAGCGGGGGAATACCATCACCTGGTATTCTGCGGGAAGGATAGGGTATAAGGGAACGAAGAAGGGAACACCTTTTGCCGCCCAGCAGGCAGCGGAACGTGCAGGAAAGGAGGCATACCATCTGGGAATGAGGAATGTTGAGGTGTGGGTGAAGGGACCCGGACCGGGAAGGGAGGCGGCAATAAGGGCTATCCAGCAGACGGGCTTGAAGATAACAGCAATAAGGGATGTAACACCAATCCCCCATAACGGTTGCAGACCGCCAAAGAAGAGGAGGGTTTAATGGCAAGATACACGGGACCAAGATGCAGACTTTGCAGAAGAGAGGGAATGAAACTCTACCTCAAGGGAGAGAGATGCTACAGTGAGAAGTGCCCATTTGAAAAGGGTGAAAGGGTGATGCCTCCTGGAGAGAGACCCAAGAAGCACAGAAGTAAATTGACCCAGTACGGTCTGCAGTTGAGGGAGAAGCAGAAGGTGAAGAGGATTTATGGTGTGAGTGAGCGTCAGTTCAAGAATTACTTCCTCAAGGCTGCGAAAAAGAAGGGAGTTACAGGAGAGATACTTCTCTCCCTGCTTGAAAGAAGACTTGACAATGTTGTTTACAGACTGGGATTTGCCGTATCCCGTCCTCAGGCAAGACAGCTTGTGGCTCATGGGCATATAGAGGTGAATGGAAGGAAGGTTGACATCCCCTCATATCTTGTAAAGAAGGGGGATGTTATTGCAGTGAGAGAGAAGAGTAAAGACCTTCATGTTATAAAGTATGCACTTGAAAGGGATATAGAGGTTCCCAGGTGGCTCTCTCTCGATAAAAAGGCAATGAAGGGAGAGGTTGTGGACCTTCCCAGGAGGGAGGACATAACCTTCCCGATACAGGAGCACCTTATAGTGGAGCTCTATTCCAAATAAGGAGGAAGGTGGATGATAAAGATAAAGCCCCTTCAGATGCCAAAGGAACTCCAGGTGGAGGAAAAGCGCGAGAACTATGCAAGATTTGTTCTCTCTCCACTTGAGAGGGGATTCGGGATAACCATAGGACACTCCTTAAGAAGGATACTCCTTTCCTCCATTCAGGGGGCTGCAATAACTGCCGTGAGGATAGATGGGGTCCTGCATGAGTTCTCGACCATACCGGGAGTCCTTGAGGATGTCCCTCAGATAATCCTGAATCTGAAAAAGGTGAGGTTCAGGGTTATTGGAGGGGAGATGCCAAAAACGGCAACCCTTTCCAGAAAAGGAAAGGGCGAGGTGAAGGCAGGGGACATAGAGACTCCTCAGGGACTCACGGTTGTTAATCCGGAACAGCACATCGCCACCCTTACCGAGGAAGGAAAGATAGAGATGGAGATAAAGGTTGATGTGGGAAGGGGATACGTTCCTGCGGAGATGCTGAGGGACAGGAAGATGCCCATAGGGACCATTTTCCTTGATGCGAACTTTTCACCTGTTACCAGGGTGAGATACAGGGTTGAGCCTGCAAGGGTCGGACAGCGCACCGACTTTGATAAACTCATACTTGAGGTGTGGACCGATGGGAGCGTTTTCCCTGAAGAGGCAGTGAACATAGCGGCAAAGATTCTGAAGGACCACATGGACCTCTTCGTTACCCAGGAGGTGTTTGAGGAGGAGGAGAAGGTTGAGTATGATGAGGAGATTGAAAAACTCAGAAAAATGCTTGCACAGCCTGTTGATGAACTTGAACTTCCGACCAGGGCATTCAAGGCGATAAAGGCAAACGGAATAAACACGGTTGGAGACCTGGTGAAATATACCCCTGATAAGCTCCTGAAGCTCAAGAACTTCGGCAGGAAGTCCCTCAATGAATTGATAAAAATTCTTGAAGCAAGGGGCTTGCATCTGGGGATGGATTTGAGTAAAATAAAAGAGAAGGGAGCGAAAAAATGATGCACAGAAAGAAGACCAGGAAACTGCAGCGCACAAAAGAGCACAGAAAAGCCCTGTTGAGGAACCTTCTTATATCCCTCATAAAGCATGGGTCCATAATAACCACAACCCCAAAGGCAAAGGCTTTGAAGGGGCTTGCTGATAGTGTCATAACCAGGGCAAAGGACCCCTCCCTCCATTCAAAGAGGGAGGTGATGAAACTCATACACGACAGAGATGCAGTGAAGAAACTTTTTGAGGAGATAGCACCCAGGTATAAGGAGCGTCCCGGAGGTTACACCCGCATTGTGAGGGTGGGAAGAAGAAGAGGAGACGGAGCAGAACTCTCACTTATTGAACTTATACAGTAACAAACCATTTTCCCCCTCCACGGGCGGTGCATCACCCCCTGGCACCGCCCGTGCGTTTTTTATATATGGAACCTCGGGAAATAAGGGAAAGGGGAGAGGAACTCTGGGAAAGGCTTGAGTCATGCGATATCTGCCCCAATGAGTGCAGGGTTAATAGACTGAAGGGTGAGGTGGGGAGATGCGGGGTGGATGCCGGTCTCATTGTATCAAGTTTTCATTTGCACTTTGGTGAAGAACCTCCAATTTCAGGTTTTTCAGGCTCAGGAACAATATTCTTCTCAGGTTGCCCCTCAAAGTGCGTTTACTGCCAGAATTATTCAATATCCTGGCTCAGGGAAGGTTACGAGGTATCCATTCCTGAGCTTGCAAGAATGATGCTCCTCCTTGAGGAAAGGGGGGCACACAACATAAACCTGGTTACCCCCACCCATTACCTTCCCCACATTTTGCTTGCACTTGCTCAAGCAAGAGAAAAAGGCTTGAAAATTCCCCTCGTTTATAATACCTTTGGGTATGAGAAGGTGGAAATAATAAAAAAACTTGAAGGCATTGTGGACATATACATGCCTGACATGAGGTATGCAAGTGATGAGGCAGGGGAGAGGTACTCCGGGGTTAAGGAATACGCAAAGAGAAATCGGGAGGCTGTATATGAGATGTGGAGGCAGACAGGACCCTGGAGGGAGGAGGCAGGGATTGGAAAGAAAGGAGTGCTTGTGAGGTTGCTTATCCTTCCCCAGGGAATATCAGGGACCGAGGATACACTTGAGTTTATCAAGGATAAACTCAAGGGAGAGGTTTATGTGAGCCTCATGTCCCAGTATCATCCTGTCTTCAGGGCGCGCAACTTTCCCGAACTTTCAAGACCCATCACCCGCGAGGAATACGAGAGAGCAAGAAAAAAATTCCAGGAACTCGGTCTTTATGGGTACGTTCAGCCATTCATAGGGAGGTGGATATGATATTTTTGTTTTTTTACACAGCAACAAGGGATGATGTTATCAATTTTTACCAGCAGCTTGATAAGGCGATATGGGCAAGCCTCACATCCCCCCTTGTCTATTCAGGAAACACCCGTGGAGGAATCCCTCACTTTGAGCTTGGGGTTGCTGTTTTCCCCTACAATTTAAGACTGTCACCACCATCCGATTCCTTCCCGGTTGATGTATCCGCAAGCATTCCGGTTGTCTCTGTCAGGTTTGACATGGGGTTGTGGGGAGGAAGGGGATTTACACCGGGAGTGGGTGGATATGGGTCAATAGACCTCTTCTTCGGGGCATGTGCCCCTGTGATTCAAAAGGTGAGTTTACCGGGACACTTCATCCGCTCCCGGGTGCCTGGATTCTTCGGTGGTGTGAGGATTGGTTTTCTCAGGGATTCCCCCATCTGCCCGGGCATTTCCATTTCCTATCAGTATGCAAGGCACAGGCTTGAATTTGACTTTGACTTCGGGACAGGAACGCATACGGGAACCTACACCGCTGTGACCCATTCGGTTTACATAGCGCTAACGAAAAAATTTGTCTTCCTTGCCCCCTATCTTTCCGGTGGATTTGACCTTCTTTCTTCTTCCGGCTACTACGATGGAGGAACACCACGCAGGTTCACTGCAGCAGGAAGGGGAGTGATAGGTGTGAGGATACACGCTGGATTCTTCAAGATACATATTGAAGGAGGAACAGCAGGCAGGAACAGGTTTGTATCGGTATCAGGGAGGCTTGCAATTTGAGGATAGAGATAAGAACACGCGAGGGTTTTCCTGATTTTCTTGGTCTTGCGGTAAAGGAAGAAATTTCCCTCCTGGGCATTGAGGTAAGGAACGTGAAACTTTATGAGGTCTACTGGATATCGGGGGAGGTGGATGAAGGGGAACTTGAGCGCGTGTTTAAGGATTACATCCTTGACCCGGTTGAGAAGGAAATGAAGGCAGGAGGGTTCGGGGAGGAGGGTATTACAGTAACCTATCACCCCGGGGTTATGGACCCCGTTGCCCTTACCTTAAAAGACCTTCTTGTTGAATGCGGGATTCGTGTAAAGGATGTAAAGACCGGAAGGAAGTACATAATTGAGGGAGAACTTTCCCCTGGAGAACTTGAGAGGATAAAGGAAAAGGTTTTGATGAATCCCACGATTGAGAGGGAGGTTAAGGGGGACGATGTCTTCTTTATACCCTCTCCCTATACCTTCAAACTCATAACCGTTCCCCTGCTCAATGCATCTGATGAAGAATTGATAAGGATTTCTAAGGAGGGCATGCTCTCTCTTTCCCTTGAGGAGATGAGAAAGATAAAGGAATACTATAAGAGCCTGGGAAGAGACCCCACGGACATAGAACTTGAGACCATTGCACAGACATGGAGTGAGCACTGTTACCACAAGACCTTCAAGAGCCCGATAGAGTTTGAGGGGAAGGTGATACCGGGAATATTTTACGAGTACATAGTTAAGGCAACCGAGGAGGTGAATGCCCCCTGGTGTCTGCTTGTCTTCAAGGATAACGCCGGGGCAATTGCGTTTGACGATGAGTATGCTGTTACATTCAAGGTTGAGACCCACAACCACCCATCTGCCCTTGAGCCCTATGGTGGGGCGGGGACCGGAATAGGAGGGGTTATAAGGGACACAATGGGGACAGGGCTTGGAGCAAAGCCTGTTGCAAATACGGATGTATTCTGCTTTGCTCCCCTTGATACCCCACCTGAAGCACTCCCCCCCGGGGTCCTCCATCCAAGGAGGATAGCAAGGGGTGTTGTTGCCGGCGTCAGGGACTACGGGAACAGGATGGGGATTCCCACCGTAAACGGGTCTGTTTCCTTCCATCCCGGATTTCTGGGAAATCCCCTTGTTTACTGCGGGAGTGTCGGGATTATTCCGAGAAAATTTTTAAAGAAGGAGGTGAGACCGGGAGATGTTATCGTGGTTGTGGGAGGAAGGACGGGAAGGGATGGGATTCATGGTGCGACATTTTCATCCATGAAACTTGACGAGCAGTCAGAGAAGGTCTCGGGTGGGGCGGTCCAGATTGGAAACCCGATAGAGGAGAAAAAACTGCTTGATGCGCTGTTGAGGGCAAGGGATGAGGAACTTTACCGTGCCATAACCGACTGTGGTGCCGGTGGATTTTCGTCTGCTGTTGGGGAGATGGGGCGCGACTGCGGGGCTGAGGTTGAACTCTCACATGTTCCCCTGAAGTATGAGGGGCTTTCCTATACCGAGATATGGATTTCCGAATCCCAGGAGAGGATGGTTCTTTCAGTTCCTCCCGAGAAACTTGAAAGATTGCTTGAGATTTTCAGGGAGGAGGGGGTTGAGGCAACACCCATAGGAAAGTTTACGGATACAAAGAAACTTGTTGTCAGGTATAAGGGAGAGAAGGTATGCGAACTTGACATGGATTTCCTCCATGGTGGGGTTCCTTTAACACTTAAACGGGCAACCTACAGGAAAAGAGAAATTCCCGATGGGGATTTTGACCCACCCCCCTTAAAGGAGGCGCTCTTATCCATCCTTTCCTCTCCTGATGTTGCATCAAAGGAGTGGATTGTAAGGCAGTATGACCATGAGGTTCAGGGTGGAAGTGTTGTAAAACCTCTCTGCGGAAACGATGGGCCATCCGATGGAGCCATAATAAGACCTGTTCTTTCAAAGGAAAGAGGGGTTATAATTGCGCACGGGATAAACCCATCGTATGGTGAGATAGAACCCTACTGGATGGCTGCATCGGTTATAGATGAGGCATTGAGGAATCTCATTGCCTGTGGTGGGAGACTTGAAGGAAGTGCACTGCTGGACAATTTCTCTTTTGGGGATGTGAATGACCCTTATGTTCTTGGTGACCTTGTGATGGTGTGTAGGGGATGCTATGACTTTGCAAAACTTTTTGGAGTTCCCTTCATATCGGGTAAGGATTCGCTTCACAACGAGTTTGAGGCGGAGGGGAAGAAGATTTCAATCCCTCCAACCCTTCTTATATCCTCCATAGGCATCCTTGAAGATCTATCCTGTGCCTTGACCACAAACTTCAAGCGTGATGGAGCCCTTATACTTGTTATAGGTGAGACGAGAAGGGAACTTGGTGGGAGTGAGTACTTCAGGTACCTGAGAAGAAAAGACGGGCTTGTTCCCAGGGTTTATTCTGAGGCAAAAGATATTATGGAGAGGGTTTCCCGGTGCACTCAGGAAAGACTCTTTCTTTCACTTCACGATATCTCCGAAGGAGGGCTCGGGGTTGCGCTTTGTGAGATGGGGATAGGTGGAAGGAAGGGATTTAGTGCTGAACTCTCCTGTATCCCTGCAACTGAAAGGGCAAAAAGACCTGATATAATTCTCTTCTCCGAATCAAACACAAGATGGGTTGCGGAGGTGGATGAGAGGGATAAGGGAAGGGTGGACGAGCTTCTTTCCGGTATTCCCCATGCATGGATTGGAAGGGTGGGAGGAGAGGATGCGGTCTTCCTCTATGGTGGGGTGGAGGTTTTAAGACTTCCAATGGATGAGGTGGAGCGTGCATGGAAGGAGGGGATAAAATGGTGAAGGTATGCATGGTGAGGGGACCCGGGACCAACTGTGATATGGAAACCGGTTTTGCATTCAAACTTGCAGGGGCGGAGGTGAGGGACGTTCACATATTCAGGTTGAGGGAAAATCCTTCAATTTTGCGCGATTATCAGATACTTGTATTTCCCGGTGGATTCACGTATGGGGATTATCTCGGGGCGGGGACTGTTTTTTCATTTGAGATAAGAAAGTTCCTTTACGATGAGGTCCGGAACTTTATAGAAAAGGGAGGGCTTGTTCTCGGTATATGCAATGGATTCCAGATTCTTGTCCGTTCCGGTCTCATACCGGGATGGGAGGAGAGGGCAATAACCCTGGGATTTAACCGCCAGGGAAGGTTTATTGACAGGTGGGTTGAACTTGAGGTTGTGAATGAGGAAACACCATTTCTTAGAGGAATTGAAACCTTAAGGGTTCCCATAGCGCATGCAGAGGGAAGGTTATCGGTGAGGGATGAGAATGTAAGGAGAAGACTCTGGGATGGGAAACATGTTGCGCTTGTTTATAAGGAAAATCCGAATGGTTCCGTGGATGATATTGCAGGGCTTGTTGATACAACAGGAAGGGTTCTTGGACTCATGCCCCATCCAGAGAGAAACATATTTTTCCATCACACCGAGCGTGGGGGAGAGGGGATTAAGGTTTTTGAGAATGCCGTGAGGTTCTTTTCATGATGTATTTTCTCATAGTGCTCACTCTTGGTGCGCTTGCGCTTTATGTTTTTGAGAGGAGGAAAAGGAAGAAAATAGAGCGGGAGTTTTCCTCCTATCTTTCCCTCCCAATCTCCGCCCTTTACGGGGTTGCGGATGTGAGGAAGATAAAGGGTTCTTTTTTCTTTGCGAGGCACTTTCTCAAAACAGTCCAGGAGGTTGTTGAGATAGTTCATGGTGTTTTGAAGCCGGGGACAGCCGCGTTTTATCTTAAAGAAAAAGACGGTTTCAGATTAAGGGGAAGTGTGAGTCAGGTGAAGCTCAAAGAAGTTCTCTCTCCCGGTGGACCTCTTGACTGGGTGAGGAAGGAGAGGAAAACCCTTGTCGTGGATGAGTTCTATGAGGATGTTTTTTCCCTGGGGTATTACGAGGAAAAAGGGAAGGTGAGGTCCCTGTGTGCGGTTCCGGTGCTCATAGGTGATGAACTTGCAGGTATTCTTGTTGTGGATTCTCCTGAGGCGTTTTACTTTTCCCAGAGGGAGAAGGAAAAACTTGAGGCATTTTCGGGGTTCCTTGCAACTCTTATATCCCTGTACCGGCACATAGACGCATACATGATAGAGGCATTTCAATTCAGGTTGCTCCAGGAGCTTGCAAAGGAGGTTGGGGGTGAGATTGAGTTTCCCGATGTGATTGAGAAACTTGAATTAACTGCACATGAATTATTCCCGGGAAGTTCGGTGTTTATATTCATTTTAAGAAACGGATTCATTGAGGTATTTGGGGATGAGCAGATGAGGGTGGAGGAGAGTCCATGTTTTGCGACCATTGCCCTTGAGCACGGGATACCTGTAAGGGATAACAATGTCAAAAGGGAGAGTGAGATTTTCCCGGGGATTGTGGCATCCGGTGTATCCCTGCTTTTTGCACCTTTTCCTGTAAAAAATGGTGGAATTATAGTATTATCAAGGAGGGAGTTTGGTGAGAAGGACCTCACTATTCTTTCCTTTCTTTCCGAGATTGCGGGAACTGCGATTGAGAAGTCTTTTCTTTATGAGAAGGAGAAGGAAAGGGCAATAAGGGATGGGTTGACGGGTCTCTTCAATCACAGGTATTTTCAGGAGTATCTTGAGAAACTCGTTAGAAAGGGTGAGGAGTTTTCTCTCATAATGATAGACATAGACCATTTCAAGCGTATAAACGACACCTACGGGCATCAGGCAGGGGACGAGGTCTTGAAGGAGATATCAAAGGTGATTAAAGGCTGTGTGAGGAAAACTGATGTTGTTGCCAGGTATGGAGGGGAGGAGATAGCCTGTGTTCTTGCAGGTGCCTCCCTCAAGGATGCTGTCAGGGTTGCTGAGGTTATAAGGGCGAGGGTAGAGGAGCATCCATTTGAGTGGGGTGGTGGAAGGATAAAGGTTACTGTGAGTCTTGGTGTTTCCCATTTCCCCGGGGCTGGTATGGGAAGGGAGGAGGTTATAAAGAAGGCAGACACCGCCCTCTACCGTGCAAAGGAAGAGGGAAGAAACAGGGTGAGGTATTGAAAATGAGAAGGTATATGTTAAGGAGGGTGATTGTGAAAAAGTTTTCTTTTCTCTTTCTTTTTTTTTCAGGGATGTGTGCTGCCTTTTTGCGCTGCCAGGGTGCTGGAGCCGGGAGAGAAAATTGTGGGAATTGGGGTGGGAGGAAGCATGGGAGGAGAAGGTGAGGGAACACCATATTTTGAAAATTCCATCATTTTTGCAAGAAGGGGGCTTGGTAATGGATGGGAGGCAGGGATTTCACTCGGTATTCCCTATGTTTCCTTTGATGTAAGAAAGGAACTGTGGGAGTATCCTTATATAACCCTTACATCCGGACCGGTTTTTTACCATGCTTTACTGGGATATGGTTATGGAATAAAGGGAAATCTCCAGATAGGGGATAAGATTTCTTTAAATCTCGGAAGCATTTATTCACGCTATACCTACGAGGATTTCCTCTCTGCAGGACAATATACAGGTAGAGATTTTACCTGCCAGGCAACGATAAAATTCCACGATGAATCTGGAAACCGGGGAGGTTCATTTATCATTGGCTGGGTATATCGCAAGGAGTATCTCTGCTGGGGAAGACCTGCTTTCACCGGTCCCCTCGCCGCTGTGTGCTTTTACTGGTATCTGGGAAAATAATTCAACCTTGACCTTTCCTCTCTTTTTCTATATAATCCCACCATCCATGAGAATAGCATTTCTTGCAGTTGAATTATACCCTTATGCAAAGGTCGGGGGGCTTGCAGATGTTGTAAGCTCCCTTTCTAAATCACTCGCCTCCATGGGGGAGGAGGTATGGGTCTTCCTTCCCGTTTATACAGTTGAGGCACCCCAGGTGGACGAGATAGAAGTCCCCCTCCTGGGAGACATGAAAAAGGTGAAAATCCGCATGAGGAAAGAGAATGGAGTAAAACATTACTTCCTTGACGATGGAGAACTGTTCCCGAGAAAGGAAGTTTACGGAGGAGATGAACTTTTAAGATTTTCCTTCTTTGTCAGGGCAGCCTGCAAT
Organism: bacterium; assembly: GCA_029258725.1. Classification (GTDB taxonomy): domain Bacteria; phylum Hydrothermota; class UBA3072; order JAPDKE01; family JAPDKE01; genus JAPDKE01. The sequence continues at coordinate 15,915 of JAPDKE010000050.1, read as the reverse complement.
TACGTGAAAAAACTCGGTGGATGCGATGTTTACCACTTCCACGACTGGCACACCGCATTCCTTCCCCTCTATGTTAAAGACACCCCATCTGTCTTCACCATCCACAACCTTGCATACCAGGGAATCTTTCCCAAGGAGGACATGAAAAAAACGGGAATACCGGAAGAAAACTACTCCTCCTATCTGGTTGATGGAAATATAAACCTCATGCGCACCGGCATCCTTGCATCCACCCTCCTCAATACCGTAAGTCCAACCTATGCAAGGGAAATAACAACCCCTGAATTCGGGGCAGGACTGCATGAGGAACTCAAGAAGAGGGGGAAGGACCTCAGAGGAATACTCAACGGAATAGACTACGAGGTATGGAATCCTGAAAAGGATGAGCACATTCCTGCAAACTATTCGGTTGAAAAGCCAGAGGGAAAGGAGGAATGCAGGAAAAAACTCATGGAGGAGACAGGAATTTTACACGAAGGACCCCTCTTTGGTTTCATCTCAAGGCTCGTTGAGCAGAAGGGTCTTGATATCCTTATTCCCGCAATTTCAAGGCTTGTAAACATGGGAATAAACCTCATAGTCCTGGGAACAGGAGAGGAAAAATACGAAAAGGAACTCAAGAGACTTGAGCAAAGATTTAAGGGAAGACTTTATGTAAAAATCGCATTTGATGCCCGGTTTTCAAGAAGAATATACGCTGGATGCGACTACTTCCTCATGCCCTCAAGATTTGAACCCTGTGGTCTCGGACAGCTCATAGCAATGAGATACGGCACCATACCCGTAGGAAGAAAGACAGGAGGGCTTGCAGATACGATAACCCCTGAAAGGGGATTTCTCTTTGAGGAATACACCCCCGAGGCACTTCTATCCTGTGTAAAAAATGCCGTTGAGATATACAGGAAGGAAAAATTCTACGAGATGAGAAAAAACTGCATGCTCTCTGATTTTTCATGGAAAAAGTCAGCAGAGGAATACCTGAAACTTTACCGGGATGCAAAGGAGGTATGGAATGGAGGTTGAACTCATAAAAAAGATAAAAGAGGCAGAGGAGAAGGCGAAGAAAATAATTGAGCAGGCAGAGGTTGAGGCAGGGAAGATAATTGAGGAGGCGGAGGAGGGGGTTGAAAAGGAGAAGGAAAAACTCATGGAAAAGATGAAGGCACTTGAGGAGAAGGAAATGGAGCGTGCAAGAAGGGAGGCAGAGGAGGAGAGGGAAAGGATGAGAGAGGAGGCGGAAAAGAAAAAGAAGGAGATAGAGAGAAAGACAAGGGATAGGGTTGAGGAGGCGGTTGAGTTTGTGATGAAAAAACTGAAGGAGATATGGGAGTAGCACCTGCAAGAAAGGTAACACTTGTCTTTTATCGCGGAATAAAGGAAGAATTACTTTCAGAACTCCAGGACGAGGGAATACTCCATATTGAGGACCTCTCCTCACATCCCTTTCTTGAAGAGCATCCAGAATTGAGGGTTGAGGAACCCGAGGCAAGGGAATATGAAGAAAAGGTTGCAAAACTTGAGCGTGCAATCCAGGTTCTCTCCACGCATAAGAAACTCCAGTCCGGACTTCTTGCCCAGTTCATAGATTTAAAGACCGAGGTCTCCCCTGAAAGGTATGCCAGGACCGTAAAAGACTTTGACTGGGAGTGCATAACATCAAGGGTTATTGAACTTGAGAAAAGAAAACTTGAGATAAAGACCGAGGAGCAGAGGTTGTCCACGACCCTTGAAAGACTGAAACCCTGGAAGGACCTTCCTTTCCCTCCAGGGGAACTTGAAAAGTTCAGGGAGGTTGTTGCAAAACCCGGAATCTTCCCCCTTTCCCCTGAGGAAATAGAAAAGGCACTTGAGGAGGTCCCCTGCGACTTCCTTGCGGTGTGGAGGGAGGGAGCAAATACAGGAGGAGTGGTATTCTACCGGAAGGAGGATGCAGGGGAGGTGAGGGAGCGCCTCCTTTCTCTTGGATTTGAGGAGTTTGATGCCGGAGGGATTGAGGGAACCATTGGGGAGGAGATAGAAAAAATTGAAAAGAAATTGAGGGAACTTGCGGAGGAGAGGGAAAGAATAGAGGAAGAGGAGAGAAAACTTTCCGATAACCTCCTTGAACTTGCCATTGTGTACGATTACATGCTCACGGTTCTTTCAAGAAAAAAGGTGCTTGAGCGCACGCTTGGGACCGAAAGCGTTTATGTGATGGAGGGATGGGTACTGGAAAGGGATAAGGAAAAACTTGAAAAAATACTCAAAAAATATCCTGTTGATTACACATTTCCCGAGACCGAAGCCGAGGGACCTGTAAAACTTGAAAACAGAGGGGCTGTGAGGTTCTTTGAAGTCCTCACCGAACTCTACGGTTTACCCCACAGGCATGAACCCGACCCCTCCCCCCTCATGGCTCCCTTCTTTTCCGTGTTCTTCGCCTTCTGTTTAACCGACGCCTTTTACGGTCTCATTCTCTTAATCCTCAGTCTCTATCTTATAAGAAAGATACCCGAGGGAGAGAGATTTCTGAAATTGCTTGCCATAGGCGGTGGAATGACTGTAATAGCAGGGGCACTCACAGGTGGATGGTTTGGAAACCTCCATGATCTGATAAAACCATTTACCCCGATAAGGGAAAAGCTCATGTGGTTTGACCCATTTGAGGACCCGCTCAGGTTCTTTGCCCTCTCCCTTGTCTTTGGCATAGTCCAGATCTTCTGGGGGCTTGGAATAGGAGCATACACCAAGATAAAAAGACGCATGTACCTGGACGCCCTGGGAAATGAAATAGGATGGCTTTTGTTCTGGACGTTTATATTCATTGGCGCACTCTTCATGGTGAAGAAAAACCCCGGTGTTGCAAAGATATTCATGAGCATGTGCCTTATTCCTGCAATATTCATTGTCCTTTTTGGATGGAGAAGCAATGCCATGTGGAAGCAGATACTCAAAGGATGTTACTCCCTCTACTCCGGATTTTTTGGATTCATTGGCGATGTCCTCTCCTACTCAAGAATAATGGCACTCGGTATGGTCACCGCAGGGATAGCATTTGCAGTAAACATGATGGTTCAGCTTGTGAAACCCATTCCTGTTGTTGGTTTTATCCTTGGATTCCTCATCTTTGTTGGAGGTCATCTATTCAGCATTGCGATAAACGTTCTCGGTGCCTTTGTCCACACACTCAGGCTCCAGTATGTTGAGTTCTTCAGGAAGTTCTATGAGGGAGGGGCTACTCCCTGGAGACCCCTCACAAGGGTTCACAGGTTTACATACATAAAAAAGGAGGTTGAAAGTGGGTGATGGAATACTTCTTGCCATGGCAGGTGCAGCACTTGCTGCCTTTTTTGGAGGGGTTGGCTCAGCAATAGGGGTTGGGCTTGCGGGGAGGGTGGCAACAGGAGTTCTTGCAGAGGACCCCAACAAATTCGGAAAACTCTTCCTGCTCGTCGCACTTCCAGGAACCCAGGGATTCTACGGCTTCCTGGGTGCAATCCTCCTCATAGCAAAGGCAGGATTGCTTGCAAACCCGAAGGCACTCACCCTTGCAGAGGGATTCCAGTACTTCATAGCCTCCATTCCGGTTGGGCTTGCCGGAATAGTATCCGCAATCCATCAGGGTAAAGTCTGTGCTGCCGGGGTTGAGATGGGTGCAAAACAGCCTGAGGCGACGATGAAGGCGGTTATATACGGTGCTCTCGTTGAGACATACGCGATTCTGGGACTGCTCACAACCATATTCCTCTGGCTCAAACTCCCGTAAAGAGATGAAGGTAAGTAAAAAAATTCTTGATGAGGCAAAAAAGAAGAGAGAGGAAATCCTGAAAAAGGCCAAGGAGCGCGCGGAGGAGATAAAAGGGCGCGGGAAGGAGGAACTTAAAAGGCTTGAGCGCACAGAGAAGGAAAGGATAAAGAAACTTGCGGAGGCGGAAAGGGAGAGAATCCTGAGTGCAGAGAGACTGCAGATAAAGAAGGATATACTTGCAAAGAAGCGCGAGATAATAGACAGGGTTTATAAGAGGGTGGTGGAGGAGTTGAAGAAACTTCCGAAGAAGGAATACAGGAGTTTCTACAAAAGCCTGATAATGAAGAACTTCATAACCGGAACCGAAAAGATAATGATAGCCCTGGATGATAAAAAGAGGCTCAAGGGAATTGGGGTTGAACTCAACCGGGAGAAGGGATTAAAGTTCCCGGCGGAGGAATACACGGAAAAGATAGAAGGAGGACTCATACTTGTGGGAGAGCGCGTGGATGTGAACCTTTCCACCGACGCAATCCTGAGGGAACTCAGAGAAAAGACAGAAGCAGAGGTGGTGAAGATACTTTTCCATGATATATCCTGAAAGACTCATTGAAGACGAAAGATACGCATACGCAATGGGGGTTATAAGGAGCCTTGAGCAGAGGCTCCTGGACCGGTCAAGGTGGGAGAGGCTTATAGAGGCAGAGACCCCGGATGATGCACTCCGCACCCTTGCAGATTCCGATTACTCTGCCTATCTTCCCGAACTCTCATCCCCTCATGAATACGAAAGGATGCTTGTAAGAGAAAGGGAAAGGGTGCACGGGTTGCTTGAGCGTCTCATGGTTGACCCTGAATATCTTGTCTATCTCAGGACCCCTTTTGACTACCACAATTTAAGGATAATGCTCAAGGCGAAGATAAAGGAAATGAATCTATCCCATCTTTTGACCCCCTTCGGAAACATACCACCTGCGGAGATGGAAAGGATATTCCAGGATGAAAGATACGACAAACTTCCTTCTCATCTTCAGGTTGCGGTGGAGCGCGGGGTGGTTGCCTACTATGAAAAATACCGCATGGACATGCTTGACCATGCTGTTGACCGCTGCATGTTTGAATATCTCACCTCCCTTGAGTTTCCGTTCATGAGAAACTACTGGAGGTGCGTTGCCGACCTGGTGAACATAAGAACTGTCCTCAGGCTGGATGTGAGGGATGAGAGGGAGAAGATGAGGTGGGTTTACATGCCTGGAGGATTTCTCCCGGAAAAGGAATTCATGGCTGCGTGTGATGCGGGAATGGACTCTTTCCTGCATTTTATCTCACGCTTCCCCTATCGTGAGGTTGTTGAGGATGGCTACTCCTATCTCAAAAGGGAGAACTCTTTCCTGCGATTTGAAAGGCTCATGGAGGAGTTTCTTTTAAGATACCTTTCCATCACCCGGTATCACTACATGGGCCCCGAGGTCCTTGTCAGTTACTGGGGAAAAAAGGAGCAGGAGATAAAGAACCTGAGGATAGTCCTTTCAGGAAAGATAAACAGGGTTCCTCAGGAGGTAATAAGGGAGAGGATAGCGGTATGAAGATAGCGTTTGTTGGTGAAAAGGACATGGTCTATCCAATGAAGGCGATAGGGGCGGATGTCTATCCTGTTGAGGAGATGAAGGATGCTCCTTCCATCATGCGGGATGTTCTCTCAAGGGATTATGGAATTGTGTTTTACTCTGAGGAACTGCATTCAAGAATAAAGGATTTGATAGAGGAATACAGGGAAAGACCCTATCCCGCCCTGGTTCCCCTTCCAGGGGTTACCGGGTCAAAGGGGATAGGGATTGAACTCCTTAAGGAGATAATGAAAAAGGCAGCAGGAATAACCCTGGGAGGAGAGGAATGAAGGAAGGAAGAATAATAAGGGTATCAGGACCACTTGTAGTTGCCGAGGGTATGGAAGGGGTGAGGATGTACGATGTGGTTTACGTGGGTGAGGAAAGACTCATGGGAGAGGTGATAGAGTTAAGGGGAGACAGGGCATCCATACAGGTTTATGAGGAGACAGGAGGGCTTGGAGTTGGAGACCCGGTATTTCCCACGGGTTCACCCCTTTCTGTGGAACTCGGTCCCGGATTGATGGAATCCATTTTTGATGGAATCCAGAGACCTCTTGATGTTTTGAGGGAAAAGGCGGGGGACTTCATAACCCGTGGTCTCCACCTTCCCGGACTTTCAAGGGAGAAAAAGTGGGGGTTTGTCCCGGTTAAAAAGCCCGGAGATGAGGTAAAGCCCGGGGATATAATAGGTAAGGTTCAGGAAACAGTTTTGATAGAACACAGGATAATGGTTCCTCCGGGGATTGAGGGGGAAGTGGTTGATATAAAGGAGGGAGAATTTACGGTTGAGGACACGGTTGCGGTTGTGAGAACAAAGGATGGGGAAAAAGGGATAAAACTCATGCAGCGCTGGCCTGTGAGAATACCGAGACCTTACCGGGAAAAACTTCCACCTGAGATTCCGATGTACACCGGTCAGAGGGTTATAGATACGTTCTTCCCGGTCTCAAAGGGAGGAACGGCGTGTATTCCAGGTCCCTTCGGTTCAGGAAAGACCGTGACCCAGCACCAGCTGGCAAAGTGGTCGGATGCGGACATAATAGTTTACATAGGCTGCGGTGAGAGAGGCAATGAGATGACGGATGTTCTCATAGAGTTTCCGGAACTGAAGGACCCAAAGAGCGGTCAGCCCCTGATGAAGAGGACGGTCCTCATAGCAAATACCTCAAACATGCCCGTTGCTGCAAGGGAAGCCTCTGTTTACACCGGAATAACCATTGCAGAATATTACCGGGACATGGGATATACGGTTGCACTCATGGCTGACTCAACCTCCCGGTGGGCGGAGGCGATGAGGGAGATATCGGGAAGGCTTGAGGAGATGCCCGGAGAGGAAGGTTATCCTGCATATCTCGCAGCAAGGGTTGCGTCCTTCTATGAGCGTGCAGGGAGGGTGAAGTGCCTGGGTTCTCCTGAAAGGGAAGGGGCACTCACGGTTGTTGGGGCGGTTTCCCCTCCCGGTGGAGACCTCTCAGACCCGGTTGTTCAGGCAACCTTAAGGGTTGTCAAGGTCTTCTGGAGCCTTGAGGCACGACTTGCCTATGCAAGGCACTTCCCTGCAATAAACTGGCTCACCTCCTATTCTCTCTATACCGGGAACATAAAGGAATGGGTGAAGAAAAACGTTTCCCCTGACTTCATGGACCTGTCATCCGACGCAATGAAACTGCTTGAGGAGGAGGCGGAACTGGAGGAGATAGTGAGGCTGGTCGGAGTGGATGCGCTCTCCCAGCGCGACCAGTTAATTCTGCTTGCTGCAAGGATGATAAGGGAGGACTTCCTGCACCAGAATGCCTTCCATGAGGTTGATACCTATACATCCATAAAGAAGCAGTATCTCATGCTCCGCACGATTCTGAAATTTTATGAGACCGCAAAGCGTGCAATAGAGAGAGGAGTTACGGTTAAGGAACTCTACGGGCTTCCGGTGCTTGAGAGGATAGGAAGGATGAAGTATGTTCCCGAGGACAGAATAGAGAAGGAAATAGAGGAGATAGAGCGTGAGATTGACCTTCAGTTAAAGGAGAAAATGGAGGGAGTTCATGAAAGAGTATAGGAGCATAGGAGATATATCCGGTCCCCTCATGCTGGTTGAGGGGGTTGAGGGAGCAAAGTATGGGGAACTGGTTGAGATAGAACTCCCATCGGGTGAGGTGAGAAGGGGACAGGTTCTTGAGGTCCACTTTGACAAGGCGCTTGTCCAGGTGTTTGAGGGAACCCAGGGGATAGACCTGGGGCAGACAAAGGTGAGATTTCTCGCAAAGGGAATTGAGATTCCCCTCTCCATGGATATTCTGGGAAGGATATTTGATGGTCTTGGAAGACCGAAGGATGGTGGACCTCCGATAATACCCGAGGTTAAAAGGAACATAAATGGTGCACCCATAAATCCCTATGCAAGGGAATATCCCAACGAGTTCATCCAGACCGGAATATCGGCAATAGATGGTCTCAATCCGATGGTGAGGGGGCAGAAACTTCCCTTCTTCTCAGGTTCAGGACTTCCCCACAACCGTCTTGCTGCACAGGTTGCAAGACAGGCAAAGGTCCTGGGGAAGGAGGAAAAGTTTGCGGTTGTCTTCGGTGCGATGGGGATAACCTATGAGGAGGCTGAGTTCTTCATTCAGGACTTCACAAGAACGGGTGCACTGGAAAGGGTTGTGATGTTTTTGAATCTTGCAGATGACCCTGCAATAGAGAGAATTGCAACCCCGCGTGCTGCATTGACTGCAGCAGAGTATCTTGCGTTTGATAAGGACATACATGTTCTCGTTATTCTCACGGACATGACCAACTACTGTGAGGCGTTGAGGGAGATATCAGCAGCAAGGAAAGAAGTTCCTGGAAGAAGGGGCTATCCCGGATACCTTTACACCGACCTTGCAAGCATATACGAGCGTGCAGGAAGGATAAAGGGGAAGAAGGGTTCCATAACGCTTCTTCCGGTTTTGACCATGCCCGAGGACGACAAGACCCATCCCATTCCTGACCTCACTGGATACATAACCGAGGGGCAGATAATCTTTTCAAGGCAACTCCACAGGAAGAAGGTATCACCTCCCATAGACGTTCTTCCCTCCCTTTCAAGGCTCAAGGACAAGGGTATAGGTAAGGGGAAGACGAGGGAGGACCATGCTGACCTTTACAACCAGTTATATGCGGCGTATGCAAGGGGTAAGGAGGCGCAGGAACTTGCAATGATTCTTGGAGAGGCTGCACTTTCAGAGATGGACAAACTCTATGTTGAGTTTGCCGAGCGTTTTGAGAGGGAGTATATCTCCCAGGGAGAGTATGAGGACCGCTCGGTTGAGGAAACCCTTGACCTTGGATGGAAACTTCTAACCATGCTTCCCAGGTCCGAGTTGAAGAGAATAAGGGAGGAATATCTTGATAAGTATTACGAGCGCTTCAGGAAGGAGGTAGAGGGTGGTTCTTCCGGTTAGTGCCACCCGGATGGAATTGCTGAACCTTAAAAAGAGGCTTGCCCTTGCAAGGAGGGGGCACAAACTCCTGAAGGAGAAACAGGATGAGTTGATGAGGGTTATACAGGAGCTTTTGAAAAAGGTGAGGACTCTGAGGCGGGAGGTGGAAAGGGAGTTCACCCAGGCAATCCAGCGTTTTCTCTTTGCAAGGGCTTCAATGGAGGACTTTGCGGTTGAGGATGCTCTGCTTTTCCCCGCGTGTTCGTTTACCATAGATTTCAGGAAAAAGATGGTGATGAATGTGAGAATCCCGGTTTTTGAAAAGCACTTTGAGGGAGAACTTGTAACTTACAGTTTTTACTGGACATCTCCCGAACTTGACCTTGCCCTTGAACGTCTTGAAAAAATGGTTGAAAGGCTTGTTGAACTTGCCGAGTATGAAAAGGCACTGCAACTGCTTGCGGATGAGATGGAAAAGACGAGAAGAAGGGTGAATGCCCTTGAATACATACTCATTCCAAATCTTGAAGATACGGTAAAGTACATCCAGATGAAACTCTCGGAGATGGAGAGGGGAAACATAACCAGGCTTATGAGAATAAAGGATGTTATAAGAAAGGAAGGGTAAGATGATGCTTTTGCTACTTTCCATTTCAGGAGGTATGGGAGGTTTTTCATATTTTTCGGTTGGATATGATGCACAGACTCTAAATCAGGCTTTTGCGGGGAAAATTGAGGGTTTTCCATCCTCAGGATGGGGAAGTGGGGGAGGAGGTTTTGCGATAATAAACAACTTCCTCATTGGAGGATTTGGTTTTGGCTCAAGCATGCATGCTGAGGGGGACAGCCTTTTTGCGGAGGTCTCCTGTGGAGGAGGATTTTTTGAGGTTGGATACATCTACCCGTTCTGGAAACTCTTTGGCATGGTTGAACTCGGGATTGGTGGTATTGGAACAAGTATCTTCATGCATGAACCACTTGGAGATGCAGGTTTTGATGAGGTTCTTGATGACCCTGGAAGAACAACGAGAATTTCCGCCGGGGGTATAGGGTTTATGGGTGGTGCAGGGTTGATTGTAAAACTCTCTCCATTCTGCTTCCTTTCCCTCAGGGGAATGTATATATACTCTCCATCCCAGCCGGACTGGAGGTTTGAGGATGGTTCAAACTGTACCGGAGGACCTGATATGAATCCGTCCTCATGGGTTTTATCCGTGGGGATTATGTTTGGTGGTGTGGGTGAAGAGTAAAGGAGGATGAGGTGAACGATATAAGAAAGGACTTTCCAATACTTGAAACCGGTGTTGTTTATCTTGATTCTGCTGCAACTTCTTTGAGACCCAGACAGGTTGTTGATGCAGAGAGGGAGTATTACGAGGTTTACAATGCGAATATAGAAAGGGGAGTTTACGAACTCTCCGAGCGTGCATCGGAGGAGTATGAACTTGCACACGAGAAGGTTGCAAAACTTTTGGGTGTAAAGCGTGAGGAGATAGTATTCACAAAGAACACAACCGAGGCGATCAACTTAATTGCCCTTGGTCTTGAGTGGGAGAATGGAGATAACATAGTAACAACCCTTGTGGAACATCACTCAAACTATCTTCCCTGGTTGAGAATAGGGGAAAGGTATGGGGTTGAGGTGAGGAAGGTCAGACCCAAGGAAGATGGAACTTTTGAACTTTCCGATTTTGAAAAGGTGATAGATGAAAAGACAAAGATTGTTGCCGTGAATCACGTTTCAAATGTTCTTGGAACGGTTTCCCCGCTTGAGGAGATTGTTGAGATAGCGCATAAAAAGGGTGCCCTTGTTCTTGCGGATGGTGCACAGAGTGCACCCCATCTCAAGGTCAATCTTAAGGAAATAGGGGTTGACTTCTTTGCAGCATCAGGGCACAAGATGCTTGGACCCACAGGGACCGGTGTTCTTTACATAAAGGAGGATCACTTTGATCTGTTTCATCCTCCCTTCCTGGGTGGAGGGGTGATAGAGGCGGTTTATGAAGATTCCTATACCCTTACCCATCCATTTGAGAGGTTTGAGGCAGGGACTCCAAACATAGCGGGTGGCATAGGTCTCGGGGTGGCTGCGGAATATCTGATGAAGGTGGGGCTTGAGAGGATTGAGGAACACGAGCGAAAACTCACCGGTATGCTCATAGAGGGGCTTCTTTCACTTGGAGCGACCGTTTTTGGTCCCCATGACCCTGAAAAGAAGACAGGGGTTGTTCCATTTGAGGTTCCCGGAATGCCTCCGCATCAGGTTGCAATGCTTTTATGGGAGATGGGGAAGATAGCGGTGAGGTCGGGTCTTCACTGTGCCCATCCACTCCACAGGTATATTCTAAAAAGGGACCGGGGAACGGTAAGGGCTTCTTTTTATCTCTACAGCACCGAGGAGGATGTTGAGGTTCTCCTCTCCACCTTGAAGGACCTCATGGGGTAAAAAGAACTTCTTTATTCCTGAGGATTTTGTATTTTTACTGCATTTTCCGGTCAAACCTTCCTGTTTTCTTCAGGTATTTTGTTCTCTGGGTTCTCTTCCTTGTTGCCTCCTCCCTTGTTTGTCTTTCCTTTGTTTCCTTAAATATTGAACATCACACCCGCCCCATTCCACCTCCTTTTCCCATAACCCGGGGGAAAAGGGGAATGTGTGCGCTCACTTTTGATGGTGATTATCATGCAAATCTTGCAGATGATATACTGAGGATATTGAGGGAGAAGAATGTTAAGGCAACGTTTTTCCTCACGGGGAGATTTATGAAACTTTATCCTGAGGTTGTCAAAAGGATAGTGGAGGAGGGGCATGAGGTGGGGAACCACACAACCCATCACCCGCATTTAACGGAGTTTGAAAAAACGAGAAGGCAGAAGACACTTCCCGGGGTTACACCGGGTTTTCTTTATGATGAACTTTATGAGACCGAAAGGATATTTATGAGGTTAACGGGTAAGCCCATTGCAAGATTGTGGAGGGCTCCATACGGGGAGGAGAATAGAGAGATAGTAAACTGGACAAGGAGGCTTGGTTACTGGGAGATAAGGTGGACTTATGATACAATAGACTGGCTTGATGATACCCTTTCTCCAAAGTACATGACCTCAAAAGAAATGCTTGAGTTTCTTTTATCCCGGGACCTTTCCGGGAGTATAATTCTCATGCATGTTGGGAGTTTGAGGAAGAAGGATTTTCCAACCGAGATGCTTCCGGAACTCATTGATTCTTTAAGAGCCCGCGGCATAGAACCCGTCCCTGTCTCAACCCTCCTGGGGCTGGAGGAGTGGTGAGGTTGTGTGAAGCGTTTTCCTTGACAGGGTGTACGTAGCGCATTATATTTTATCAGGAGGTGAAAAAATGGGCAAGAATGAGGGAATAAAGGAAAAGGTTATATCGTTGCTGATGGAAAAGTATGAAAAGGAGCCCAAAAAGGTTAAGAAATTCTCTCAGGGAATTTATTATTTACTGGAACACATCAAACGCAGAAGGATATCCTCGGTTTCCCCTTCATTTATATCTTCTGAACCTCAGATTGAAGAAGCCTTTCGTGAACTTAAGGAATATCTTAATGGTAAAAAAATCCCGAGAAAAGAATTGCTCCTTTATTTTGCCAGAATTGCCGGAATGGAAAGAAGAAATGATGATTTTTATAAAGCCCTTGATAGATTCCTTAAGGAAATTTATCCAAAAGGCCTGCCTGATAAAAAAGTGCGGAGAACACTGAACAAGCAATCCCGGGAGGATATGGTGGTTTCTTTAAAGAAAGGAATAAATCTTGGCATTACACGCGGAGGAAATCCGGTATGGATTGAAATAGATCCTCAGGAGATAAGAGAAAGAGAACAACTGCTTTCCATGATTGGTGTGCTTGAGGACCCTGAACCTGATGTTTCCATAAAGCATGATAAAATCCTGTATGGGAAATGAAGCGCGTGTTTCTTGATACCTCAGCTTTGTATTCCATACTTACACACACGGGTTTTGTGTTTACCCTTGATAGAGAACTGAAAGAATTACTTGGTTCATCAGCAGTATGAGATTTTCAAGTCTCATGCTGCAAAACAGCAAAGTGTGAAAATCCCTTTACTACCTGGCATTTTCCATAAAACTTAGTCCTTAAAAATTCCTTACAATCTGTTTTACACTTTCAAAGAAAGGAAATTTTACTTTAAATATTCTTTCCTTGTTGTCCAATGCAGTTCTGTGTTTAAAAGACAAAATGGCGTTCACGGATACATTGTCCAATAACCTACGGAATTCTTCCCAGGAATACCGTTTTCTGGTTTTACTTCTATCTTGATATATTTCACTTCATCCTGAAAAGGCTCAAGAAAGAATTCGCTGAGATATGACGCAGGATTAGTTTCTACTACATAATGAAGTATTTTAAATTCTATTTCTTTAATTGGAAATTCGGGAACAAATTCGAAATTTGAAAAATGAATCACAAATTTACGATGAGTTTTATTATGAAATATTATTGGTAAGTAAACATTTAAGGGCGTTTAACATCAATTGTCCCCCAATGTCCAGGAGAGAAGGCGTTTTTATAATCCAACTCTATTCTTATACCCCCTGTTAAAATGATCCGTAGCCACTGGAGGATATATTCAATAATATCTAAGATTTTTCCTGCTATAATAGAAAGAAAGTATGCTTTCCATAGGCATTTCCTTTAATTTACGTTTCTTTTAAATAAATATCACCTCCTTCATGATGTAAGGTTTAAGATATGGGCTGAGACTTTCAGGGGTTACAAGTTCAACCTTTCTCTCCAGCAATCCTTCCAGATAGAACGCCAGGTGCATGAAGTTTATAAAAGTCTTCTTACCCGGCTGAAATTCTACCAGAATGTCCACATCACTATTGTCTCCGGGGTTTCCTTTTGCAAATGAACCAAAGATGCCAAGGTTATTCACCCCGAATTTCTTAAATTCTACCATGTGTTTTTCCAGTAGTTTCAGCAGTTCTTCCCGGTTTTTTACCATCGCATTCAAATTATAACATCAATATCAAACTCTTGCAAGATTTAAATAATTTCCAGAAAAATCCCCCACCGGACGCAAATTGCCCGAAAAGGATGTTAAATTCATCCAGAAAGGAGGTGAAGCATGAGAAAACTTTTGCCCTTCCTTATCCTTCTCTTTGGCTGTGCAAGGGAACTCCCACCTGAGGAACTCAGGGTTGTTGCAAAAAACGATAAGGGAGACCTTGTGTGCAACTTTGTCCTGGTTGATTCCCTCGGAAGACCGACCAGAGCAGATGGAGAGGCACTCTTTTATGTTTACCTGCACCTCAAGGTTTACACCCATGCCTCCATAGGAGCAGCAGGGAGTGAGGCATTCCCGATAATGCAGGTTGATACGTTTTATTATAAGGAAAGAAGGAAGATAAGGAAAGAGGACTTTGTGAGGGGAAAACTGGAGGGGAAGAAGGTTCTGTGCTATCCATGGGGAAAGGCTGGAGAGGGTCTTTACAGAAAGGCAAAGAACTACTTCACCTCGGATGAAATGCAGAAAAAGATAGAACAGGCAGTGCAGAACCCATACCTTCTCGGGCTCATGCTCAGGGGTTTTGCCTACGGGTCAATGATATGTGAACAGAAGGTTTACGTGGGAGTTAACTTCTATACCTCCACAGGCGAAACCCTCAAGGGATACACCCTGATTCACGATGTAAAGGAAGAACTGTAAAAATTCCGGGGGCTCCACGCCCCCTTTTAAATCTCCAAATCCTGATAAAGTTCGGTCATTAAATGTCAAAATTTTTAAAGATAAGCCCCAAAATATGCTTTTCTGGAATAAAAAAATGCATAAAAATGTTTTTTCTGGGTTGCGAAATTATAAAAAGTTGTTATATTAAAAATAGAAACTCAAAAAGAAAGGAGGTGAGTTTATGAAAGAGAAATCCCATTTTATTGACCTCTTCTGGGACATCTATGATTTGCTCCTGGATTTCTTCCGGGGAGAGAGGTATTCCACGCAGGAGATTGCAGCAAGGTTTGACAGGAGTGAGAGAACTGCCCGGAGGTATCTCGATATAATAAAAAGGAGGGTGCATCTTGAAAAGGACAGGGACGGAAGATATTATATTCCTGGAAGCAATCGCAGTGTTCCCTGTGAGATTCTTTTTACTCGCGAGAGAATAGAGGCTCTCAAAATTGCACAGGAGGAATTGAGGGGAACCGAGATAGGAGATATAATTGAGGAAATACTTGCGGATATGGGAGTCCAGCTGGAGGGGTTTACATCAATTTCACTCAAGGATGTGAATTATGATGTTCTCTTAACGCTCAATATGGCGTGTGAGGATTTTGTTCCTGTGAGAATCGTCCTTTCAAATGGCAGGGAGTATGTCATGCATGTTCATGAGATATTCATGGATGAGAACGGAGATGGATTTGTAATTGAGGGATATGCTGTGGAAAACAATGGCTCCCATCCCTTTTATCTTCCCGTAAGCCACATAATTTATGCTCAACTGGTTGAAAAAGGAGGAAAAAGATGAAGATAACCGAAAAACTTTTAAAAGAATGGTATGAGAAGGTTGTGGCATCCATGGAACCCTTGCGTTTGAGAAGGTGGAGAAGGGTGGAGGAAGTAAACTGGGAGAAAATTCTGACTCGTTATGCAAATGCCTTCCGCCGTTCCAGGGAGCCCCTCTTTGTTCTTGCAAGGAAACACAAACTCTCAAGGGATGAGAAGGCAATACTGCTTACCCTTCTGGCTTATGGATATGTTCATGGAGAAAACATGCTGAGGATTCCCGATGTGCTCAACCTTCTCTGGAGAAATGGTGAATCCATCGGAAAGGTGAAATATCTGGACAGGGATTCAAAACTTGTGCGTTCAGGAATAGTGACGTTCGTGGAGGATGCAGGAGGTTATTTCCGCTACAGACGCATGAGAGATATCTATCCCATGGTGGAGGTTCCATGCGAACTCATGCATAAAATTATAGAGGTGAAATTTCCAGAGAGGAAGGTTGAGGAAACAGAAGAAAGGAAAGCAGTCCCGCGGGTTTCTCTTTCCTCTGTTTTTCTTCCCGAGCGTACATGGAAAGAGGTACACGAGTTTATTGATTTTATAAAAAAGAGAGAGGAATTCAGAAAGAGATTCGGTCTCCATGAGAAACTCGGAACCGAAAGCATAACCGCCC